>JAZBPE010000213.1:0-12389 GCA_036353345.1 Erythrobacter sp. | reverse complement strand
TCTGCTTGTTTCCTGATCCATTCGGCGATCAGGGGCGTGACATAGGTCACGAACCGGTGGTGTCTTTGCATTTTTCCAAGTTCCTTGTGTTCAAAGAACCTGGCTCACCCTTCGAAAGGCAAGTGCCACTCTAGGCCGCAGCATGGGGTGTAGGAAAACGGAAAATTCACATCGCTTTTCAGCAGATTAAACGGATCTGTGCCGACTCGGCACGGACGAGAAAGCAACTGGACCGCATCCGGCACAGAAGATGGCATCGGCGAGATTTCGTGAATTCGAGAAGCAATTCCGCGCCTTCAATTGCAGCACCCGCTGCGTACGGTGTGCCTGTCAAGTTCCAATGTGTGCGGGGCTTTTCAGGAGGCCCTGAGTTCCGTTCAATGGGTTGAATTCTAATCCTTATTCTTGGAGCGCGAGCAATTGTGTCCTCGTAGGGAAAAGCGAGATTCAGGGCGAAAATGCCGGTGGGCTACCAACTGGCCTTAGTTATGTGAGAATCCCCCTCGGCGGGTCATTCCCCAGGCGGGCCAATTGCCCGGTCGTTTGAGAGGATCATAGGGACCAGATAGCCATCACCGGACTGTCCCAAGATCGAATGGAGATGAGGTGCAGAACGATCGGGAATACCCATCTCTCCTAACCCTGCGAACAAGAAAAAAGGCAGGAACCGTTCCCGGTCCCCGCCCTGATCCTACGGTCAGAACTCATCGAGCATTGCCCCATGAACCGTATGCACCACGCGCGCTGCAAGATGCGCAGGAAGCGCGTTGTAGTCACCCTCATCCAAAGCAAAGTATCCGAGTTCTCGGTCCTCAACGATATGCTGATCGAAGAAGCTGTGCAACGCCCGACGCTCTGCCACAGCCAGCGCGGCAAAGTAGCGTTCCGAGTTCGAATTGATCCGAGCAATTGAAGCCATTGTATCCTCCTGATGTCTGCCGTTGACGGCAGGAGCAGGACGGATGGGCGTGCGGCCGGCGGGTCAGGGATCGCCCACTTGGGCGACCGCGAAGCGGCGGTAGGGGTAACGATTTTGTCGGACCGTAGCGTAGCGAAGGGGAGTCAAAATGGTGGGACCCTGCCGTCCTTGACGCGCCTGTTGCACGGCCATCAGAATGGGAGAACGTGAGCCAGGCCCCTCCCCTCCGGTCCCAAGCTAGATAGCTCCCGAGACCTTCTGCGCGACCTCTGTCAGCGTCGCCTGCAGGCGGTTGATCTCCGATAGGCTGGTCCCGCTGGGCACGTATCGCGTCACAAGAAATTCGCGCGACTGCGACATGGCATGCAGGTGTTCCCGCGTCCGCTTCCGCAGCACCAGCCCAAGCTCGACTGCGAGGTCCGCCCTTGCCGCGAGGTTGTGCTGGAGACCCCGGACCTCGCCCGCGCTGTGACCCGATCGGAGAAGGAATGCGTTGAGGTAAAGCTCGACCGCATGAATCGCGACCATGCGAAACGGCGCCCGCGACCTGGGTTCTCCGGGCCGTCCATTCTGCACGAGAAGCTGGGCCGCGATCCGATACTCATTTGCAAGTGCCACAACCTCGGCTGCAGTCGCGGCCTCACCCGGATAGCAAACGATCGCCTGGTCAGTCATGGCGCTCTTCGTAGCACCGCTTTTGCAAACGATTACTGAAAGTTCTTCGGCGTTCCATACGCGAGGAAGGGGCCCTGTCCGGCTGGGACAGGACCCCTTCGGGAGGCGAGATCGAGGTGAGAGTTCAGTCGATCTCGGGAGCGTCCTGGTTGTCGTGATCGTCACCGCTGCCGTTGCCGCGCGAGAGGAAGTCGACCTTGTCGGCGAGGATCTCGGTGCCGTAGCGCGTGCCCCCGTCCTTGTCCTCCCACTGGGTGTAGTGGATGCGGCCCTGAACACTGACCAGCTGGCCCTTGGAACAGTACTGGCCGACGGTCTTGGCGAGGCCGTTGAAGCAGGTAACCCGGTGGAACTCGCTTTCCTTGGCGGTGTAGCCGTTCTCGTCCTTGTAGGTCTTGCCGTCCTTGTCCCGCGCAGGGCGATCGGTGACGACAGTGATCCCGGTGACATTGGTGCCGCCCTTGGTCTCGCGGGTGTCGGGATCGCGGGCGATGCGGCCGGTAATGATGGCGATATTGGTCATGATGGTAGTCCTTCAGTTCCTTAAACCGGAGACCATCTCCGGCTTGCGAACATCCAGAAGAAGCAGGGCATGGGAGGACTGCACCGCAGGGGCAAAGCTCCAAGGGAAACCTGTTCATGACGGGTGGTGCGGGCAGGCAGCGCAGCTGCCAACACGGCCGGAAAGGAACGGGTTGCCGTCCTCAGCTGACCTGGTTCAGGACTGTTCGCGACTAAAGCCGGATGGGTATCGGGTGTGGGTCTGCAGGCTCACTTGACCTTTCCTGCAATCAGCTAACGCCATCGCCCTCCGATGCCTCCAGGAGATCCATGAAGTTGCAGGCTGCTTCTCGGTCTTGCTCGTTCTCGAACGCCACATCGAGATCGGGGGCTGACCCGAACATGTGCAGGAACGATCACAGGGCAAAGTGCTCAGCGGCAGCGTAATTTGAGGCAGATAAGTCCGTACTGCGCCCTCTAGGTAGCCTTTCGACATGGCTCGCATCGTCCTTAAAAGTGGTCGTCCGTCTGGCCGATGGACCGCAGTGCAGGAGCAGGATCAAAACGCCGTCGCTGCTGGTGAATCGGAAGTCGCGGTTGGCACGCGCATCGCTGCATAGTTCAACGATGACCTGGGGCTCGTACTAGCGGCCTGTCCAACATGCGCTGCCACTTGATCACATGGCTACCGCGCTGGCCCCGAAAAGCGCCTCGATTTTGGCATGGGCCCCAACCCCGAGGTCAGCCACAATCAGCTTGTCTTTGGCGCGCGAGCAACAAACATAGAAGAGGTGGCGGGTTCTCCGCTCCCGGCTTTCGCTGGTGTCGGTTCCTGCCAGCAGCTTGCCAAACGAGTATTGGTTCCAGTTCGCGCCAGCGTCATCCAAAACCACGATCACGTTCTGAAATTCATCGCCTTTCACGCCGTGTTTGGTTGAGAACGGCATGCTGTTTTCCAGCACGGCGCGGTAACGACTGACTTCCAGATAGGGCACCGCCAGAAGAAGATCCAGAAAGGCCTGATGCGCAGCCTCGGGCGATCCTGCCTCGGCAGCCACCACAGGGCCTGCCACGGCCGCTTCCAAGTCATCAAGGAGTGTGACCAATTGCGCTGCCCGCAGATGCATTAAGATTGCTTCAATCGTTCCTCCGGCATCAATTAGTTTGATGAGGTCATCTAGGGCCGCCTTCACTCGCGCCTTCTCGGCTGCCCCCGCGATCGGGATCGGGCGTTCCTTCAATGAACTGATAGCGCGCCCCACCCGCCCTTCACGCCAAGCAGTAATAAATGGCTCGACTTTTTTAAGGAAGAAGGCTGCAATCGGGTCTTCGCCGCTCTGAAACTTATCTTGCGTAAAGCTTCCCCGACTGGCGAAGGCTGCCAATAGATCGGCATATCCGGCCTTGCGGGCGATAAGGCGGTGAGTGAGGAATAGAACCTTCAACTCGCCCTGTACACTCCAGCCGAAGACATCCTGCGCTTTCTGGACGGCGAGTTCGGCAATGTCCGCGTCCGGAGCCGTGCCGGTGAGACTGACATACACCGCGCCCCCCGGTAAATTGGCACCCGCTGGCTCCTGCTGAATGTCAGTTCGGACCTTGTTGAGAACGTCGATCACCGCCTTGGAGCACCGATAGTTCTCCTCCTTCTTGATTTGAACCAGCTGTGCCTGCTGATCGGCCGACAATTCGCCGACCCCTCCCGAATAGATGTTCTGCATCTTGTCGCCAAAGAAACCGATCAGCGGGGGATGCTCTGTCTTAAGAAGATGATCCAACAGGGCGGAGACAACCAGCGGATCAGTGTCCTGGTATTCGTCTACAAATATGAACGGGAATCGAGCGGCGACCACTTTCGATAAAAGCGGATGGTCGTGGAACATAATGTGAGCCACGCCCAAAAGGTCGTCGTGAAAAATTCGGCCTTCCAAGAAGTTTGCGCCGCGATCGGAGTAGGCGATCGTCGGTACCGTCTTTAAAGCTTCTGCCAATTCCTCCTGATCTTGCTTTCTGCGGCTGCTTGCAGGCAACCGGTCATTGAACGCAAGAAGGGCGGGCCTCAGCTCTTTCTGAAAGTTTTTGATCGAGGCCCATAAGAAGTCGTGGATCGTTGAGACCACAAACAAGGGGTCGTGCTCTGTACGCTCGATGATCTCATTCTTTGCTACATTCGTGAAAGTAATGCAGGCCACACGCTGGCCTTCCCCGATAACGCTCGAACGGTCCGGTCCTCGAATGAAATCAAGAGCGCGAATGAGGGACGATGTTTTGCCCGAGCCCGCCCCGGCGTCGATCAGGAAGCTCTGTCGCGTGTGCAGACAATCCAGGATTTTTTCGTCCGCTTCCGTCATCATTTTGCGGGATGCTCGGCCAGCCATTGGAGGCCTTGTTGAATATAGAGGGGAATCTCCCAGCCTGGTGCGCCCATCAGATCGAGGGCGAAATCGACCTTCCCGAGCTTGCCGCTCAACTCCCACGCTTGTGCTGTCAGGCCTGCGTCTATCGCTTTCTTGACGGCAGCCTTAGTCGTGCTGAGCTTGGCATGATTGTCAGTCAGCCAAGTGATGTTGGCGTAGATGAATGCTTCCTCGAATGAACGACCACAATGCCCGTCCTGGGTGACCTGATAGGCAACCCGAATGCAGCCTTGCGTCTTGGCCGCATTATCGCAGGCTTGCAATTCTTCGACGGTTTCCTTCTCGGGAATCCATTTGCGGAGACAGGCGTTGCTAGTGCTTTTCCCCGTCGCGACCGGGCATTTTTTTCCTCCGTCATCGACCGAGTCCAGGTCGGTAATGATCAGGCTCGGAATGCCAAGAAAGTCGATGATCGGCTTAAACTTATGGGCGTGCCCCCCGCCCACCTCAGAAATGCTGACATACTGACTTCCGAGCGTCTCGCAGCCAGCCACCTTGGCTTGCTCCTCAATCATCATTGGGAGCAGCAGCCGCTCGACCTGGCCTTCCACGAAGATGGCCTTGTCCGCGAAAAACAGATCGCAATGAGTCAGTCGAACATAGCGGCGCAGGAAGTCGAGAAGGTCGGGGTTGTGTGGTGGCAGCGGTAGCTGCGAAAGGTCCTGCATGACGACCTGACGGCCAACCCTGCGGAAATAGCGCACGGGCTCGAACTCAGAATGAGCGATCATGTGGGACGAGTGTGTGGAGAGCAGAACTTGTGCTGTCGTCCCTCCGTCCGTTTCCAAAACCTTCGAAATCTCGCTGATGAAAACCGTCTGCATCTGCGGGTGCAGGTGCGCCTCGGGTTCTTCAATCGCGATTATATGAACGCGCGGCTTGTCGCCCATCGTCGCGTCGATCGCAGCGCGGAAGGACTCCAGCTGCAGGACAATGTAAATCAGGTTTTTGTAGCCGAGCCCGTTATATTTTTCGGGCAGCTCGAACTCCTCCATTACTCCTTCTTTTTCGGCGTGTTCGCTGGCATAATATATTCGCGCATTGTCACGGTAAATTGTTTCTGCGCTCAGTTCAGCACGTACCCTCAGGTCCGGCGCTTTTTGGCCTGGCGGATAGCCAAAACTCTGAAGGCGCTTCGTCAAACGGCCAAAGGCTTTGCCGTACATCCCCGTAAGGTCGCCTGCGCTCGCCGTGAGTGCATCTTCGATCGCTTGATAACCGGCAGCGTCATCGACCCGATAGAAGCGTTCGTAATGATCGTGGAGAAGTTTTGAGAGCTTCGCGGACCGGCTTCCCTCATCGTCATCGACGTGCCGCTGAGCGGGCACGATGTCGATGCGCAGTAGGGATTTCAGCAAATTGCCGTCTTCGAGTTGTTCCACTTCTTTGCCGTCAGGGGACACTTTGAAGAAAACGCGTTTGAAATGATCTCTGAACGTCTCTTTCAGATAGTCGCACAGCGAGACGTCTTTGCGAGGCCTGGCCCCAAACTCGTCGAGAAGCTTTTTCGCGTTCTCCAGTCGATAGTCGATCCGCATGCGCACTCTGCTTGTGCCAGGCGTAAGGTCCATCAAAAGCTTGGTGGCTGCAACGAGGTCGGCGGGATCTTCGCCATAGGAAAAGGTCAGATCGAGCCGCATACGCGGTGTAAGCCGCCTAAGCAGCTCAATCTTCTTTTCTGGATCAGCTTCAGCCGCAACCTTTCGCTCGATCCGCTTCAGGTCCCGGTGGCGAAGCTGAGAGAGGTCGTGGAAGGAGATTTTAGGAGCCTCGGCTCCTTGCCCGATAAACAGCCGGAGAGCCTCCATTACTGAGGTTTTCCCGCTATTGTTCGGCCCCACCAAAATGGTCGTCGTTTTGTCCTGGGCGAGATCGATTGAGAGTCGGCGCAGCAACCTGAAGTTTCGGATCTTAATGTTCTCAAGGCGCATGCGGTCATTATCTCAAATGGCTCGAAGATCTCGAAGGTGACTGTAGGGCCATCCTGACACAAGGGGGAAGTAGTTTGCTATCGAATTGAACCGGAATCGCCTGTCACTCGATCCCGGGTGGCTTGATGAATTCCGTGATCAGCCGGCGAGCGCGGTGCACTGATCGCTAAACGGGTCACCTGGCTACGGTCCGCTTTCGGTCCAAGGCGTGGCATATCCCGCTCGGGCTCCTTTCCTCTGGGCTTCGAGGCAGACCTTGGGCGTGGGACGCGGTCGTTCATTGTGCATGACAATCACAGTTTGGGTGTAAGTCGATGTAAGTTCGGCTACTCCACTCAAGGTATGGAGGGTCTTAGTGTTCCAAGGCGCATTGTTCACTCGTGATTGGCTGAAGCAAGGGGTCACCGAATCCCCTGAGTGGCAGAATCTCGAAATTAGTGAAGTTGAGCAGCTCTACGAAAGCGCCCAGCATTTGCTGCATGAACATTCAGGCCACAAGAAGCCAACCGAAGCAGAAACCGAAGACCAACTTATTTATCCGCTGCTCGAATTGCTGGGCTGGCAACACAAATCCGTTCAACAGAACATGACGACAAAGGGACGCAAGGACGTTCCCGATGCCTTGCTTTTCGCCGATGGCGACGCCGCAGAAAAGGCGAAGACACTCGAGCCATGGCAACGCTTCCGTCATGGCGCTGCTCTTGTCGAAGCGAAGCGCTGGAACCGCCCGCTCGATCGCGAAGGGCAAGGCGACCAGGGTGTTCCGTCGACCCAAATCATGCATTATCTGCGCCGCGCTGCCGTCGTGGCAGATGGAAAGATGCCGTGGGGCATTCTGACTAACGGACGGCACTGGCGGCTCTACTACCAAAACGCTCTTTCTGTCGCTGAGGACTTCTTCGAAATTGACCTGGGCAAGGTCTTTGGTCTGCCCGGATGCGAACCGGATCTACTCGACGAACCGATCGATCCAGATTACGCATTCCGATTGTTCGTGCTGATTTTTGGTCGCGAAGCGTTTCGTCCGAGCGAGCAGGGCCGCAGCTTTCACCTGATCGCGATCGAGGATGCGCGCCGGTGGGAGGAAAGGGTCCGCAAGGATCTGGCAGATACGGTGTTCGAAACCGTCTTTCCCGAACTGATTACTGCCATCTCGTTGGCAGACCCGGATCGCCCCGAGACGCTCGATGATGGCTACGCCGAGCAGGTTCGCCAAGCGGCCATGTTCCTTCTCTATCGTCTATTGTTTGTGCTTTATGCCGAAGATCGGAATCTGCTCCCCGACGAGCGCGGTCCCTACGCGGACTATTGCCTGACCCGTCTTCGAGAGGAGATCAAGGAACGGCATGTGCAAAGGCAAGCACAGCTCGCCCGCAGCACTGCCTACTGGTCGCGCCTCGAGACAATTTTCGGCGCAATTTCCGAAGGCGACGATGATCTTGGCATTCCGCCCTACAACGGCGGCCTGTTCGCAGCGGAAGGCAATTCGCTACTCAGTCGCATCAAGCTGTCGGACGAGACGCTAGCCAAGGCTATATTACCGCTCTCACACCGCGAGGAAGAAGGGCGGCTTCGCTACATCAACTACCGCGACCTTTCGGTTCAGCAGCTCGGCTCGATCTATGAATCGATCCTCGAATACGGTGTCGAGATCGAGGAAACCGGGACCGTCCGACCGCGCTCGGACAACGAGGCACGGCACCGCTCGGGTTCGTATTACACACCAGAACCGCTCGTATCGCTGATCATCGAAAAAACGGTCGGCCCGGTCGTCGAAGAGAAGCGCGAGGCATTCGAAGCCGCTCTAGCAAGCGGCGCAAAGGGTGATGACCTTCGCGCACACGATCCGGCCATGGCACTGCTTTCGCTCCGCATCGTCGACCCCGCAATGGGAAGCGGGCATTTCCTCGTCAGCTTGGTCGATTGGCTTTCGGACAAGGTCTTGACCGCAGTCGGCGATGCCGAAAGCATGGCCGAGGGCGATTATACTTCTCCTCTCGTGAAGCTCATTGCCGAGTTGCGAGAGGGGATCGTCGCCAACGCGCGGGAGCATTACTGGCCGATCGTCGAAGACCAGCTGGATGACCGCCATATCGTGCGCCGCATGGTACTCAAGCGCTGCGTCCACGGGGTCGATCTCAACCCGATGGCCGTGGAGCTCGCCAAGGTCGCGCTCTGGTTGCACAGCTTCACCGTAGGTGCGCCGTTGTCGTTCCTCGACCATCATTTGCGGTGCGGTAACAGCGTGCTTGGCGCGTGGGTGCGCCCGACGATGGACTGGATGCAAGAACGCGGTGCCCTTATTTCCAACCGCCACCTCGCCCCGCTCGCCAACATCGTGCGCGAGATGGAAAAGATCGAAGGGCTGACCGACACCGACATTGCTCAGGTTGACCAGTCGAAAAGCCTCTTCACCACCGTCTCCGAAGCCAGCGCTCCGCTCGAAGCGATCCTCGATCTGGCAAAGGCGGATGATCTGATGGGCGTTCTGGAAACGAATGTCCGCCGACCCCGCGAACCGGCTGATGCCATTCGCAAGGATGGTGACAAACGCCTCGCCGACATGCGCAAGGCGCTGGCCGACAGCACCGACGAAGCAAAGGCGGAAAAGGCGCGGGTCGCGCTCGAAAAGGAATCTGCGAAGATTGACCGCGCGGTCGCCAAGGCGCGCGAAGCCGAACGCAAGTTCGACCGGGCTGAAGCGATGAAGCTGGTCCACGAAGGAACCTTCGGCGATCCCAGCCGGATCGCAAGCGGTGAAATCGAAGTGCTCGCAGCCGACGCGCGAACCGAGCTAAGCTTGGATGCACCAGAGCCGGTCCAAGGCAGTCTGATGCCGAGCCATAGGCCCGATGATCGCCGCCGCGCGCTGGCAGACAGCCTAGTGCGCGAGGCGCGCGCAATCGCGGCTGAACAGCGGTTCTTCCACTGGGAAGTGGCCTTCCCCGGCGTATGGCGCGACTTGTCCTCTTCGGGTCGGTCAGGCGGGTTCGATGCGGTCATTGGCAACCCGCCTTACGTCCGGCAGGAAGAAATCTCCCCGATCAAGCCCGCCCTGTCGAAAGCCTTCGACACCTATGCCGGCACCGCCGATCTCTACGTCTATTTCTACGAACAGGGGACCAAGCTGCTCAGGCCCGGCGGGCGAATGGGCTATGTCGTCACCAACAAGTGGTTGAAGGCTGGCTATGCAGAGAAGCTTCGGCGGATGTTCGCCGAGGATGTGTGGGTCGAATTTCTGGCCGATTTCGGCCACGCGCGCCATTTGTTCCCGGATGCCGACGTCTTTCCATGCGTCATCGCAGTGCAGAAGCCCGATGCAGACGCTGTGCCCGAGCAATACGATCTTGCGGTAATCCCGCGTGACGATGTTCCGCGTGAGGGTCTGTCGGCAGCAGTCCACGCCGCGACCTATCGTGCCGAACGCTCCGACCTGACCGAAGAAGCATGGGTGCTGGAGCCGCCAGACGTAGCCGCCCTGCTCAAGAAGATTCGTGAGCGCGGCGTATCGCTTGAGGAATATGCCGGGGCTAGTCCGCTTTACGGCGTGAAGACGGGCTTCAATGAGGCATTTCTGATCGACACCGCCACACGCGATCAGCTTGTTGGCGATGACCCGAAAGCAGCCGACATCATCAAGCCCTACCTGCGCGGTCAGGACATTGGCCGCTGGCTGCCGGAGTGGAACGGGCTCTGGATGATCTTCGCTCGGCGAGGTATCGACATTGAAGAATATCCGAGCGTACTTCGGCATCTCGAGTCTTTCCGAACACAGCTAGAACCCAAACCAGCTAATTGGCAGCCTCCGAAGAAGGATGCGAAATGGCCAGGTCGGAAGGCCGGAAGTTATCGCTGGTATGAGATTCAGGATGCTGTCGACTACTTTGAGGATTTTGACCGCCCGAAGGTCCTTTTGCGGCGCATCGCTTTCTATGCCCAAGTCTGCACTGACCAAGGCCAATACATGGTCAATGACTCAGCTTTGATACTGCCGACCGTTGATGAATGGATCGTCGCCTGCCTCAACTCACCGATCGGCTGGTATTTCCAATTCAAAAAGTTCCCGCACAAGAAGGATGAGGCGCTCGCTTTTGATATTCCTTATATCCGTGAGTTCCCAATTCCGCAGCTTGAACACGGAAAGCGGGAAGCGTTCCAAGATAATGTTGAGTGCATTAAGACGAACACCGCCATCGTGGAAAAAGCGGATCGAGCCATTGCTGACTGGCTTGGGTTCGAGTTCCCAAGAGTTACTAGCACCGCCCTTTCCGAGGCCAGCAAGCTCGACAGCGACGGCTTTGTCTCAGCGGTCCGCGCCGCCCTGCCCAAACGTGAAGGCTTGACCCCGACCCAACTCCGTCGGCTGCGCGAAGCGTTTGCCGAGACCGCCGAGCCTGCCCGGCAGGCACGGATCGAATTGCTGGCCCATGAGCGCAGCCTCGCTGCCATGGTCGAGCGCGCCTATGGCCTGACCGACGAGGAAGTTGCTCTCATGTGGCGCACGGCCCCGCCCCGCATGCCGCTGGCCCCTCCACCCGGGTTAGATCTAAGCGATGACACTGGTGACTGAACTACTCTAGGTTTTTGCTGTCACTGCTAAAGTCCGCAACCGGCGCACTTCCTGACCTTTCCGCAACCGAACTCCATTGGCTGACTGTGGGCCGGAAGCAGAATGGCGGCTCTAGAGCGGCCAAACCCAAAAAGCGGACTTAGGATGCGCCGACTTACACGCACACTGTTGGAAAAGTTCGTCAGTGCTCGCTATCGGGCTCTATGGCCACGACACCAACAGCAACAAACGCAACGAAGAAGGGGCACTGTCCCACCTGCGATGGCGAGCGCACCTGCGAAATCCACGGCTCGATCTACAAGGCTTGGGACTGGGAGGACAAGCAATATGGCCATTCGGTCAACGGCGGTGTCGACCACTCTCTGCTCGAATGTCAAGGGTGCGAGACGGTCTTCTACGAAACTTCCAGCTGGAACAGCGAAGACACCGATCACTACTACGATGCGGCGGGGCAGGAGCAGTATGAGCATCCGAGGGAGATACAAACTTATCCGAAGCCAGAGGCCAAGACGAAGCCGGTATGGTTCGACGCCATGCAAAAGGCTGACCCCCAGCTGCGCAATATCCTGAGCCAGATGTACGTAGCGCACGACAACCAGGCACACATCCTCACGGCGATAGGACTCAGAACGGCACTGGACCGTGCAACCGAAGTCATCGGCATCGACCCGGCCAAGACATTTGATGAGAAACTGAACGAGCTGCGCAACGGAGGGTGGATCGGGCAAACTGAGCGGGACATCCTCGGCGTTGTTACGGATGCGGGTAATGCGGCTGCGCATCGCGGCTGGGAGCCCGACAGTCAGGAGGTTTCCGAACTGCTCTCATCGCTAGAGGTGTTCCTCCATCGCGCTTTTATCGTCGGCCAGAAGGCATTAGGCATCAAGAAAAGTATTCCCGCAAAACCCGAGCGGCTGCTCGCCGTTGGGAAGAAGACTACTCCCTGACCACAATTGGGGCCGGAAGCGGAAAGGCAGCTTTTATATCTTTGAGCGGATTAAGCGGACAGCGACTGCTGACCGAATCGCAAGCCGGTGCATTAGAGAATGGTCTGGAGAAACCCCTCTTGGCATAGACTTTTGCCGTCGTTGAAACGCCCCTGCAGGACAGCCAACACGGAGCCGAGAGCCACAAACTAAATTGGTTTACTATTTAGCGCGCCTTTCCTACCATCCGGAGATGGCGAGAGAAACCTTTACGATTGAGGGCGCAGGCGCGATTTCTCTTACAGCCGAGGCTGAGGGGGATGCCTACGCTAAACCCGTCCTTCTTGCGCACGGCGGCGGGCAGACACGGCGCGCGTGGAGAAGGGTGGTCAGCGAGCTGGCTCAAGCCGGCTTTCGCGCAATCGCCTTCGACATGCGCGGTCACGGAGA
>JAZBPE010000212.1:0-2301 GCA_036353345.1 Erythrobacter sp. | reverse complement strand
TATCGTCTGTCAGCAGACGAACGCTCTTTCCCAAGAAAGGAGATTTCGAGATGAAAGGAACCTGCCACTGCGGCGCGGTTGAATGGCAGCTCGACGGCGATCCGGGCTCAATCACCGCCTGCAACTGCACGATCTGCCGCCGCTATGGCGCGCTTTGGGCCTATAACTGGGAGGGGGAGCGCATCCGGATCTCCGGGGCCACCGCCATCTATACCCGCAAGGAGCGCGACGACCCGTTCCTCGAATTTCACTTCTGCCCCACCTGCGCCTGCGTGGTTGCCTGGCGGGCGGTGCGGCTCGATGAAGACGGACGCAGGCGCATGGCGGTGAACGTTCGCCTCGCCCCGCCCGAGGCTGTGGCGGACCTACTAGTCGATCACTTCGAGGGGCTCGACACCTTTGACGACCTGCCCCAGGATGGCCGCCGTGTACGGGACTTGTGGTTCTGAAGCCATGAAGTCAGCTCATAACAGATCGGCTCTCCAATGCGCTACGTGATCGCCCTCGACGCAGCCCTACGGCTTTTTCGTGAGCGGGCGATGGTTCCCGAGGGGACGAAGCTCGTCGCCCCAACCCTGCTCCGATCGCAGGCCGTTGCGCATCTTTATGCGGCCGCGCGCCAGGGAGAGATCGACCGTGCCGAGGCAAGGGCGCAGCTTGATCACATGCGGGCACTCAACATCCGCCTGCTCGGGGACAGGGTGCTGCAGAACTTCGCATGGAATTTCGCCGAACAGCTCGGCTGGGACGACACGTTTACCGCGGAGTATGTGGCACTGACGAAGCTGCAAGCCGATGCCTTCGTGACGCTGGACCCGGATCTCGCGCGGGTCGCCGCCACTCTCGTGAAGATCGCGGCATATGACGAGATGCTGGGCGGCAGCCGCGTGAGATTGACCCCGAACGCTGTAAGGCCGCCGACGTCGCCGAGGCGCTGACGCATCCTATCCGCGCTGACGGCCCGAAACTCGGCGGGATATCCAGTTCCCTTTTGGACAGGAACGGAAGGTATGTCGACCTTCGGCATCACTCGCCCTCCTCCTCTTCTGCCTTCATGACGAATATTATCGAGGTATGACCTTAAATGATCTCACAAAGCACCGCTAAAGAGAACGCTTACGCGGAACAGCCCTTTCCGTACTCACCCGCAGCAGTGAGGCGCGGAGCCCAAATCTACCGCGAAACGCAACTGGATCAGAGATCGAGTTTAGGGAGAAACGCGCTTAAAGGGGCAAGTCTTCTATTTTCCGCGAAATCCCGCGATCGCAATATAAACATGGGCTGCACATGACGACGCGCAAGTCTCTCAAACCTCGAGCAAATAGCCACCATCCATCATCGGCGCAGAAGATAGGCGCGCTGCCTCGGTGGCTGCGTTCAAGGGCATTCAGCGATCTCCTTGGGGCCGTCAGCATTCAGGACCGACCCGCAGTGCACACTATACGCACACGAGATACGTGCCGCTACCCTGCCCCGTGAAAAGACAGGCGCTCGGCGGCGTTTTGGGATGACATTGCCGTACCAACCCGCATCATTCTTGAGCTTTCAATGCCCCGGGCATTCCCATTCTGATCGTGACCTGTCCAGATTGCTTGTGCACGTATTCATCGACCGGCACGAATCCGAAGCCGTCGTAGAACGCCCGGCCGATGCGATTGTTGGCGAACACCTCGACCTGCAAGGACCCCTTTTCGGCGACCACGGTATCCACCATTGCCCGGCCAAAGCCTTTCCCGTGATGCCGTGGGTCGAGGAAGAGGCCGCCGATTTCGGTCCCGATCATGGCGATGAATCCCACCGGTCGACCGTCACGCTCCGCGATCCAAGTCTCGGCATTGGGCAGATAGACCGCGCGCATGTCGGCCCGAACGGTGTCGACGAAGTCTTGGCTCAGAAAGGGGTGTGCGAGCGCATTGGCCGCCTCCCAGATCGCGATGACAGCCTCGGCATCGGAGGGCTGGTAGCGGCGGATCGTAATGGCTTCTTGCGTCATGTCTTTTCCTCGAATTCTCGTTGTGGGCGCGGCTGCGGTGCGCTTTGGGACTCGGGCTTGCATGATTGCTTCATCCTACATCGCGTCCCGGTCTGCGAAGGAACCTTATCGTGCCGGCAATCACGGTGAGCACACCCATGGCGACGATCCAGGCCGTGAGGTCGGGGGTTTGCCGGGCAAACTGAGGCCAGGACAGACCGAGATAAAGCGGCAGGCCGAACACCAGCGCCGCCATGATCGCGGCATCCGTGAGGCTTGCGCGCAAAGGGTGGCGGGCCCGGTCCCGGCCAAAGCCGATGCGCAGAACG
>JAZBPE010000211.1:0-12242 GCA_036353345.1 Erythrobacter sp. | reverse complement strand
GAATCCTCTCTCCCCGACCATTTTCGGCTGGAGGAACTCATCGGGGGTCTGAGTTTCCGGCGAAAAGCTTGTGGGCAGCGTCGCCGGGATGTAGCGTTTTGCCAAGGTACGTCGGGTCATACGATCCGTTCGGCAATTAATCCCAACGTGATCGTGAGCGACCCGAGCATCGCGGAAAGCTGGACGCGCAGTTTCAGAAAATCCCCGGCGGCAAAGCCAAGCGCTCGGTCCACCAGTGGCGACAGCAGAATGAAGGCGCCCAGATATAGGAGCGCCGGACCGGGCCAGTCCCATCCAAAGCTCCAAGGCAGAAACAGCGCGACAGCGACCAAGCTTGGCAGCACCGCTACCAGATAGGTGCCCGCGCCCGCATGCCCCGCATACCTGCCGCTGGTCAGAGCCTGCCCCCACCACACGCCGCCAAGGAAGCTGAATATGGCGGCAGCATAGGCGAACCCACCCGCCAGGGCGGTATACGCATAGATATGCTCGCTCGCGGCAAGTACTACGCATATAAGCTGGGGTATTACGCCGGCGTAGCCCAGCCAGCGAGCTGCCGGGGTCAACGTCCGGTTTGCGTTAAAGGGAGGTCCGTCCACATGAACGAAAGCGCGCCGCGCACGTGGGAGTTCCCGTTGTGGTGAATGCTACCGCACGTAACTGATCTTGCGAGAACCGCTGCCGTGCACCACGCTTCGAACGATGAACCTGTTCGATCCATCAAACAGCGCGGTGGTCATCACCGGCGCAAACAGAGGCATCGGTCTTGCCATGGCGAGCGTTCTTGCAAAAGCAGGCGCGCACGTCGCAATCTGGGCGCGCGATGGGGACAAGAACGCGGCTGCGCAAAATACGTGACGCGCGCTCGGCTCAGGCGAGGTCATTGCCCTGCCCTGCGACGTTGCCGACGAACGTAGGATCGAGACTGCGATGGCGCGTACGCTCGAAATGTTCGGCCGGGTGGATGTCTGGTTCGCGAATGCGGGGCGCAGCGGCACGGGCGAGCCAATTGTCGAAATCACACCCGAAGGCTGAGACACAGCGCAGGCAGTCAACACGCGCGGTGTCGCACCGACGTACAAGCACGTGACGTGCCACATGATCGCTCGCGCCAAAACCGGCGATGGCGGCGGGAAGCTGATCGCGACCTCCTCCGACCAATCGATCATGGGAGTGAACAAGAGCGCGGATTATGCCGCGTCCAAGGCTTTGCTCAATGCCCTAACCCGTGCTGCCGGGTTCGAACTCGCGCGCCATCGCATAACCGCCAATGCGCTGCTGTTCGGCCTTTACGAGATCGAGCTGACCGCTGCTGCCGATCCGCGCTTTGGCGAATGGATCGCGGGGCGCGTGCCGCTGCGCCGCATGTGCGATCTCGAAGGGCTGGAAGCCTCGCAGTGTTTTTTGCCTCATAGTGCCCATATCACCGGCCGGTGCCTGCCGGTCGATGGAAGGCTATGTATCAGCCAGCGCTAGCCACCAAGAACGCACTTAAGATTCTTGGAACCATCGAACAGGTTTTAGAGTTAGTTAGGCAAGAGGTGAGGAAGCGTTTAATTCCCACTCCAAACCAACTGAAGGACCACGAACATGCTCGGACTAATCACGCTTATCGCCACGATTCTCATCCCGCCGCTTGGCGTGGCATTGAAGAAGGGGCTCAGCACCGACTTCTGGATCAACCTGGTTTTGACACTTCTGTTCTTTGTTCCCGGCCTGATTCACGCAATTTATGTGAATTACATTGCAGGTGGGACGCGCAGTATCGCTTGATCCAGCATCAATATAAACCGACCTAACGGTCAAGCGGCTGAGGCTCGGGATTTAACCCGGGCCTTTGTCGTTTTGGTTGATAAGGGACCGAGACGATTTTGATCGCACACGCGACGATGGGACCTGGCCGATGAGCGAAGAAAGTGACGAACACGAGTTTCGCGACCGCCCCGAGGATCGCGCCCGTCAGCGCGCGGTGCCTTCCGGACGGGTCGCGCGGTTCGGGACGTTCGGGCGGCTGGTCGGCGGAGTAGCAGGCGGAATGGCGGCGGAAGGCGCCCGGCGATTGGCGAGTGGGGAGCGGATTTCCCCCCGCGACCTCGTCCTCACGCCCGGCAATGTTCAGCGCATGACCGATCGTCTTTCACACCTGCGCGGTGCGGCGATGAAGATGGGGCAGATGATCAGCCTGGATGCGGGCGATTACCTGCCGCCTGAACTCTCGACCATACTTGCGCAGCTACGCGATCAGGCAAATTTCATGCCGACCCGCCAACTCGATCAGGTGCTCAAGGCGGAATGGGGCAACGATTGGCGCAAGCGCTTTCGCTGGTTTAACCCGCGCCCCATTGCGGCGGCCAGCATCGGCCAGGTGCACAAGGCTTTGACCCGCGACGGGCAGGAACTGGCGATCAAGGTGCAATATCCCGGCGTTGCGCGCAGCATCGACAGCGATGTCGATAATGTGATGACGCTGCTGCGCGTTGCCGGTTTCGCGCCGCCCGAGCTTGAGATCGACAAGCTGCTTTCGGTCGCAAAGAAACAGCTGCACGAAGAAGCGGATTACGTGCGCGAAGGCGAACAGATGGCGCTGTATCGCGAGCGTCTGGCAGACACTGACGGCTTCATCGTCCCACGCTTGTACGAAGATTTCACCACAGGTTCGATCCTCGCGATGAGTTTCGAGGAGGGTGTCAGCATCGAAACGCTGGCGCAAGAACCGGAAGAACGCCGCAACGAAGCTTTTGCTCGCCTTTTGCGACTGGTCACGCGCGAATTGTTCGATTTTGGCGTCATGCAGACCGATCCCAATTTCGCCAACTTCCGTTATCGCCCGGCGACAGGGGAGATCGTGTTGCTCGATTTCGGCGCTTGCCGTCCGGTCGATCCGGCGGTCGCCAACGGCTATCGCGAGATGCTGATCGCGGGGCTCCAGGGCAACCGCGACGAGGTGCGCGAGGCGACGATCAATGCCGGTTTCATGATGCCGATCGTCGCCGAAAAACACCCAGAACGGGTCGATCGCATGATCGACATCGTGATCAACGAGATGCGCGAGGATGCGCCCTTCGATTTCGGCAACCGCGCCTTCATTCCGCTCCTGCGCGAAGAAGGTTATGCCATTGCGCAGGACAAGGATACCTGGGCCTTCCCCCCGGTCGAGACGCTGTTCGTGCAGCGCAAGGTGTCCGGCATTGCGCTGCTTGGCGCGCGGCTCAAGGCGAAGGTCAACATTCGCCGGATTACCGAGGAGGTGCTTTCCGAAACCCAGCCATTCCCGATCGGCGAGGCGGTTTAGCTCTCCTCTCGCTGGCCTTCGATCCAGCGATCGATATGCGCTTCCAATACGGATAGCGGGATCGCACCGTTTTCCAGCACTGCATCGTGAAAAGCGCGCAAGTCGAACTCGCTACCAAGGGCAGTCTGCGCGCGGCTGCGCAACTCCCGGATCTTCAGTTCGCCGATCTTGTAGGCAAGCGCCTGGCCTGGCCATGTCATGTAGCGGTTCACCTCGGCGTCCACATTACCGGGCGTCAGCGCAGTGTTGTCGAGCATGAAATCGACCGCGCGTTGTTTGGACCAGCCCTTGGAATGAATACCGGTATCTACCACCAGCCGCGCTGCGCGCCACATCTCGTAGGAGAGGCGTCCCATCTGCTTTGCGGGCGTATCGTAAAGCCCCATCTCGAGCCCGAGCCGCTCTGAATACAGCCCCCACCCTTCAACGAAGGCGGTGAAGAACGTGCCATTAGCGCGCAGGGGATGAATATCGAGCTCCTGCTGAAGTGCGATTTGGTGATGGTGACCTGGTACTGCTTCGTGCACGCCAAGTGCGGGCAGTTCCCACAGGGGCCGCTGGTCGAGTTCGGTGGTGTTGATCCGGTAGATGCCGGCTACCCCAGCTTCGAGGCTACCTGGCTCATAATAGGCGGTCGTATTGCCCGGGGCGTCCGCAGCAGGGATCGGCTCGACCGTATAGGGCTGGCGCGGCAACCGGCCGAAGAGCCGTGGCATGTAACCGTCGATCCGCTTGGCGAGCGCGGCGACATGGGCGACATATTCATTCGCATCGGTCATGTAATAGCGCGGATCGGTGCGTAGATGCTCGATGAAGGCTTCGCGCGTCTCGAAGCCTGCCTCCGCCGCAACTGCCTCCATTTCGGTGCGGATCCGTCCGACCTCGGACAGGCCGAGCTGATGTATCTCGTTGGCACCCATGTCGGTGGTGGTGAAGCTCGCCACGCGATGATCGTAATAGGCAGCGCCTCCGGGCGTCTCCGACACGCCGGGCGCGCCGCGGCGACAATTGGGGGCGTAATCCTCGATATAGAAGGCAAGAAATTCCTCGTAAGCGGGGACAACTGACGAGCGTATTGCGGTGGCCGCACGGGCCTTTAGCGCTTCCCATTCGCGCTCGTCGATTGCGGCAGGGCGTTCGGACATGAAGGGTCGCCATAGCGGCGAATCTTCCGGCTCCTCCACGATCGAGCGCGCGACGCGGGTTTCAAATTGCTCCATCGGCTCGCACGGCTGGGTAAGCCCGCGCGCGACGGCCTCCCGACTGCGCGCGATGCCTTGCGCGTTCACCGCGGAAAACGCTTCGAGCCGCCCGATATAGCTATCGTAATCCGCGAGCGTGAAGAAGGGTGAGCGATAGGGCAGCGAATCGAAGCCGGTGAACCAGCCGCCGCGATTGGTGAAGAGAATATAGCGGGTGTGATCATGCGCGCTCGCATCTAACGCATCTTCAAAGCTTGCCTGCAGCACCGCGTAATCGATCTGCAAATCGACCGGTAGCTGATCGGCATCAATGGCCTGCAACCGCGCGAGGAAACCGCGTGTTTCCTCAATCTGACGATCGTACTCGGCGAGCGACAGGTCACCAAGCCGGCCATCGCCGCGCCGATCACCCACGCTGGTCGCGAGCGTCGGCGATGCATCGAGCGTCGCCTCCCACACCGCCTCGCGCAAAGCTTCATAGTCTTCGACCGGGCCAGCCAAAGCGGCGCAGGGTACGGCTGTAAGGAAGCTTGCGATTAACCATAGTCGCATAGGGTATTGGTCCCTTTTGAAGGTTTATCGGCCTTGCGTTGCAAAGGTCGCAATGCATAGACCTAACTGTATGTCGGGGACAGCTAAAAGCATAGAGGCCGCATCTCAGGTAGGTGTGTTGTTCGTATGCCTCGGCAATATCTGTCGCTCGCCCATGGCCCAAGGCGCGTTTTTCGCCGCCGCGAACGAAGCGGGACTTGACGCAAAAGCAGCTTCGGCTGGCACGGCGTCCTACCACATTGGCGATCCGCCCGACCCGCGCGCCATCTTGACCGCGCAATCACACGGGGTCGATATCGCCAAACTGGTCGGACGGCAGTTAACGACCGCTGACTTCCAGGACTTCACCCACATCTTCGCGCTCGACCGGGCGAACATGGAAGGCATTCGCGCGCGCCAGCCGCGTCATGGAACGGCGCGGGTAGCCTTGCTGATGGACGCGGTCGAGGGCCACGCGGGCGAAGCGGTGCCCGACCCCTATCACGGCGATCTGGCCGATTTCGAAGCGGCGTGGGCACAGATTGACGAAGCGGTCAAAGCGATGGTGCACCGTTTTCAGAAAGACGGTGCCAACGCGGATTTCAGCCGCCAACGCTAACCACTGCTAGCCACCGCGCAGCAACTGCACGCCCCAATCCCGCTCGAACAGATAGAGGAGGATCCGCGCCGCCTCTCCGCGTTCCGACATCAGCCCTCCATCGCGATCGATCAATAACCGCGCATCGGCATGGGCGACCGGGAGCAGGCGCTGCACTTGCTCAAGATCGGCGATACGAAACGCAGCCTCACCCGACTGGCGCGTGCCGAGCAGCTCGCCCCCGCCGCGCAGCTCCAGATCCTCCTCGGCAATGCGAAAGCCGTCCTGCGTTTCGCGCATCAGAGCCAAGCGCTTCTTCCCGGTTTCGGACAGCGCATCCCCGCGCAGTAGCAGACAAACCGATTTCTCCGAGCCGCGCCCCACCCGCCCGCGTAGCTGGTGAAGCTGAGCGAGGCCGAAGCGCTCTGCCTGTTCGATCACCATGAGCGTTGCCGCCGGGACATCAACGCCAACCTCGATGACGGTGGTTGCGACAAGGAGGCGTGCAGCACCGCTGGCGAAGCGCTCCATATTGGCATCCTTCACCTCTGGCCTCAGTTGGCCGTGTACCAGCACCACGTTCTCCCCGAACCGCTCGGTCAGCGCGGCGTGGCGTGCTTCGGCGGCGGCGATATCGGCGGTTTCGCTGTCACGCACCATCGGGCAGACCCAGTAGGCCTGCTGACCACTCTCCAGATGACGGGCGACCCCGGCGACCACGTCCTCCATCCGCTCCTGCGCGACAACACGGGTGTCGATCGGTTGCCTGCCGGGGGGTAGTTCGTCGAGGCGACTCACATCCATTTCGCCATATTGCGCCAGCGTCAGGCTGCGCGGGATCGGGGTTGCTGTCATCGCGAGCGTATGGGGCGCGCGCTTGCCCTTTGCTGCAAGAGCCAGGCGCTGGGCGACGCCGAAGCGATGCTGCTCGTCGATCACGACCAGGCCCAGATCACGATAGTGCACACTGTCCTGAAACAGCGAATGGGTGCCCACAACCAGGTCGATCGAGCCATCGAGAAGCCCCATCAACAGCCCCTCACGCTCGCGTCCGGTCGCGCGGCCGGTAAGCAATGCGACCTCGACGCCGGTCGGCGCGGTCAGGCTGCGCAGCGTCGCGAAATGCTGGCGCGCGAGGATTTCGGTCGGTGCGAGCAGCGCGGCCTGCGCGCCCGCTTCGACCGCGATCAGCATCGCTTCGAGCGCGACCACTGTCTTGCCCGCGCCGACATCGCCCTGAAGCAGACGCAACATCGGCGCTTCCTGTCGTAGATCGTCCTCGATCTCGGCAATGGAGCGTTGCTGTGCGCGCGTTTTCTCGAAAGGCAGCGTCAGACGCGCACGCCGCGAATTGTCGCCGATCAACGCGCGCCCCTTGCGCCGCCGCCCTTCCGCCTTGACCAGCAGCAGCGCCAGACTGTTGGCGAGCAGTTCATCATAAGCGAGCCGATCGCGCGCGCGTACATCCGGTTTATGGTGCGCAAGCCGCAGCGCTTCGACCCAGCTCGGCCAATCCTCGCGCGCAAGCTGGCCCGGTTCGATCCATTCGGGCAGGTCCGGCAACCGTTCGAGAACCTGTGCCGCCAGCCCGGATAGCTTCGGCTGGGTCAGCCCTTCCGCGAGCGCGTAGACCGGCTCGCACAGCCGCTCGAGATGACCTGCGCTCTCCTTTTCGACATGATCTGGATGGACAATCTGAAGCATATCGCCATACCGGTCGAGCCGGCCGGCAATCCAGCGCGCTTCACCGACCGGCAGCTGCTTCTTTGCGGTATAGGAAGCGCGCCCGAAATAGGTGAGCGTGCAGACATTGCCGGCGGTGTCCTGCGCGAACACCTGATACGGCCCGCGCCCCGGATTGCGTGGGCTGCGATGTTCGGTCGGCGTGAGCTTGACGATGACCTGCTCGCCCTCGCCACCGTCATCCAGATCGACAATCGCGCGCCGCGTCACGAACCGTTCGGGCAAGTGATAAGCGATATCGCGCACCCGCGTAAGCTTGAGCCTGCCGAGCGGCTTGGCGATTTTCGGCCCGACGCCATCGAGCGTCTCGCTTTCGGCAAATAGCGGATTGAGAATGTCAGGACGCATCGCGAAAGGCCCTATACCGCCTTGCACCCATCAGGCGAGTGTCTTACCGCGACGCGAATGACGGATATGCCGAGCCACCAGACCCGCCTCGCCCGCGCGAAGTTTCGCGCATGGCATCGCGGCACGCGCGAGGCCGACTATATGATCGGCGGGTTCTTCGACCGATATCACGCCGAATGGAACGAGACAGAGATCGCCTGGTTCGAAGACCTGCTGGCCGAAGACGATGTCGATATCATGGCCTGGGGCCTAGGCACGCAGGCCGTACCCGAACGGTTTCAAGGCTCGCTCATCGAACGGATGCAGCGGCTCGATTATGTCGAGGTCAAACGCTGACGTTCTGCCGCAGATCCATCTGATGGGAACGCCAGCACCGCCTGGTCCTTTAACTGAGCACATGCCCGACCTTAATCGTATCCTGGCGGCAAAAGCGCCGCTGACACTCGCTTCCCTGCCGCGCGGGGCACAGCCGCTGGTAATGAGCGACCTTGCCCGCGCGAGCAAGCGGCGCGCAATCTTCATCGCGGCGGACGATGCCGGCATGCGTAGCGTCGCGGATGCCGCGCGCTTCTTCGCCCCGGAGATCGAGGTGCTGGAGCTGCCTGCCTGGGACTGCCTGCCCTATGACCGCGCCAGTCCCGCACTGGCTATCAGCGCCGCGCGCCTGTCCGCGCTTTTTCGTCTGCAAAGCAGCGCCGACGGGCCGCAACTTCTCGTCACGACTGCGAATGCCGCGCTCCAACGGGTCATCACCCCGTTCCGCATTCGCGAAAGCGTGCGTGAGTTCAAGCCGGGCACTACGATTGGCCATGAAAGCCTTTCCGCGCTGCTGACGCGGCAGGGCTATTCGCGCACGGACACGGTGATCGATCATGGCGAATTCGCGGTGCGCGGATCGATCGTCGATGTCTTCCCCTCTTCGCTCGACGAAGGCCTGCGGCTCGATTTCTTTGGCGATGAGCTGGAAAGCATGCGCCTATTCGACCCTTCGACCCAGCGAACAACCGGCACGCTCGACAGCCACTTGCTGCTTCCCGCATCCGAGGCGCTGCTGGATGAGGATACGATCAAGCGGTTCCGCTCGCGCTATCGCGAGAAGTTCGGCGCCAACGCGACGCAGGATCCGCTCTACGAGGCGGTGAGCAACGGGCGGCGGCTGGCTGGCATGGAACACTGGCTGCCGCTGTTCGAAGAGAAGCTGGCAACCCTGTTCGATCACTTTGCCAAGGATGATACGGTGGTGATCGATCAGGCCGCGATTGCTGCTGCGCAAGAGCGCTGGTCGGACATCGGCGACTATCACGAACAGCGCACCCGCGCCGGGTCGGAAAAGACCGGATCCTACCGCCCGCTTTCGACAGAAGCGCTCTATCTTGCCGAAGCGGAGTTCACGGACGCACTCGCCGCGGTTGCCGCCCACCGGGCAAGCGTCTTTGCGGCCCCCGAAGGTGAAGCGGCGGTCGATTTCGGGTTTCGCGCCGCCCGCGATTTCACCCCCGAGCGCGCGCGTGGCGACAATGTTTACGAAGCGGCCGCATCGCACCTGAAGGCGATAGCCAAGTCGGGTCGCAAACCCCTGTTCGCCGCCTACTCGACCGGCAGCGCCAAGCGGATTGCCTCTATCCTCGAAGAAGGCGGCGCGCCCACCGCCATCGCGCAGAACTGGCAGGAAGCCTTGGGGCTAGCCAGTGCCAAAGGTGGCAAGGTGACCACCGCGGCAATGGTGCTCCCGCTTGAATCGGGTTTCGCAAACGATGAGCTCGAACTGCTGACCGAGCAGGACGTGCTGGGTGATCGGTTGGTCCGAAGGCGCAAGAAGCGCAAGGATTCTGACGCCTTTCTCGCAGAATTGCAGGCGCTCGCCCGCGGTGACCTTGTGGTTCATGTCGAGCACGGGATTGGCAAATATCTCGGCCTCGACCCCATCGCCGTCGGCAAGAGCAAGCATGATTGCGTGGCGCTGGAATATTCAGGCGGCGACAAGCTGTTCATCCCGGTCGAGAATATCGACGTCCTGTCGCGCTACGGCTCGTCCGAAGACGCCGTCCCGCTCGATCGCCTCGGCGGCGAGGCCTGGCAAAAACGCCGTTCGCGACTGAAGGAACGGATCACCGCAATCGCGGGCGAGCTGATGAAGGTCGCCGCTGAACGTGCGCTCAAGAAAGCGCCGGTCTTCGAAGCAGAGGAAGCCAGCTTCAATCAGTTCGTCGATCGCTTCCCGTGGGAGGAAACCGACGATCAGGACGCGGCCATCGCCGATGTTTTGCGCGACCTTGAAAGCGGACGCCCGATGGACCGGCTGGTGTGCGGCGATGTTGGCTTTGGCAAGACCGAGGTGGCTTTGCGCGCCGCTTTCGTCGCAGCGATGAGCGGGCAGCAGGTTGCGATGGTCGCGCCCACAACCCTGCTTGCCCGCCAGCATTACCAGAACTTCGACGAACGTTTTTCCGGATTTCCCCTCAAGGTCGGCCGGCTCTCACGGCTCGTATCCTCCAAGGAAGCGGCCGAAACGCGTAAAGGTCTTGCTGATGGAACGGTCGATCTCGTGATCGGGACCCACGCAATCCTCTCCAAGTCCACCGAGTTCAAAAACCTCGGCCTGGTCATCGTCGATGAGGAGCAGCGCTTCGGCGTGACCCACAAGGAAAAGCTCAAACAGCTTCGCGCCGACGTGCATATGCTGACGCTTACCGCCACCCCGATCCCGCGCACGCTGCAAATGGCGATGACGGGCCTGCGCGAGCTCTCCACCATCCAGACACCGCCGGTCGATCGCCTCGCGGTGCGCACCTACGTGATGGAGTGGGACGATATGGTGATACGCGAGGCGCTGCTGCGCGAACATCACCGTGGCGGACAGAGCTTCATCGTCGTGCCGCGCATCTCCGACATGGCAGCGGTTGAGGAATGGCTGCACGAAAACGTACCGGAAATAAAGGCGATCTCGGCCCATGGGCAGATGGGTGCAGGCGAGATCGAAGAGCGCATGAGCGCTTTTTACGAAGGCAAATACGAAGTTCTGCTGTCCACCACCATTATCGAGTCCGGCCTGGACCTGCCAAGCGCGAACACCATCATCATTCACCGCGCCGACCGGTTCGGCCTTGCTCAGCTCTACCAGTTGCGCGGCCGGGTGGGCCGGGCAAAGCTGCGCGCTTATGCCTATTTGACTTACGAAAAAGACACGCAACTCTCCGAGGTTGCGGAGAAGCGCCTCAAGGTACTGAGCGACCTCGATAGCCTCGGCGCGGGATTCCAGCTCGCCAGTCACGATCTCGACATTCGCGGGGCGGGTAATCTGCTTGGCGATGAGCAGTCGGGCCATATCCGTGAGGTCGGCTTCGAGCTTTATCAGTCGATGCTGGAAGACGCGATCCTGGCGGCAAAGGCGGGTGAGATGGGCCTTGAAAAGCCCCGTGATACTCTCAGTCCGCAGATCACGGTGGATGCCCCGATCATGATCCCCGAGGATTACGTCCCCGATCTCGCGGTTCGCATGGCGCTCTACCGCCGGCTCAATCAGGCGCAGGACAAGGACGAGATCGAAAGTCTGGCGGCGGAAATGATCGATCGCTTCGGCGAATTGCCGCAGCCGACGAAGAACCTCATCCGCCTGATCGAGATCAAGCACCAGGCGATCGAGGCCCATATCGCCAAGATGGATGTCGGCGCGCGCGGCACGCTGGTAACGTTCCACAAGGACGATTTCCCCGACGGCCCGGGCCTCATCGCCTATGTCGACAAGCTGAACCAGAGCCGCGAGGGCACCGCCAAGCTTCGCCCCGACATGAAGCTAGTGATAAACCGCCCATGGGGCGACCCGCAAAGCCGCCTGAACGGGCTTTTCCAGCTGACCAAGGGCCTGAGCGGGATTGCGCGCAAGGCGCAGCGGGCACGGGCGAAGGAGATGGCGTAGCGGGTGCTTTGGGTGTCGGTGGTGACGATCGGCTTGGCTCCTGCTGGATCGTTGGTGGATGCCACGCCTTCGAAAACGGAATCGCCCTGTAGGTCTTCGTAGAAGTCGATGGCGAGCCGCGCCTGGCTGGCACCCTTGATCCCCAGAGCGTCAAGCGGGTCAATTGGCAAAGGCCAGGATAGAACACCGTCAATTGCTTCGAGAAGCGAGCCGGTCAGCCCAGCGCCTACAATCCACCCGGTTGCCGCATCGAGCAGTGTCTCCTCGCTGAAACCGTCGTTGAAGCTCGTGCCGCGATAGGAGATTACCGTTTCGCCGTTCCAGTCGTATGCGATGCCATAAAAGCCTGCTGTCTGCCATCCCTCCTGTTCGCCAGGTTTAAAGGCACGCACCATCGCAGTGCCGATTTTTCCGCTCTCGGGCAAGTTCCCGACCGATGAACCGTAACCGGGATTGTAGCTATCAAGCGCGAGCAGAGAGAGAAAGACGTCGCGATCCATTATTTGCCACCTTTCAGAAACAGTCCATTGATATCACCGACGGGAAGATCTTCTGGGAAATCGCTTTTCTCAAAACGTTTGAACGATATTCCGAGCCAACCCAACCGCTCTT
>JAZBPE010000210.1:0-10150 GCA_036353345.1 Erythrobacter sp. | reverse complement strand
TCGATTTCGAGAAGTCGGGTTACGGCTACGGCTATGGTTATGGCTACGGCTATGGCCGCGACCGGGCCGACGAGGCTGCCTGACCCGGCGCATTCCCTGAAGAAGCGACGGCGTCCACCGAGCGCCAGCGTCTAGCCTGGACCGTCATCTTGCCATGCCCGCTCGCTCCCACGAACCCTGGCCCATCCGCTCGCTGATCATGGCCCTGTTGTTTGGCGCGCTGAGCGCTCTTGCAGCGTTCGACGCGTTCGCGACGCATTATTTCGAGCGGGTCTCAACCCTCTCCGCGCCCGCCACCCTGCTCGACGATCCAGGGCTTCGGGTGCAGCGCAGCGAACGCCTGGCGGGTGTGCCCGGCGCCGACATGCCCGCGCCCGACGATATCGCCTTCACCGCGCGCGAGGCACTTCGCAGCGATCCGCTCAATCCAGTCGCGATCCGGCAATTGGGTGGCATCGCGGGCTTTCGGCCCGGCGCGACCCGCAAACCCGAGCGCCTGCGCCTTGCCGAGGCGGTGACGCGGCGCGACCGGGTGGCGCAGCTCGATCTCGCGACCACCGCGCTTCAGGCAGCCGATATTCCTCAGGCAATGGTGCATTTCGACCGCCTTTTTACCGTGAGCGAGCGCGAGGCGGTGGCGATCATGCCGCAACTGGTCGCACTCCTGGATTTGCCACAAGCGCGCGTGCTGTTCGCCGATCTCGAAGGGCGCCGATGGCTTGCAACCTTCCTTTCCGTCGCGATCGATCAGGCGCCGGCGATTGCGCGGGTCGGCGATCTCGTCCTCGCGCTCGACGATCCGGCGGGCACGCTTTTGCCCGATGACCTGGCGAAGTTGACCGGACGCCTGGCCTTCGAAGGAGAACTCGCCGCGAGCCAGCGACTGGCTTCGCAAAGCGGTCTTGCCCTTGCGGGATTGACAACCTTCGCGCCTCGTGCCGGCAATGTCTCGAATGCGACAGCTCCGCTTACCTGGCGTCTTGCCGAAGAACCTCGCGCGTTTGCTCAGTTGGGCGAGGATGGCGCGGTCGAGGTCGATCTCTATGGTGACACGCAGGTCGATGTTCTCGAACGGGTCACGGCACTGGACGCGGGCAGCTACGCGCTTGCAACCGATATTTCGGTTTCCGACGATGCCGAGCTCTTGTGGCGCTGGCAGGTCGCCTGCCGCCGGACCGGGGCATGGGAGATGCTGCGTGAAGCGGAATGGACCGAACTGGATGACGGACCTGCGCCCATGCGGCTCGTGCTCCCGCAGACCGGTTGCGCGGTTCAACGCTGGGTGTTGCAATTGCAAGCCGACACGCGCGGTCCATCAGGGGCCATGGCGCGTATCAGGCTGGAGCTGAACGAGGTGGAGCCTTGAGTTCACCCAATACGGCAGATAGACATGCATTGCAGCGCACGGGAGCGGCGCGAGATCCTGACATGTCTTCTTACCAACCTCTTGCGCCCGCGATCGCTGCTGACGGCAGCAATCCCTTCGTCGCGCGCTGGGCCGACTGGCGGATCGATTACAAAGCGCGCGCAGCCTATGCACTCCCACCCGGCGGCGTGTCATTGTCAGACCGGGCGCGCGCACTATGGATCTTCGCGCATTCTTTCGCGACCGTCCTGGCGAAGCGTGCGATGCGCTATGAGATGATCCCGAACGATCGGCGCAATGCGGGCGGGTTTGCATTGGCGGGCGCCGCGCTGCGCAATATGATGGGGCGATCGAGGTCGCGGGTCGAGCCGACGGATCCAGTGGCCAGAGCCGAAGCGCGCGGCAGCCTGGAGCGCTATGGCATAGCCGTAGTCACCATGCCCGATAACCGCATGGAGGCGCTGGATCGCGCTGCCGCTCCATTCTTCTTAGCTCTGGAAGAGGCGCGACGTGCGTCGGCGGAAGGACGCCGCGCTTTTGGCGATTCGCGCGGGACGACGGACCGGGCGCGCAATGCCGCCCTGTATCGCCTGACCGAGCAGATCCTTACCGAGGCCGGGATCATGGCCGCCGCCAGTGTCCATCTTGCTCGCACACCGCAAGTTGTCGACATCAATCCGCAGATCAACGATGTCACTGACGATTTCTGGGCTCGCGTGGCCGATGACACCGCGGCCGAGCGTCTACCCGACACCGCTTATTTTCACCGCGATGCTTCAGGCGGAGACCTCAAGGCGATCATCTATTGCAGCGATGTCGGATCGGAAAACGGACCATTCGAATATGTGGTCGGCTCTCAAGCCATGCCGATCTCGCGCCTCGATGACTGGATTTGCGAAGCCAACGATCACTTCCTGAGCGATACCCGGCCCGAAATCCGCCACCTGTTCGCCAGCCTGCCCGCCTGGGCCCAGCAGAAAGGTACGTTTGGGAACGACCTCGTGCCCGAAGACGCGCTGTCGAAGGCGTGCCTTGCCCATGCCTGGCGCATCACCGCCCCGCGCGGATCGATCGTCCTGTTCGACACCAAGGGCATCCATCGCGGCGGAATGGTCGAAGCGGGCGAGCGCCGCGTACTGACCTGCGTCCTGGGCTGAAGGGCGCGCAAGGCGATATGCGAATTCACCCCGCGCTTTTGATGGTGCTGGTATGGACCGTGTGTATTGCGGCGTTCTACCTGCTGCCGTTCCAGCTCGTTGGCCGGACGATGACCACCTACGGTTTTCTGGTTCTGGCGCTATTTATCGGGACTTTCTGCATCGGCGCGCTCATTCGGCCGCGGTTTGCTCGCATATCGGTGCCGTCCGGACCGGTTACCGCGCCCGACCTCACGTGGACCGATCGGGTCTTGATGGGCGTCATCGGTTTTGCGCTCATCATGATGATGATTGAATTCTATAATGGCGAATATCTCGAACTCTCCGACAGTTACGAATCCCGTTCCGCCCGGGCTCAGGCACTGCTCTACGCGCAGGAATCGGAAAGCACGATCTACTTCCAACTCGCCTTCCTGACCTACCCAGCCGCCTTCGTGTGGTTGATCCGGGACATCGTGTTCCGACCGCGCTTCAATGTCGTGACGCTCGGCATCTTCGGCTTGCTTCCGATCACGCTCGCGTCGCTTGTCATGGGCGGGCGCGGGCCGTTGCTTTACGGCCTTGTGATCCTGATGATCGGTTACGGCGCGCGGCGCGCCTATCGCGAGCGCGCCGCGCTGCCCAAACGACGCCGGTTGACCGTTCGCCAATTCGCCATCCTTGCGTCCGGGGCGGTCATGATGCTGGTGGCAATGAACTACTTCGTCGAGGTCTTCATCGTGCGGGCGAGTGCGGCTGGCGGGGTCGATCAGATGATGATGCTGGCCGCCATCGTATGGGGCGTGGACTTCCAGGGTTATGGTGCCAACACGGTGCGCGCGGTCATCGGGGACGGCAACACCTACCTCATCTTCGTGTTCATCTGGTACCTCGTGCAGGGCCTCGTCATGAGCAATATCATCTTCACCGATTTCAGCGGTGACCCGTCCTTGGGTATTTACGGGATTGATCTCGCCAGCGCTGTCATGCGCCGGGTCGATGGAAGTTTCGTTGCCGAACGCTTCACGGCGCTGCTCGATCTCAATGTCTACGGGTTCCTGCCTTCCGCCTTCGGGTCGGTCTATGTCGATTTCCTGTGGTTCGGGCTCCTGCCTATCTTCGCTTGGGGGTATTTCACCAGCTACACATACTGGAAGGTGCGCAGCAGCGACGATGCGCGGTGGTTTCTATTCGCACCGCTGGTTACGTCCGGCATCGTCTTCAGCCTGATCAACACCCCGATCGGCTTCGGCAACGGGTTCATCATCCATATCTGGTTTGCGGTGGCACTGATCTTCGCGCGCAACCCCGGCGCCCGGCGTCCGGCTGCCCCCGCACTCGCCTGACCGCGAAAGCGAGATCGGCGAATGATGGAGACGAGCCAGACATTCAGCGCGATGCGCTATCGCCCCGAGATCGACGGGCTGCGCGCGGTCGCGGTGATGGCGGTCATCCTGTACCATGCACGCGTGCCCGGCTTTGCCGGCGGCTTCGTTGGTGTCGATGTCTTCTTCGTCATAAGCGGCTATCTTATAACCGCGATCCTGCTGCGCGAGATTGGTGAGGGGCGCTTCACGTTTGGGGGGTTTTACGAGCGGCGCGCGCGGCGATTGCTGCCCGCCCTTCTTGTCGTCGTTGCCCTTACCTCTATCGCGGCGCTGTTCGTGCTGACACCCGACGCGCTGCGGCCGTATGGACAAAGCGTGTTTGCGACCATGGCGTTCGCGTCCAACATCTATTTCTACCTCACGACCGACTACTTCAATCCGGCCACGGGCGCGCTTCCGCTTCTGCATATGTGGAGTCTCGCGGTCGAGGAGCAATTCTACCTAGCATTCCCGGTCGTTCTGCTGGTTGGCGCTCGGTTGGGGCGGCGCGGTCTCCTGGTCGGCGTCGCTTTGCTCGCTCTGGCTTCGTTTGCGGCCAGCGTCCTTGCGCAGCGCACGGCACCCACCGCGAATTTCTTCCTGCCGCACACCCGCGCATGGGAATTGCTTGCCGGAGCGCTTCTCGCATTTGGCGCACAAGAAGCGGTGCCGCGCGCATTCAACACGGCGCGCTGGCCGCGGGCTGTGCGCGCAGGTGGCGAGATGCTTGGCGCGCTCTTGCTGATCGCGGCCATCGCGCTGTTTGACGAGGAGACGGTTTTCCCGGGCATCAACGCCCTGCTTCCCGTATTCGGCTCCGTGCTAATCGTCGCCTGCTCCGCGCCCGATCTGCCGCTCGGCCGGGTGCTTGCCAGCCCGCCTGCCGTCGGGATCGGACTGATCTCCTACAGCGCCTATCTCTGGCACCAGCCGCTCTTCGCTTTCGTGCTCGGGGAAGGCGCAGGCTCGCCTGGCGCGCTGGCTATCGCCGGTTTGATCGCCGCATCGTTAGGACTGGCCTGGATGACATGGCGCTATGTCGAAACGCCCTTTCGCGATCGCAAACGCATGGGGCGGCGAACCGTTTTCGCCGCCGCCCTGTCCGGTAGCTTTGGCTTTGCCGCCATGGGCCTCGCGCTCCATTTCGCCGACGGTGTGCCGCAACGATATCCGACAACCAACCGCGCGGTTGCCGAAACGCGCAGCTACAGCCCCTTTCGCGATACCTGCCATACATCGGGCACCCATTACCTGCCGCCGAGCAAGGGCTGCACCTATGGCGGGGAGCGGATCAGTTGGGCAGTTCTGGGAGACAGCCACGGGATTGCCTACGCCCATGCTCTGTCCGAACATCTGCTGCCGCGCGGCGAAGGGGTTTTGCACCTCACGTTTTCCGGCTGCTCCCCGCTCGAGCGCGACCGGATCGCCAATGCCGGCTGCGCGCGGTGGACGCGCGATGCGATCGGGGTGCTCAAAGCGAACGAGGCGATCGACCATGTCGTACTGGCCTATCGCCACCCGAGCGAATTTCGGGCCGGCGAAGAACATGCCTATTGGCACCGGCTGGGCGAATATGCGCAAGCTCTCGCAGCGGCGGGCAAACAGGTTGTGCTGCTGGAAACCGTACCTGAACTGCCGCGCGACGCGGGACATTACATCTGGCGAACAGACTTCGAGGCGTGTGAGCCCACCTGCATCACCGGGCCGACTGTCGAGGAATACCGGTCCCACCAACGCGCCATCGGCAAGCGCCTGTCACAGATTGCCGCGCGTGACCCCGCCATTACCGTTCTGCCCACCGGACGATATTTGTGCGAAGGCGGCCAGTGCGCCTCGATACGCGATTCCACCGCTCTCTATCTCGATGATAATCACCTTTCCGCGGCGGGGGCACGGTTTCTAGTAGAACGGCAGGCGAAAGCGGGAGAACTGACGGGCACCGCCATGCGCAGTTCGCCAAAGGCTGTGCACCGTGAGTGATCGGGGCGCGTTGCTCGTAACCGGAGCCAACGGTTTCGTGGGCAGAGCGGCCATCGCCCATCTTCTCAGATGGGAGGGGCGAGGCGAGCGCCCAGTCTTCGCCGGGTTGCGCGATACAGCTTGCGATGTGCCCGAGGGGGCCGGGAAGCTGTTGATGGGCGACCTGGCCGCACCGGTGGGAAGCGCCGCTGTGCTCGCTGGCGTCGATTGCGTGGTTCATTGCGCGGCGCGGGCTCATATCCTCAGCGATGACGTCGCCGATCCGCTAGCAGTCTTTCGCACGGTCAATCGCGATGCAACCCTTGCACTGGCACGCGGCGCGGCTGAGGCCGGGGTGCGTCGGTTCGTATTCATCTCGAGCATCGGGGTGAACGGCACGCAGACCCGCGGCACACCGTTTCGATACGACGATCCGCCCGCGCCCGCTTCGCCCTACGCCGTCGCAAAGCACGAGGCGGAAGAGGGTCTGACGGTTTTGATGCGAGAAACCGGCCTCGAATGCGTCGTCATTCGCCCACCGCTGGTGCGAGGACCCGAAGCGCCGGGCAACCTCGGGCGCTTGCAAGCCCTGTTGGCAAGTGGTGTGCCCGTGCCCTTCGCAAGCATTACCGAAAACGCGCGCGATTTCGTATCACGCGATAATCTTGCGTCACTCATTGCTACCACTATCGACCATCCGGCCGCGCCCGGCCAAACCTTTCTCGCAAGCGATGGCGCGTCGCTTTCCACCGTGGCGCTGCTGCGCGAAGAGGCAGCCCGGCTTGGCGTGTCCTGTCGCCTCTTTCCGTTCCCGCCCGGCCTGCTAAAGCGCGCGCTGGCGAGTGTCGGGCGCGGCGCGATGGCAGAGCAGCTGCTGGGCGATCTCACAGTCGATGTTGCCCATACGCGGGCGACGCTCGGCTGGAACCCGGAAGCGCAGGAGTGAACGTGGCGGACGACGCGATCTTCGTCATCGCCGAGGCAGGCGTGAACCACAATGGTGACGAGGGCCGCGCCCTCACCATGATCGATGTCGCAGCCGATTGCGGTGCCGACGCGGTCAAGTTTCAGACCTTCAGCGCCGCTGAACTCGTCACCGCAGATGCGCCCAAGGCCGCCTATCAGTCGCGCGCGACCGGCAATGGCGGACAATATGAGATGCTCAAGGCGCTGGAGATGTCGCCCGCCATGCATGAGGCGCTGTTTGCGCGGTGCGAGGCGCGCGGCATTGCGTTCCTGTCCACCCCGTTCGATCTCGCCGCGGCCCGCTTCCTCGTCGATCTCGGCATGTCGCGGATCAAGATCCCTTCCGGTGAGCTGACGCACAAACCGTTCCTCGAAGGGCTTGCCCGGCTGGGACCTGCGCTGATCCTTTCAACCGGCATGGGAACGCTTGCCGAAGTGCGCGAAGCGGTCGGCTGGATCGAGGTGGCGGCGGGAGAAGACTGGCCCATGCGCGGCCCGGACCGCCTGACGATCCTGCACTGCGTCTCGAACTATCCGGCCGAGCCTGACGAAGTGAACCTGCGCGCGATGGACACGATCCGCGAGGCGATGGAATACCCCGTCGGCTATTCCGACCACACGGCCGGGATTGCGGTGAGCATTGCGGCGGCGGCGCGCGGCGCCCGGGTGATCGAGAAGCACTTCACTCTGGACCGCACATTACCCGGACCAGATCATGCAGCCTCGCTCGAACCCGATTCACTGGCCGCAATGATCGCAGCGATCCGCACGGTCGAATGCGCACTCGGCTCACCGGAAAAGATCCCGAGCGCCAGCGAGCGCGAGACCCGCAAGGCCGCGCGCCGGTCGCTGGTGCTCGCCCGCGCCGTCGTAGCAGGCGAGCGACTGGACGCTGACGCCCTTACGATCCGTCGCCCCGGCACCGGCCTTGCGCCCAAGCGTTTCGAAGAGGTCGCCGGGCGCACCGTCGCACGCGATCTTCCCGCAGGGCATGTGCTTGGCGAAAGTGACCTCGCCTGATGCGCCGCGTCCTTTATATCTCGGGAACTCGCGCCGATTTCGGGCTAATGCGCCGCACCTTGCTAGCGATCGATGCGCATCCGGCCCTTGAACTGTCGGTTGCGGTGACCGGCATGCATCTGAGCGAGCAGCACGGCGCGACTATCCGCGAGATCGAGGAGAGCGGGGTCAGCATTGCCCTGCGCGTGCCTGTGCCGCTGGAGCGGGACGACGGTGCGCAAATGGCGCGCAACATGGCCGCGATGCTGGCCGCCTTCACCGCGCATCTTGAGCAGGCGAGGCCCGACATCGTCCTTTTGCTGGGCGATCGGGGGGAGATGCTTTCGGGCGCGATCGCCGCTCTCCACGCCAATCTTCCGGTCGTACACGTCCATGGCGGTGAGCGTTCGGGGACGATCGACGAACCAGTGCGCCATGCGATTTCCAAGCTGGCGCATTTGCACTGCACCGCGACCGAAGCTTCGAAGGAGCGGCTGGTGCGAATGGGCGAAGAGCCCGCGCATATCGAGGTGACGGGCGCGCCGGGCCTGGACGGGATCGTCGAGGATGTCAGCATGGACCGGTTCGCGTTTTTCGCGCAACACAATATCGATGCAGCGCGCCCGGTGGTCCTGCTTGTGTTCCACCCCGTCCATCGCAACGCCGCCGATGCTGGCAATGAGATGCGCGAAGTGCTTGGCGGCCTAGCTTCGCCGGAACGCCAGATAATCGCGCTCATGCCCAATGCCGATGCAGGGTCCGGTGCGATCCGGAGCGCACTCGAACAGGCGGCGCAATCAGGCCAAGTGCGATGTCTCACCCACCTTTCCCGCCCGAATTTCCTCGCCGCCATGGCCCATTGCGACCTCATAGCCGGAAACAGCAGTGCAGGCATCATCGAAGCGGCGAGCTTTGGCACTCCGGTGCTCGATATCGGCGAACGCCAGAACCTGCGCGAGCGCGGACCTAACGTGCGCCATGTGCGGGCCGAACGCGGGACCATTCGTGATGCGGCAACCGAACTGCTCGCGCATGGCCGGTTCGAGCGCGCAAACCTCTATGGCGACGGGCAAGCTGGCGGACGGATCGCGCAGCTGCTCGCTGACTACCCGCTTGGCCCCGAATTGCTGGCGAAATCCAATGCCTACTGAGCGGTTGATCCTCGTTGGAGCGGGCGGGCACGGCAAGGTGGTGCTCGATGCTCTGATGCGGGCAGAGCCCGGCGTCGGCGTCGACTGGCGCGATGGCGACACGGCGCTTTCGGGGCAGGTCTGGGAAGGCCAAGAGATCAGCGCGCCCGAGCTTCCCGAGGATGTTCGCGGCGTGCATACCCACATCGCCATTGGTCGCAATCGGGTACGGCGAGCCTTAGCCCAGCGCGTCAAGGCAGGGGGCGGGATCCTTGCCGCAATCGTCCATCCATCGGCCTACATCGCCAAGGGCGCTGCGATCGGCGCGGGATGCTTCATCGCCGCAGGCGCGATCATCGGTCCTGACGCAAAACTTGCCGAGGGCGTCATCGTCAATCACAACGCGGTGGTCGATCACGATTGCGATCTTGGCCCCTTTGCCCATATCGCGCCGGGCGCGGTGCTTGGCGGAGGCGTGATAATCGGCGCAGGTACATTGGTGGGCTCGGGCGCTTCGGTGTTGCCGCTGCTGACCATCGGTCCCGATGTCGTGTTAGGCGCAGGCGCCAGTGCCACCTGCAACCTTATCGCGGGAACCTTTGTCGGAAGCCCGGCACGGGCCATCGAGGAACAGCAATCATGAGCCGAGCACCCGCCGCCATCGAAGCGCTCATTATATCGCGCGCGATCACCATGCGCGATACGCTGGCGGCGATGGACCGCACGGCGCGAGGGCTGCTGCTGGTATGTGACGAAGATGGTCGGTTCGAACGCACTGTGACCGACGGCGATCTGCGCCGCGCGCTCCTTGGCGGAGCGGGTATGAATGACGGGCTCGACCTCCTGCCCGAACACAGCTCCACCACTGCCCGGGCCGGGATCAGCCGCCGCGCCGCGCTCTCGCTGATGAACGAAGCGCGCATCGATCACCTCCCGCTGCTGGATGGCGAAGGACGGCTCGCCGACCTGCTCGAGCGCAAGGCCATCGACAGTGCGATCCTGCTTTCGACGCCGCATATGGGTGAGCACGAGCTTGAATATGTCGAGCAGGCGTTCCGCGACAACTGGATCGCGCCGCTTGGCCCCAATGTCGATGCGTTCGAGGCGGATATTGCGGGCATTGCGAAGGTAGCGCATGCAACGGCGCTGTCTTCCGGCACCGCGGCCATCCATCTGGCGCTCAAGGTGCTCGACGTCGCGCCGGGCGATCTCGTCATGTGTTCAAGC
>JAZBPE010000209.1:0-2756 GCA_036353345.1 Erythrobacter sp. | reverse complement strand
GCGAGTTGCCCAATGCGCTTCTCGACCGACTTCATCGTTGTCGGCAAGCCGAAGTCGAGCGCAGCCTTGGCGAGATCGGTGGCCTTAAAGGCCGCCTCCCGCTCGGACAAATGCCGCACCGCCGATGCAACCGCATGAGCCGTCGCAATTTCTTCGCGGCCTTTCATATGAAGCCGCTTGGGAATGAGCGGATCGCCGTCCTTGATGCCCACTCGCTCGGCGACGCTGGCGATCATTGCCTTGCCCCGTTCAAGTAAGGTGGGGCGATCATTTGCCCGCTTCGTTGCCGCTACAGTCAGCTCGTGCGAACGCAGCTTGGCGTCGCGCACCATGCCTTCAAGGTCGAGCCTCTGATTCCAGGCCTGCCACTCCCATTTGTCCATCAAGGCACCGCGATCCACATCGCTCTGCTTGGCCTGTCGGGTCGCCAGCGTCGCCACCACGCCCGCCTCAAGCCCGCTGCCGCGCCGGGCTTCGAGCACCTCCTGCCGCCGCGTCGAGAAGGCCATAACTGTGTCACGGTCTATACCCTTGGCTTCGAAGTTTCCGTGCTTTCCGAATGCGCCGATCCGGTAGCCAAGCTTCTCTACCTCGATCCGGAACCGTGCCATTGCCATGGCATTGAGCAGCGTATTGTGCTGCCACAGCTTGTCGTTGCGCAGCGCCCTCCACTTGCCATCCTTGTCCTGCGTCATATTGGCGACGACGGCGTGGAAGTGCAGGTTCGGTTCCTGGTTGCGGTTGGTGTCGTGCTGGAACAGGGCAACGGTCAGGTTATCGCTGGCATGCAGCCGTTCTTTGCCGCTCTTCTCGATGCGATATTGCGCTGCGTTCTTCTCTGCCCATTGGAGCGTTTCGACGACCGCCGAACGGTACGCGTCAATGATCCGCTGATCCTTGCCGACGAGCGCCAACAGCGACCAGCTTTTGGGCAGCGAAAAGGTCAGATCTGTCCCGGCGCGGTGATACTGACCCTGGTGCCCGATCCGCTCGCCATTGGGGAGTTCGCCGCGCAAAACCGCCTCGAACGCCTTGGCATCGACCGTGCCCGAAAGACCCAGCCGCTCGGCACCTTTGCCGACCCAGATGCCGGACCGATCAGCATCCGCCTTGGTGTAGTAATTGTCGTTGGCGAAGTAGTTGGCCGCACCGCCAGCCGAGCGCACATTGGCAACCGAAAGCATCGCTCAGCGCCCCTCGCGCTTCGCAGCTTTGCGCTCGCGAAATTCGCGAATGCGCCGTTGGTAGGTGACAACCACGCGGTCCCGCAATTCCTTGTCCTTGTGTGTGCGGAGCCAGCCGTCGAGCGCGATCTTGGTGAAGAGCAAATCGGCTAGAACCTGATCGCGGAACGCCTCGTCCTGGGGTTCGTCCAGCGCCTCGATGACAGTGAGTTTCAGCCACTGGCTGACGCTCATATGGGCTGCATCAGCAGCGGCTTTAACAAGCGCATGAAGGTCTTCGTCGACATAGCATTGAAGGGCAAACCGCACGGCGTCACCTGACGTTTGGCCGCCCCTCCTCGGCCCAATGACCCCTCTCGACTGACATCAGTCTACGGCAGTGGCCACCCTGTAGGAAAACGCTATTTTTAGACGTCGAATTAATGGCTTAGCGGCGAGCAACTCACATGTGAGTTGCGGATCGAGAAGTGACATCAGATGACACTACTTAGCGACAGATGGTCAAATGGCTGCGAAACCCGCAGAAATCCTCGCCTCCTAAACACCGGAGCTCCGGGTACGGTGTGCCCTCCAATTTCCCATATTCCCCCGCCTGACCAGTCATTTCGCCAGTTCGTTCTGAACCGGTTTTCCAACGTCTTTCCAACGGATCTCCGCGCCCTCGCGGTGAAGGAGCGAACGGAAGTGAGGCCAATCCCAAGCACGGCAAAAGGCCCCGCTGGATCGTGCCAGCGAGGCCCTTTGGGAGCGTCAGATTGCGGTTGCGATCAGGCGGCCTTGGCGGCTCCGGCTTCCTTCGCCCTGACAAGGAAATCGACCTGTTCTGCGATGATCTCGCAGCCGTAGCGTATCTGCCCTTCGGCGTCGGTCCAGCGGCTATAGTGGATGCGGCCTGCTACCATGATCATGGCACCCTTCGCGACATGCTCGGCGACGCTTTTCCCGATGCCGTTGAAACAGGTTACCCGGTGCCATTCGGTCTCGGTCTGGCGGTTGCCTTCGCTGTCCTTGAAGCTGCGCGTGGTAGCGAGCGATAGGCTGGTTATCGTGGCGCTGCCGGAAGTTTCGCGGACTTCGGGAGTGTTGCCGACAAAGCCGACCAGTGTGACGGTGTTCTTCATTGTTCGTGTCCTTTCGAGGCATTCGATCCGTCCAAGGGACCATCCCTTTGACTGAGCCCCGCTAAGGCCGGGCGCGGGCAGGACTGCACCGAGCGTATGCGAGGGGAACCCCGCCTATCGGAGTGGTGCGGGCAGCCGCGCGAAGCGCGGCAACACGGTCCGAATAGGCGCGGGTTGCAGCGCCTGTCCGGGTTCGGTCAGGGGCGTGATCAGGTCATGAAAGGGGATGCAAATTGGGCGGTCAGAGAACGAGCGCAAGGCAAATCCAAGATCAGAAAGGGCAGCGTGGCGTCCCCATCGGACGGTAAGAAAATCGTCCGCGAAGGCCACAGGAAGCCATAGCCAATAGTCTATTTGAGTTTGACAAGTGGGCGGTAAAGAGAGCCAAAATCGTTTAGGTATATCTCACCTGACAACATGCGAGCGAGGGATGACGTAAGCTTTGCCTAAT
>JAZBPE010000001.1:0-23157 GCA_036353345.1 Erythrobacter sp. | reverse complement strand
TTGAGCGGACGCCAGTCGAGCTCGACCACCGGGATTGTCAGGAACGGCCCCTTCGGATCGAACAGGGTCACATCGTGCAGGGTCGCAGTCTCGTAAAGATCGCCTTCGATCCGTCCGACTTCGAAACGCAGTCCCGATGCGGGCGCAACCGCCGCGATCTGGTCGGCGACGAAGCGCTTGCCGATGGGGGAAGCCAGGAACAAAGCGCCCAGAACGAATGGCGCAAGCAGGAGCGCGAGCGCCCACCCAAACCGTTTCGCCCAGCGACGCTTGCGCTTGCGGCGCGGCGCGTCCTCTTCCATCAGCTCGGGATCGTCAGCTGTCATCAGAACGCCTGCCCCAGGCTGACGTAGACCACGACCGGCGCGTCGCCCTCTCTTGGGTTGATCGGGACGCCGACATCGATGCGGATCGGCCCGAAGCTGGTCTTGTAGCGTGCACCGATCCCCGCGCCGACCTGGATGGACCGGAAATCGGGCCGGGCCTCACGCGCGACCGATCCGGCGTCGACGAAGGGGACAATTTCCACCGCACCGTCCAGGAACCCGGTCTGGATACGCGCTTCGAGTGCCACCTCGACCACCGAACCACCTCCCAGCGCTTCTCCGAATTCGTTGCTTGGCCCGATCGCTTGAAAGCCGTAGCCACGCACCGATCCGCCGCCGCCTGAATACAATCGGCGCGACGGTGCGATTTCGAACGCCTGCGCGCCCAGAATTGTCGCGCCGCGCACCCGGCCTGCCAGCACGGTCGAGCCGACCGAGCGGTAATAGCTGCCATCGATCTGGGTGCGCAGGTAATAGACCTCTTCCCCGAGCGAGCGCGACACTTCCGGCGCGGCGAAGCCGGTCAGACGAAATCCGCTGGTCGGATCGAGCAAGTCGTCCGAAGCATCGATCGTTGCGCTGCCGAATAGCGCGCCGATCGTGTAGACCTGGCGCGGACGCTCAACGCCGCTGGTCACGCGATTGCGTTCATCGGTGTACAGGACTTCGGCTCCGACAAGCCAGCTCAGGGGCTTTTGAAAAAGCAGGTTGGAAACCCGTTCCAACGATCCGCGCACGGCCGCAGTGCGCGCATCGACGGCTTCGGTCGTGATATCACTGACATAGGCATCGAGCGTGACAATCTGGTCGCGCTGACGGAAGTTGTTGCGGCGGAATGTAATGCTTGCCAGCTGTTCGCGTGTCCCGGCAATGGCGCGCACTCGCAAGGCGCCTTCGGGCGGAAACAGATTGCGATGCTCCCATGCAGCCTCAAGCTTGAAGCCATCTTCCGTGCCATAGCCGATCGCGCCGGAGATCGTGCGTAGCGGAGCGCGCTCGAACTCGACGTCGAGAGCGACTGTCCCCGGCTCGCCCGGTGCGGGCGGTTCGACTTCGCGCGGCGTGATGGCAACGCTGGAAACCAGTCCTGTTGCAAGCACTGCGCGCCGGAGATCGGCCTGCAGGCTGGTCCGATAAGTTTCGCCCAAGTCGAAGCGCGCTATGCGTTCAAGGTGGCGTCCGGAAAGGAAACGCGGGTCACTGCTCGTCACGTTGCCGAACGTGTACTGGCCGCCCGGCTGCACCGGCATGGTGAGGTCGCCTTCGCGGCGATCGTAATCGATCAGCAGGCTGGGTTCGGCGATCTCGGCGAAGGGGTATCCGCTTTCGCCAAGCTGTGTGCGCAGTTCGAATTCCTGCTCGATGATCCGGTCGTGGAGCAGGCGGTCGCCCGGTTTGATCGCGAATGTTTCGCGCAGTTTCGTGCTTTCAGGATCGGGCAGCGTATCGAGCGCGCCCAAATCAATCGCACCAAACTCGTAGGCGGGACCCGGCAAGATATCGAAGCGCACCCGTGGCTGGATGTCGGCCTCGGCCTCAGCGCGTTCGTCGCCGGGGCCGGCCTCGACCAGACCGCGCCGCCCCCCGGACAATTGCCGGACCACTTCGGCTTCGTAATAGCCGTAAACCTCAAGCATTTCGTCAAGCAATTCCTGATCGGACCGGGCACGCGCCGCCAGCTGGGGGACGGTTTCATCGTCCGAGTCCAGCGCTTCGATCGCCGAAAGCGCGCTGAAGCGCTCGATAAAACTGGTGCGTTCGGGAAAGCGGGTGTCGTCAGCCGGAAACGCCAGGACCAGTTCGTCGCTTATTTCAAACTCCTCCAGCTGGGGAAGATCGACCAGATCGGGTGCTTCGATCTCGGCGAAATCGGGCAGATCGGGGTCTCTTTCGAGCGCTTCGGGCTCGGAGATGGCGATATTCTCAAGCGCGGCTTCGGGATCGAAGGGCGTTTGGGGCAGCGGTTCGGGGACTGCAATCTCGCCTGGTTCGGGGGCGATCTCGGGGATAGTCACCCGCTCCGGCGCGGGAACCGGCGGTCCGGACGGCGCTGGATCGACGCCATCGGCAGCCCAGTCCTGTGTTCCTGTCGTCGCGGAAGGCGGGATGAGTTCATCGAGCGAGCGGGGTGACGGATCGGGCTGCGGTTGTGGCGCATCAGAAGGCGCAGGGGAGGGATCCTGCGCTTCGAGCGCAACCGGATCGGCCTCTTCCTCTCCCGATTGCGGTTGTATTTCCGGCGCGTCACCAGGCGCACTTTGAAGCGCCCCGGCGGAGGCTGCACTCAAAAGAAGCCCGGCCGCGAGGGCCGGATTAAGCTTTGAAATTCGCAAGTAACATTAGCTCGCTGGGAACTTGACCGGTTGTCCGTCCTTACGCCCTGTACCGGCGACATTGCCAGCGCTTTTGTCGCGCGGAGCGGTCGCCGCAGCGATTAAACGGCTCTGGCGGTGCTGGTCCATCCGCTCCCACCCGTCACGAGTCAGGGTCTCAAGCGGACGATAACGCACCTTGTATTGCATGCGCGGCGATCCCTCGACCCAGTAGCCAAGATAGACATAAGGCAGGCCATCTGCAGCGGCGCGGCAAATGTGATCGAGGATGATGTAATTACCCAGCCCCGCGCGGTCGTCATGACCGGGATCGTAGAACGAATAAATCATCGAGAGCCCATCACCCTGGCGATCGGTAAGGCACGCGCCGACCAGACGGCCGGGCTCGCCGTCCTCCCGCGGCTCGCGATATTCAACCAGCGTGCTCGTTACCGGCGTATGTTCGACCATGTCGGCATAATCGAGCTCGTCCATGCTGGACATGCCACCATCAGGATGGCGAACGCTGAGATATTTTGCCAGCAATTCGAACTGCTCTTCGGTCGCCCAGGGGCGGCATTCGGTAACGATGAGGTCGCAATTGCGTTTGATAATGCGCTTCTGCGTGCTCGAAGGCCTGAATTCGCCGGCCACGACGCGGACCGAAACGCAGGCCTGGCAATCGAGACAGCTTGGGCGATAGGCGACCGTCTGACTGCGCCGAAATCCGATCCGTCCGAGCGCTTCGTTGAGTTGATCCGCCTGACCGCCCTTAAGCTCGGTAAAGACCTTCCGCTCGCTGCGACCGGGCAAATAGGGGCACGGCGCAGGGCTGGTCACGAAGAAACGCGGAAAGCGGATCGGTGCCGTCACGACCTGTTTGACATCCTTCTTTCGTGTGACTCGAGGTCACTGTTAAGACAATCTTATGCCTTTTGCGTTCCGCGGGTAAAGGGGCACTGCGTACGAAAGATAGTTAATATCCGAGGGAAACCCATCATTCGGGGGCAAAATGCTTGCAATCGCGCCGAATCGGGCGCTGCATGTTTGGCAACGCTGTCACAATTCGGGACGTGACGAGGGCGTGGAACCACGGGATGCGTGGCCCGATCGGCCTTTCCGGCCTCAATCCAGTTCGACGACCTGCACCGTATAACGCGCATCGCGCAACGCCTCCACCAGTCGTCTGACCTGCTTTGCGTCACGCGCTTCGCATTCGATATCGGTGATGAGACCTTTTGCGGGCAGAGTGGTGAAGATGCGCTGGTGATAGATTTCGATGATGTTGATGTTGTGCTCGTCGAACAGCCGCATCACTTTGAAGAGCGCGCCGGGGCGATCCTGCAATGTCACTCGCAGACGCGCCAGCCGTCCCTGACGCGCCAGATCGCGCAGCAGGACATTGGCAAGAAGCCGCGTGTCGATATTCCCGCCGCACAGCACCAGACCAAGCGATTTGCCCACGAACCGCTCCGGATTGTCGAGAACCGCTGCGAGCCCTGCTGCGCCTGCACCCTCCACCACCGTCTTTTCGACCTGCAACAGGAGTGACACGGCTTTTTCCAGGGCCGGTTCGCCGACCAGCACGATGTCGTCGACCCGCTCGGCGATGACCGCCCTTGTGAAGGCCCCGGGCTGCTTGACCGCGATCCCTTCGGCCAGGGTTTCTCCTCCGCAGGCAAGGTCCTCGCCCTTGATTGCGGAATACATGCTGGGAAACAGATGCGCCTGCACGCCCACGACTTCGATTTCGGGCGAAAGCGCGCGCGCGACCGTCGCCATGCCGGAGATGAGTCCCCCGCCCCCGATCGGGGTCACCAGCCCGTCGAGATCGGGCTTGCGCTCCAGCATTTCGAGCGCGACCGTGCCAGCGCCTGCGGCAACGTTCGGGTCATCGAACGGATGCACGAATGTAAGCCCCCGCTCTGCTTCGAGTTGGCGGGCATGGGCATAGGCTTCATCGAACGTTTCGCCTTCGAGCACCACGTTGCCGCCAACACTCTCGGTCTGCATCACCTTCACCGTCGGCGTCGTTTTGGGCATGACGATGGTAACCGGAACGCTGAGCCGCGTACCGTGATAGGAGAGGCCCTGCGAGTGATTGCCGGCAGACGCAGCGATGACCCCGCGCGCGCGCTGCTCCTCGCTCAACAGCAGCAGGGCGTTAAGGGCGCCGCGCTCCTTATAGGCGGCGGTAAATTGCAGGTTCTCGAACTTCAGCCAGATATCCGCACCGGTGATCTGTGACAGCGTGATCGAATGCATCATCGGCGTCTTGACCACCGCGCCTTCGATCCGCTTCGCTGCGGCACGCACGTCTTCAATGGTGAGGGCTGCGGGACCGGGCGCGGGCGCTCGTTCGATATCGGCGGAGGAGACGTTCATGTTGGTTGCGGGCCTAAGCGCTGGCCGGGTCAAGGGCAATTCGTTTCCGTTGGCAATCGGTCCTTCAGCGATTAGGCAGCACCATCTATGCAGAAACCCAACACCATCGCCTTTGTCGGGCTCGGCGTGATGGGCGGACCGATGGCCGCTCATCTCGTGCGGGCCGGACATGAGGTGCATGCGTATAATCGCACGACGCGCCGGGCCGTCCAATGGCTGGCACGGTGGCAAGACGGCAAATACGGCGCGACGTTGCACGAAAACCCGGCGGATACGGCGCGCGGCGGCGATATAGTATGCCTATGCGTCGGCAACGACGATGACGTGGCCGAGGTCGCGCTGGAAGAGCAAGGCGTGATCGCAGCCATGCGCGAAGGCGCTCTTCTGATCGACCATACCACGACCTCGGCCGACATGGCCCGCACGCTCGGCGCGGCGTGCACGGCGCGCGGCATCGGGTTTATCGACGCGCCCGTCAGCGGCGGACAGGCCGGTGCCCAGGACGGACAGCTGGCGATCATGTGCGGCGGGAGCGATGCCGATATGGCGCGCGCCCGGCCGGTTATGGCAGCTTACGCGAAAGCCGTCGTCCATGTCGGACCGGTTGGCGCGGGACAGACAGCGAAGATGGTCAACCAGATGTGCATTGCGGGAACGCTTGCGGGCCTGTCCGAAGCGATCCGGCTGGCTGAAGGCGCGGGGCTGGACCTTGCCAAGACCTATGAGGCAATTTCCGGCGGCGCGGCGCAAAGCTGGCAGATGGACAATCGCTGGCAGAGCATGACCGCGGGCGAGTTCGACTTCGGCTTCGCGATTGACTGGATGCGCAAGGACCTGGCCTATGCGCTCGCCGAAGCGCGGGGATTGGGCCTGACCGCGCCGATTACCGCGCTGGTTGACCAGTTCTATGCCGATGTGCAGGCCGCCGGCGGCAGTCGCCAGGACACCAGCGCACTGATCAAGCGCCTTCCGAAAGCTTCCGATATTCCATGATACGCGCAATACTTCGCATCGTCCTGACCCTGTTTGCCGCCCTCTCAACGCAGCAAGCTCTCGCCGACACGCTCGTCTACAATGTCGATGGCATTACAATGGACGAGGATGGGGAGGTCCTGCGCTTCGCCGCAATCGCCTTTGACGAGGACGGCCGCATCACGCAGGTGGTGAGCCGCGGAGAGGAGCGGCCCGAAACCGACTTCGCGATCGACGGGAAGGGGCAGGTCATGCTCCCCGGCATGATCGATGCGCACGTCCATGTCATGGATATGGGGTTTGCCGCGCTGACGCTGGACCTGTCCGATACGACCAGCCTGGACGATGCGCTTACGAAAATCGCCGCCTTCGCCGCCGACAATCCGGGGCGACCCTGGATCCTGGGGCGCGGGTGGAATCAGGAGAAGTGGGGACTTGGGCGCTTTCCCACCGCCGCCGAGCTCGACAGCGTCGTCTCCGATCGCCCGGTCTGGCTCGAACGGGCGGACAACCATGCGAACTGGGGTAATAGTCTAGCGATCGAGACCGCCGGGATCACCGCGCAGACACCCGACCCTGCTGGCGGGCGGATCATCCGCAATGGCGAAGGCGAGCCGTTGGGCGTGTTCGTCGACAGAGCGAGCGACCTCGTTGGCGAATATGTGCCGGCGGCCCGCCCCGAAGACCGCGACGCCGCTTTCGCGCAGGCGCAGGAGCGGCTGGTTGCGAACGGCATCACGGCGGTCGCCGATATGGGTACCACGATCGCGGATTGGCACACCTTTCGCCGCGCGGGCGATACCGGGCAATTGCGCATTCGCATCATGTCCTACGCCGCCTCATCCGAAGCGCTGGAACTGATCGGCGGGCCCGGCCCGACGCCGTGGCTTTACGAGGATCGCCTGCGCCTCAACGGCATCAAGCTCTATCTCGACGGGGCGCTGGGATCGCGCGGTGCCGCGCTGAAGAAACCCTATGCCGACGCGCCCGACACGCGCGGTCTTTCGCTGATGACACCCGCTCAGCTGCGCAACCGGATGAGCCGCGCCGCGCTCGACAATTTCCAGACCGCCATTCACGCGATCGGCGATGCCGCAAACGCCGATGTCGTGCGCGCGATCGAGGAACTGTCGGAAACTTACGAGGGCGACCGGCGCTGGCGGATCGAGCATGCGCAGATCGTTGACCCTTCGGACTTTGCGCGTTTTGAGCGCGGCGACATCATCGCATCGATGCAGCCGGTTCATCAGGTCAGCGATCGCAATATGGCCGAAGCGCGGCTGGGCGATACGCGCCTCGGCGGGGCCTATGCCTGGCGCAGCTTGCACGAAGCAGGCGCACGGCTCGCCTTCGGTTCGGACGCGCCGGTCGAGCCCGCCGATCCCTTTGCCGGAATAGCGGCCGCGATCAGCCGAACCGATGCCAATGGCGAACCCTTTGGCGGCTGGCTGCCGGGCGAAACGGTGAGCCGCGAAATCGCCCTTGCGGGCTTCACCAGCAATGCGGCCTATGCAGGTTTTGCCGACGGGCGTTTCGGCCGCCTGCTGCCGGGCGAACGCGCCGATTTCCTACTGGTGGACCGTGACCCCCTGATCTCTTCTCCCGGCGACATTCGCGCAACTAGTATCGCGCAAGTGTGGATCGGCGGGCAAAGGGTATCGCGCTGAGGTCCGCGTTCACCTTTTCGTTATGATAAGAGGTCATGAGTGGTGCTGAGACAAGGCGCCGATGCAACGAGCACGAATCGCTCGACCACTGTTTCGTGAGACGCAATCGTTGTTTTGCGCTGCGCAAGGCTCTCGGAAGGATGCAAAACTGCAACATGCGCAGGCCGCGGCTAAGTAATGTGACGCATTTTCCTATTGTTTCGCCGTGTTTCAAGCGGTTGGGGTTGTCACGAACAAAACACCGGCCTAGTGTCGCACTGGAAATTCGATAGTTCAGACTCAGTGAAATTGCCTGCCAGGAGATCACCCATGAAATTTCGCAATTTGGCTCTTGCGACAGCCGCCGTCTCGCTCGCCGTGTCGCCTGCCATCGCGGAAGCGTCCTTTGATCGCTCGGTCGCGCCGCTAGACGGAGAAAGCCAGCTTGGTGGCGACGGAGATGGTGCCGGCGTCATCATCGGGCTCCTTGCCGCTGCAGCGATCATCGGCGGTATTGTTATCGCCGCCGGTGTCGGCGACGACGAAGATGATGCGATCAGCCCATAAGCGTCAGTCGGTAACAGTAATTGACGAAAATAAGGCTCCGGTTCCGGGGCCTTTTTTCTGTCTGCAAGGGACTGGAGCCAGCTTGGAGCATAAGCTTGGCTTGGACGATGCTGCAATCGCCGCACGTGTCAGTCCGCCGCGATTTCGCCACTTGCCTTGTTGTCTCCCCCGTCCTCCGCCGGCGCTTCATCTCGGGCACGTCGCCGCATCGCGCGCTCCTGTACCCGCATCAACAACAGCGACCCTTCGAACAGGAAAAGCAGCGGCACTGCCAGGATAAGTTGGCTGCCGGGATCGGGCGGCGTCACGATCGCCGCAAGCGCTACCACGCCCACGATGATGTAGCGCCGCGCTCCGGCAAGCTGCGCGCGGCTCACGATCCCTGCCCGGTGGAGCAGCATCAGCAGCACCGGGAGCAGGAAGGTAATTCCGAACGCCAGGATGAACTGCATGACCAGGCTGAGGTAATCTCCCGCCGCGGGAAGCGCCTGGATCGCCAGCCCCCCCGCCTCCCCGCCGAAGCCCAGGAACCAGCGAAACGCGGTCGGCATCACGACGAAATAGGCGAGCGATGCGCCGCCGATGAAGAGCACCGGCGTTGCAATGAGAAATGGCAGGAACGCCTTTTTCTCCTGCGCATACAATCCCGGAGCAACGAAGGCCCATAGCTGGTTTGCAATGATGGGGAAGCTCGCCATGAAGCCTGCGAACAAGGCGACTTTCAACTCGACGAAAAAGATTTCAGGTAGCTTGGTAAAGATAAGCCGGCCCTCGCCTTCGGGAAAGGCGTCTTTCAACGGCTGAACCAGAAAGCCCAGGATCGGGTCGGCGAAATAAAAGCAGACCCCGAACCCGATCGCGAGCGCGATGACAGAGCGCACAAGCCGCGCGCGCAGTTCGACCAGATGATCGAGCAGCGGCGCGCGTGTATCGTCAATGTCGCTGATATTGAACGCCATCCGAGCCGCGCCTCAAACCGTGTCCGGGCGCGCAGCGGCATCACGGCCGGTATCGCTCTCATCATCAGTTGCCGTGTCGGACGGAGGCGGAGCTATCGGTTCTTCGCTTGCCGGCGGCGGTCCGGTCATGACCGGCGCGCCCGCTTCGGCTTCGGACAGGGCAGCGGAGCGTTTCATTATCTCCTCGTTCTGCGCTTTCCACTTCTTTTCCATGTCTTCGAGCTCCGCCTCACGCACCATAGTGTCGATGCCTGAGCGGAAGTGAGCGGAGACCCGGCGCACCTTGCCGATCCAGCGCCCGGCGGTGCGCATGGCGAGCGGCATGTCCTTAGGCCCGATCACGAGGACCGCGACCACGATAATGACCAGCAATTCCGCAGCGCCGATGTCAAACATAGTGCCTCAAGGCGGGTGTTGGCGGCTGACCGCCTGCCCGCACAGCCTTTACGTCTTGGCGTTGTCGCCCGGGTCGGAAGCGGCGCGTACCGGCGCTGGTTCAGGCGGAGATGTGTCCGCCTGCGCACGCGGCGCTTCGATCTGAGCGGCGGGTTTTGTGCCGGACGAAGGCGACGAACCGTCCTCCTCGCTCATGCCTTTCTTGAAGCTAGAAATGCCCTTGCCGAAATCGCCCATCATTTCCGAGATGCGGCCGCGTCCGAACAGGACTAGCACGACCAGCGCGACGATGAGGATTTGCCAGATACCGATACCGCCCATGCGAATGCTCTTTCCTTGGCCCATCGGGGCTCGATTTTTTCGGATTACGATGGGAATATAGGGCATCGCGGACCGTTGTGCCAGCGATAGCCGCTTTCCAACCTGTTCCGCTAGCGAGACGCCGGTTCGTCCAGCGGCGCTTGCATTGATGTGTCTGAGGCTTCGTCCATCGCTTCGTCCATCGGATCGAGCAGCCCGGCAGCGCGCAATTCGTCGATACCGGGCAAGTCCCGGCGCGAGGCGAGGCCGAAATGCTCGAGAAATTCCGGCGTCGTCGCATAGGTGACAGGACGGCCCGGTGTCTCGCGCCGCCCGGCGAGCCGGATCCAACCTGCTTCCAGCAGGACATCGAGCGTGCCTGCGCTGGTCTGCACCCCGCGGATCGATTCGATCTCCGCGCGGCTGGCGGGTTCGTGATAGGCAATGATCGCGAGCACTTCGGTTGCCGCGCGACTGAGGCGGCGAACCTGTTCGCGTTCCTGCCGCAGGATGCTGGCCAGATCGGGTGCAGTTTCGAAATGCCAGCGCCCGCCGCGTTCGACCAGTTGGACGCCACGTCGTTCATAATGCTGCGCAAGCGTCGCCAGAGCCTTGCGCAATTCGGGTTTCCCGCAATCGGCAAGGCGCGCAGCGATCGCTTCGAGGCTCAGCGGTTCCTCGCTCGCAAACAGCAGCGCCTCTAGCGCGCGCCCGAGGGAATCGAAGGCGTCCGCTTCGGCCGTCACGCGGCCTCACCATGTTTCAGCCGCCGGATCCGCAAAGGCGCAAAAGCTCCGTCCTGCGCGATCTCGGCACGGCCCAGGCGAGCCAGCTCCAGGGCAGCGACGAAGCTCGAGGCCAACGCGGAGCGGCGCAGAGCAGGCTCGGCATGGGGCGGCAGGAAGTCCTCGATATCCATCCATTCCAGCGTGATGCCGAGCATGTTCGACACCCGTTCCAGCGCGCTTTCGAGCGTCATGACCGGGCGGTCCGAAACGTGGTAGATGCGCGGTGCGGTGCGCGCTTTTACCTGCCCGTATGCCTGGATGAGATCGTATGCGCTGCTTTTCCACGATACCAAGCGATCGGTCCGCAGCCCATCGGGCGCGCCGCGGGTGAAGACGTCGCGTCCGATGCGGTCGCGCGCCATCAGCCGAGCTGCCGCCTCGCGCATTGCACCCAGCCGCTGGAGCCGCAATTGCAGGCGCAGCGCGAGCTCTTCAGGACTGGGGTCCTCCTGCTCCTCCTTCGGCAGCAGCAGCGCCGATTTCAGGTAAGCGAGCCATGCGGCCATCACGAGATAATCGGCGGCGAGTTCCAGGCGCAGGTCTCCCGCGCGCTCAATATAGGCGAGATACTGGTCCACCAGCCCGAGGATTGAGATTTGCCGCAGGTCGACCTTCTGCCGCCGTGCCAGATCGAGCAGCAGGTCGAGCGGACCTTCCCATCCTTCCACCTCGATGATGAGCGGCGGTTGGCTCAAACCAACCTGACCAGCGGCTTCTTCATTCAACAGGAAGCCGCTCCCCGGGCTCACGCAGGTTCGCCTGCAATAGCGAGCAGCTCGTCGCGCTTGGCGAGGAGTTCGGCCTGGGGGTTGGTCCGGGGTTCGGCCTTCCCGTCGGACGGCGCAGTCGCAACACGGATATGGGCAAGCGCGCGCTCGAGCCGTTCGTGCCCCTTCGCACCAAGCTCGCCCAGCACTTCGCACATGCCCTGCATATCCGCCATGTTCGCCCAGCAGTTGAGGATGATATCGCACCCTGCGGCCTGTGCCCGGGCCGAGCGTTCGGGGATGGTCCCGTCGAGCGCCTTCATGTCGATATCGTCGGACAGCAGCAATCCATCAAAGCCGATCGCGCCGCGGATGATCGTCTCGATAACCGTCGGCGAGAGGGTCGCGGGGTTGTCCGCGTCCCAGGTCTCGAACACCAGGTGGCCCGTCATCCCGATCGGGGTGTTCGCCAGCGCCTGAAAAGGAGCGATGTCCTCGGCCAGTTCGCTCTCGCTGGCGGTGACGAAGGGCAGATCGTGATGCGTGTCCACCATCGTGCGACCATGTCCCGGCATATGCTTGATGCAGCCTGCGACCCCGCCGCGCGAAAGGCCATCGAGAATAGCCCGGCCCAGCGCTGCCACCTGCTTTGGCTCTTTGCCCAGAGCGCGATCGCCGATGACATCGTGCGCATCGACTCGCAGAAGATCGAGCGGGGGGTGGTAGGTGACGGTAATGCCCATCGCGGACAGCTCAAGCGCCATCGCTTCGGCTCCCACCCGCGCCGCTTCTATCGCGCTTGCGGGGGCGATATCGTAGAGTCGGTCATAGGCGCGAGCAGGCGGATGGGCGGACCATTGCGGCGGGCGCAGCCGGGCAACGCGGCCACCTTCCTGATCGATCGAGATGAGCAGGCGATCACGCCCGTGAAGCGCGCGCAGCTCGTCGGTCAGAGCGCGCAATTGCGCAGGATCGGCGCAATTGCGACCAAACAGGATGTAACCCGCGGGATCGGCCTCGCGAAAGAAGCTACGCTCGTCGGGAGTGAGTTCGGTGCCCGAACATCCAAAAATTGCTGGAACCATGCGCTCAGCTTGCCGCACCGCGCAGGCTCAGACAAGCGGATGCGCGCTCGCGATGGTGAACAACCACGCTCGAGGCGCACGACTGGCTCAGCCCTTGACCTGGCAATCGAGCCCATCGGCGCGCAAGGCCTCGCACAGCGCATTCGCCGCAGCCCGGTCTCCGGCGACGACCTGGAGCCGATAGACCGTACCGATATCGACGATCCCGGTGGTGATCCGGTGCTTCGCGCCCGACAGCACATCGGTGCGCCGCGACAGTTCGAGCCAGCCCTGCTCAGCGCGTGCGCGCGTTGTATAGGCGGCGAGCTGGACGGGTACGCCGCGGATCGTTTCGGCCGCGGCGGGCGCGGGTGCAGGTGCGGCCTCATCCGATATTCCTGCGGGTTCAGGCTCGGGCTCTTCGATGGCGAGACGGCTTTCGCGCGTGCCACCCTCACCCACGACCGGCGCGACATTACCCGTGCCCGCGAACTCCTTTCCACCCGGATCTGCGGGCCGCTGCTTGATCGGGCCTTCGGGCGCGGCAATCAGACTGCCATCGGGCTCGACCGCGTTCGAACCGCCGCTTTGCGACAGATAATAGGCGCCCCCACCCAGCAGCGCGAAGACAGCGAGCAGCAGCAACGCAAAGCCGGCGATCTGACCCGTGTCGAGCCCGCCTGATCCACGCTCGTCCTCTTCCGCTTCAAGCCATGGGAGGCTGTCATCGGAATTGAGATCGAGCTCGGCATCCTCGCCGGGGTCTTGGGGAAGATCAGATCTCTCGCTTGTGGTGTCGACATTCACGGCGGGCCGCACCCTTTTTCATTTCACATAGCTTCGACCGCAACAACGCCCAGGACACCAAGCCCGCCACGAAGGACCTGACCGAGCGCGGTTGCAAGATACAGGCGTGCTGCGCTCAATTGAGCATCATCCGCGATGATGAAGCGCTTGTCGAGTTCGCTGTTGCCGAGGCTGTAGAAAGCGTTGCTGTCGCTGGCGAGCTCGTAAAGGTAAAACGCGATCCGATGCGGTTCGCGCGCGCGGGCTGCCGCTTCGATCTCGCGTGGGAACTGCGCAGCGCGGCGGATGAGGTCGCGCTCTGCCTCACCGAGCCGGTCCAGCGCTTCGTCCGAGGGCGTTAAACCATGCTCGTTCTTCGCCTTGCGCAGGGTCGAACACAATCGGGCATGGGCGTACTGAACATACCAGACAGGATTGTCCTTCGACGCTTCGACAACCCTGGCGAAGTCGAACTCCATCTGCGCTTCGGGTTTGCGCGTCAGCATGGTGAAGCGCACGACATCGCGACCCACTTCCTCGACCATGTCGGCGATCGTAACGAAATTGCCCGAGCGTTTGGACATCTTCACCGGCTCGCCGCCACGCATGAGCTGGACCATCTGGACGAGCTTCACGTCGAAGGGAGCGGGCTGGCCCTGCCCTTGCGAAAGCGCGGCAACCGCGGCCTTGATCCGCTTGACCGTACCTGCATGATCCGCGCCCCAGATGTCGATCAGCGCGTCTGCGCTTTCGGCCTTCTGCATGTGGTAGGCAAGGTCGGCGCCGAAATAGGTCCAGCTGCCATCGGACTTGCGGATCGGGCGGTCCTGATCGTCGCCAAAGCGGGTCGAGCGGAACAGTGGAAGTTCGACCGGCTCCCAATCCTCTGGCGGCTCCTTGCCCTTGGGCGCTTCGAGCACTCCGTCGTAGACGAAACCGTGTTCGCGCAGCCAGGCTTCGGCCTCCGCAGGTTTTCCGGCGGCATGCAACGCGGCTTCGGACGCGAAGACGTCATGGTGGATACCAAGGAGCGCGAGATCGGACATGATCATCGCCATCATCCGCGCAACCGCCTCGGCGCGAAATATTGCGAGCCATTCCTCTTCGGGCGCATTCCTGTAGCGCTCACCCAGCTCGCGCGCGAGATCCTTGCCAACCGGTTTCAAATAGTCGCCGGGATAAAGGCCCTGCGGAATATCTCCGATATCCTCGCCGAGCGCTTCGCGGTATCGCAGGTGAGCCGAGCGCGCGAGCGTATCGACCTGCCCGCCCGCATCGTTGATATAATATTCGCGCGTGACATCGTGCCCTGCAAATTCGAGCAGGTTTGCCAGCGCATCGCCCACCACGGCGCCGCGGCAGTGACCCATATGCATCGGGCCGGTGGGGTTGGCGGAGACATATTCGATATTGACGCGTACGCCCTCACCCATGGCAGAACGACCGTAATCCTCGCCAAGCGCGGCAATCGTCCTGAGTTCGGTCAGCCAGATCGCGGGATCGAGCCGCAAATTGATGAAGCCCGGCCCGGCGATGGCAGCGCTCGTGATGCCGTCTGCCGCCTCCAGCTTGGCGACGATCGCCTCGGCCAGCGCGCGCGGATTGGTCTTTGCAGGCTTTGCCAGAACCATCGCGGCATTGGTCGCAAGGTCTCCGTGCGAAGGATCGCGCGGCGGCTCCAGCGCTACGTTGGCAAAGGACGTGCCCTCTGGCAGCACCCCTTCGCGCACGAGTTCGCCAAGAGCATTTTCAACCACGCGCGTATAGGCGCTGTAGAGCGTTTCGTTGGCCATCAGATCACGGGGCCATCAACGCGTCGCGTTATAGGCCAGCTGGTCCTCGCTCAGCTGGAAGCCGATGAGCATCTCGAACCGGGTGCGCGCGATCGCGGCGCGCACTTCGGGCGCGGCCAGCGGGTCGAGCGCGGCTTCGGGATCGCCGGGGCGGCGGCGGCGCGTGATACGCTCGCGAATGTCCTCCGGCAACGAGGCGGCCGAACGCTCGATGAAGGACCCTGCGCGCGCAGATGCCTGCGCCCGGTCAGCCCCGTCAGCAAAGGTCAGCGTCACTTCGCCCACGCGCTTCGAGACCACCGCGCTGCCACCTTGCAGCACCGTCACGAAATAGGGCAGCGTTATGGTGCGGGCACCGCGCACATCGCGCCGCTGTGCGCGCACGTCGAAGTTCGCTTCGGTATAGACCTTTTCGCCCGTATCGTCGCAGGTCGAGCGCAGATTGGTGAGCGAAGCGGCCATATCGAGATCGGCGAATGCGGCGCTCCCCCCGTTGCGAAACACCGTCACATCGCCGGTGTAATCGGGAATCCCGACCGCCGGGCAGGGAGAGAGCACCGCCGTGATACCGACGCCCTGATCGACCACCAGATCGCCTTCGCGGGCACAACCGCCCAGCGTGAGCGTGGTTGCCGCCGAAAGCAAAGACATCGCGAAAACGCGCTTGCGAAACGTCATCAATGCAAAAACCTTTACCGATCCCATCGCGGATGTCCGCCGAATGCTGCGCGTTACGACCTACATGGCTCGAAGGCTGCCGTCGCACCTGTTCGAGATGCCCTAGCGAGGCGCTGCCAAAAGCGCTAGAGGGGGTCGCATGAACGCGCCCTTTCCCGCCTCCGGTACCGCCGCCGCCGATGCTTCTTCTGGCGCCTTGCCTGCCGATCCTCGGCCACTCACGCTCCTGATCGCTGCGCCGCGCGGCTTTTGCGCCGGCGTCGATCGCGCCATCGAGATTGTCGAAAAGGCGCTCGAGCGTTACGGCGCGCCGGTCTATGTCCGCCACGAAATCGTGCACAACCGCTACGTGGTCGAAGGGCTGAAGGCGAAGGGCGCGATCTTTGTGAAGGAACTGGACGAGGTGCCCGACGATGCGCCGGTCGTCTTCAGCGCGCACGGCGTACCCAAGGCCGTTCCCGCGGAGGCGCAGCGCCGCAAGTTGCTCTATGTCGATGCGACCTGCCCGCTCGTCTCGAAGGTCCATCGTCAGGCCGAACGCCAGATCGAGAAAGAGCGGCACATCATCTTCATCGGCCATGCCGGCCACCCCGAGGTTATCGGCACGATGGGTCAGGTGCCGCCCGGGCAGATGACGCTGGTGGAAACGATCGAGGACGTGGACAAACTGCCCTTCGATGCCGACGAGGAGCTGGCCTACCTGACCCAGACCACGCTTTCGGTCGATGATACGCGCGAAGTGATCGAAGCGCTCGAATGGCGCTACCCCAATATCAGTGGGCCGAAGGCGGAGGATATCTGCTATGCGACATCCAACCGGCAGGCGGCGGTCAAGGAACTGGCGCGCGATTGCGACCTCGTACTGGTCGTCGGCGCGCCCAATTCGTCCAATTCGCTGCGGCTTGTCGAAGTGTCGGAGCGGCTGGGAACGCCGGGTCGCCTGATCCAGCGGGCTGAGGAAATCGATCCGGCGTGGCTTGAAGGGATTGATACGATCGGCCTGACCGCCGGGGCCTCTGCGCCCGAAGTGCTGGTGCGCGAAGTGGTCGATGCGCTTGCGAAGCTGCGGCCGGTCAGTGAAACAACCATTACCGCAGCGGAAGAGAAAATGGTGTTCAAGCTGCCACGCCAGCTCACCGAATAGGCAATCGCTTCTATCCTTGGCGGTCTATACCCATCTTGGCGCCGAAGAGCTCGCCGCGCTGATCGCGCATTACGATGTCGGCACGCTGCGATCGGCCAAGGGCATTGCAGAAGGCGTGTCGAACTCGAACTGGCTGGTGGAAACCAGCGGGACGAACGACGAAGGTGCGCGCTTCATCCTCACAATGTACGAGCGACGGATCGCCACTGCCGACCTGCCCTATTTTCTCGGTCTGCTCGATCATCTGTCGGCCAAAGGCTGTCCGGTCCCGCGCACGATCCACGATCGCGAGGGGGCGGCCTTTCGGATGGTGGATGGCAAGGCTGTTGCCCTGATCGAATATCTCCCCGGCATCTCTCCCACGCGGCCAACGCCCGGCCATGCCCGGGCAGTCGGCGCCACGCTTGCACGAATGCACAGGGCGAGCGCGGACTTCGTCCGCTCGCGCGCAAACACCATGGACTTTGCCGGTAATGCCGCCTTGCTCGAACGCTTCGGTATCGATCGGCTGGCGGCGATCCATTCGGATCTGCCCGCGATGCTGACCCCCGCCCGCCAGGCTGCGCGCCTTGATCTGGGCGATCTGCCACACGCACAGATCCACGCCGACCTGTTTCCCGACAACGTCCTGATGCTGGGCGAGCAAGTGACCGGCCTTATCGATTTCTACTTCGCCTGCACGGGCGCCCTTGCGCTGGATCTTGCCACGACCCATGCGGCCTGGGCCTTCGATCCCTCCAGCAACCTTTATCACGAACAAGTCGGCGCCGCCCTGATAAGGGGATACGAAGCCGAGCGCCCGCTCACGAGCGCCGAACGCAACGCGCTTCCCGACATCGCAAAAGGCGCTGCCTTGCGCTTTGTCGCCAGCCGCGTCGAAGACTGGCTCGACACGCCCGAAGACGCACTGGTAGTGCGCAAGGATCCGATGCAGTTTGCCGAGCGCTGGCGCTTCTATGACGAGGAAGGGGCGCGGGTATTTGCCCCTTGAGCAAGGAGGATCGCATGAAGAAGGTCGCCATATTCACCGACGGCGCGTGCAAGGGCAATCCGGGTCCTGGCGGCTGGGGAGCGCTGCTGCGCATGGGAACCCATGAGAAGGAAATCTCGGGCGGTGAGCCGGACACGACCAACAATCGCATGGAGTTGATGGCCGCGATCAAGGGGCTTTCTGCCCTTATCGAACCGTGTGCGGTCGATCTTTACTCGGACAGCAAATACGTGCTCGACGGGATGACCAAATGGGTTGCCGGCTGGCAGCGGCGCGGCTGGGTCAATGCGAGCAAGAAGCCGGTGCGCAACGCCGATCTGTGGCATGAGCTGATCGATGTTGCGGCCAAGCACGAGGTCAAATGGCATTGGGTCAAGGGCCATTCCGGCCACCCGGAAAACGATCGGGTGGATCAGCTTGCAAGCGACCAGGCTGCGCAAGTAGCGGGCGGCAGCTAAGCGGCGCCGCGCGTTTCAGCTGTTGTCTTCGATTTCGGCATCGGGACCGTTGGTCTTCATCGATTCGATCGCATTTCGCGCACCGGATTTGCTCGAGTAACCCTCGGTCGAAAACATCGTTTCCGAATTGTACTTGAACCGGACGCGGTATTCGCCCTTCTTGTCCTTGTAGATCTCGAACTTGTGCGCCATCCGGTACTCCCCCTTGGCTGGATCATGACGAATGTTAGATTTCTGCCAGATGTCCTGACGCATGGCTAGCCTGCTTTTCTCGCCGGTGCTGCCGCAAACCGTTCTGGGCTGTAGCGTGCGGCATCGAGGTTGCGCGTCATCGCGTCGGCCTGATGCCCGAGCAGCGTTTGTGCGGTGAGGCGAGCGGCGGCGGGCGCGGTCTGGATGCCGAAACCGCCCTGCGCAGCGAACCAGTTAAAGCCGCTCACCTGGCGGTCTGGTCCGTAAATCGGCAACCGGTCAGGTGCGAAGCTGCGAAGGCCAGCCCAGCGCCGTTCGACAGCGGCGACGTGCCAGCGGGTGGCCCGCTCGAACCGGTCGATGGCGCGCGCGACATCAATCTCCTCGGGCGCTGCATCGCACGGTTCGCTCGCAATTTCGTCATGCGGGCTGAGCCAGAGGCGGCCATTATCGGGTTTGAAATAAAAGGCGCCGGAAATATCGAGGACGAGCGGCAGGTCGACAGGCGCGCCCGGTTCGACGCGCAGCTGCACCACCGTGCGGCGCTTTGGCGCGATATGAAGCGGTTGCGCGCCAGCGAGTGCGGCGACACTATCCGCCCAGGCCCCGGCGGCGTTGACGACATGGGCTGCGCTATAGCTGCGGCCGTCCTGCACGTGGAGCGTCCAGCAACCCGCCCGCCGCACGAGGCTGGTAATACGCGTCCGACAGGCAAGGCTTGCCCCCGCCCGCCTGGCCTCCGCGAGATAGTGCTGGTGAAGCGCCGCTACATCGATATCCGCACAGGCCGGTTCATGGATCGCGTCGCACCAGTCTTCGCGCATGAGTGGCACTTGCGCCGCGACCTCGCGCGCATTCAGCCGCTCGATCGAGACGCCTGTTCCGGCAAAGCGCGCGGCAAATTCGTCAAGCGCGCGGCGATCTGCCTCCCGCCCGACATACAGCGCGCCGCGCTGCGTCAGAAAGCCGTGATCGCGCAGATATGGCCCCGAAGCGAGCGTCAGCGGGACCACATCTGGCCCGCCATAGCACTCCTCCCAGAAGGCTGCGGAACGGCCGGTTGCGTGATATCCAGGTGCGTCCTCCGCTTCCAGCAGAAGAACGCGCGCATGGGGTGCCAGTTCGGCAGCAAGGCTCGCCCCTGCCATCCCCGCCCCGATGACGGCGAAGTCGTAAACTGGCCCGCTCACGCCTGGACCCTCTCCGTGTGCGGTGCGACTTCGTCGAGAAAATCGCGGATGGCGTCCATTGCCCGGGCACGCACCGCGGTTTCCTCGCGCAGGATTTCGTGGTGTGCTTCCTCGCCGAACTCCAGCAAGCGCGCTTGCGGCAAACGTTGCGCCGCGCGCACGTTGGCGCGGTGCGAGACCAGCTTGTCGATGCGGGTCGAAAGGATCAGAATGGGGATAGTCACCGCCTCCAGCACCCCGCGCGCTTCAAGCAGACGGGCCGAGGCATAGGCACGCTCGACCCAGCGCCAGCTCGCCGGGCCCATGACAAGCTCGGGGCGATGTTCGCGCCACCACTGCTCGTCGGCATAGCGATCGCGGTCGTGCGTGAGGAGATCGGCGCGCGCGGCGGGAAGCTCGCCCGGCTTTTCGCTCCATTTCCATGCGGGCCTGGTCGGTTCGCCGATTCGCGCCATGACACGCGCGGCGCGGTGCAGCGCCATGAGCGGCAGCGGTGGCCCGGCGATACCAAGCATCGGCGCGCTGAGAATTGCAGCTGCAGGATCGGCCCGCTTTTCCACCAGCGCGCGCATGACGAGATGCCCGCCCATCGAATGCCCGGCGAGGATATGCGGCCCCGGCACGGTGGCCGTCCAGCTTGACCAGAGATGCGCGAGGTCGTCGATCCATAGCCCGAAATCCTCGACATGGCCGGTCGTTGCGTCCTTGCCCAACCGGCCCGAGCCAGCCTGGCCGCGCCAGTCCGAAGCGGTGACATGCCAGCCCTCGCGCTGCCATTCGACGAAGGTTTCGAGATATTTCTCGTAGTGATCGCCGCGCCCTGGAAAGAACAGGATGGCCCCTCGCGCAGGTACGTCACCTTCATGTGGCGCAAGATCGATGCGGCGCACGGTATGGCCATCGCCAGTCTGCCACGACCCCTCGCGCGCGTCCGGCGGGATCGCGCGACGATCGATCGCGCTGGCAGCGCTGATGTCAGCCTTGGCGTTGGCGATAAAAGCCTCCGGGGAAAATGTGGTTACTGTTTGGTAAGTCTAAGGTCGTAGCACCCGGCATACAACGGCTGCGCATCCGGCAGGAAGCTTTCCCGCCGCCGATATGCAGTCTGGCAGGGGCTTTACTATGATTTTGATGCAGTACGGCTTGCTGGTGGCACTCGCGCTCGCGCTCGTGTTTGCTGCGGCAAGCGATATTCACCGGCGCAAGATCGGCAACGGTCTCAATGCCGCAATCGCGCTGGGCGCGCCGTTCTTCTGGTGGGCAAGCGGCATGGCGCTATGGCCTGATGTTGCCTGGCAGCTGGGTTTTGCGGTGCTCGCCTTCGCGATCCTTGCAGGTATGTTTGCCGCGAAGCTGATGGGCGGCGGCGACGTGAAGTTGCTGACCGCGCTAGCCTTGTGGATCGAACCGCTCGCTTTCATGCAGCTGCTCGTCATCATGGCGCTGGTGGGCGGATTGCTCGCAGCGCTGGTTTTCACGATCAAGGTCATGCGCAAGCGCAAGGCGCGCCCGTCCGTTCCTTACGGCGTGGCGATCGCCGCGGGCGCGCTGTGGGTGCTCGCACCAAAACTTCTTGCAGTTCCAGTCTTTGCGTAAGCGCACTGGAAACGCGATCTTAACCAATTTGCCCGTAACACTCGCAACCATACCGGCCCACGAAAATCCTTGGGCGAATACGTAGGGGGCTTATCAGCCATGGATAAGAAGAAAGTCGTTCTGCTGCTCGGCGCGCTGGTTGTGGCGATTGGCAGCGCATTCCTCGCTCGCAGCATGTTCAGCGGTGACGGTGCGCCGTCCGCGCAGGCTGCGCCAGAGCCCCTGGGGCCCGAAGTGCTCGTTGCCAACCGCGCTCTTCCCGTCGGCACGATCATCACCGCCGACGCGATGGGTTATCAAAAGTGGCCCGAAGAACTGGTTCAGGACGCCTACTTCATCGAAGGCGAGGCCGATATGAGCCAGCTGCTCGGCACGGTGGTCCGGTTCCCGATCACTGCGGGCGAACCGGTTACCCAGGGCTCGCTCGTGAGCCCTGGCGACCGCGGCTTTCTCGCAGCGGCGCTTGGTCCGGGAATGCGGGCCGTCACGGTCCCGGTTTCGGCCAAGACCGGCGTTGCGGGCTTCGTCTTTCCAGGAGACCGCGTGGACGTGGTGCTGACGCAGGAAGTCTCAGGCGAAGGCCCATCCTTGCAGGCTGCTGAGACGGTCCTTCGCAACATGCGAGTTTTGGCGACCGACCAGACGACCGAACAGGTTAAGACCGAGGATGGCAAGACCGAAGTCCGCGCCTTCCGTACGGTTACGCTCGAAGTCACGCCCAGCATTGCCGAAAAGGTCGCGGTTGCCCAGCAGATCGGCGAACTGACCCTGGTCCTTCGCTCGATCGCCGATAACCAGGCCGAGCTCGAGCGTGCCATCGCGGCGGGCGACCTGCAGATCCCGGATGGCGCATCGCCCGAAGAAGAGGAGCGCATCCTGCGCACCGCCATGGGGCAGCCGGTCGACAAGGGTACGACCTTCGCCACCGGCGGCGACGTCTCCCGCTTCCAGACCAGCACGGCTCCGCCGCGCAAGGGTTCGAAGCCCGAAGTGACCGAAGCGGCTCCCGGGGTTGCCTCCGCGATCGACGGCGCGCCGCGCTACACCGGCCCGACGGTTCGGGTCACTCGTGGCCAGAACACCAACGAAGTGCCGGTCGGCACGCAAGTCAGCAGGAACACGGCGCGATGAGCCGGACGGGCGGGCGAAATCGCCCCCACCGCCGACCTCATGGTCGCTCGCTAAAGGAACAAGGCAATGCCGCGGATCAATAGCCTGACGCACACAGGTCGCATCGCGGCTGAACCTAAGATCAGAAAAACGGGGGGCACCCAGATGAAACTTTCTTACGCGAAGATGCTGATTGCCGGGCTCGTCGCCCTGCCAGGCCTGGCCATGCCGACTGCGGTGGCGACCGCCCAGCAGGTCACCAGCCCAAGCCAGGATATCGTTCTTTCGATCGGACGCGGCGAACTCGTAACGGTGCCGGGTTCGATGGCTGATGTGTTCGTCGCCAACGACTCGATCGCCGATGTCCAGATCAAGTCGCAGCGTCAGCTCTACGTATTTGCGCGCTCCGGGGGTGAGACCACCGTCTATGCAAGCAATGCGCGTGGTGATGTGATCTTCTCGGCCAATATCCGGGTTGGCAACAATATCGGCAGCATCGACCAGATGCTTGCGCTTGCAATGCCAGAGGCTCAGGTCAGTGTCGCAACGATGGGCACCGGCACTGTCTTGTTGACCGGCACCGTGGCTGCTCCCGAAGATGCCGCTGAAGCCGAGCGACTGGTCGAGGCGTTTCTCGGCGAAGGCGCCAATGTCATCACCCGGCTGAAAACAGCGACGCCCTTGCAGGTCAATCTGCAGGTCAAGTTCGCGGAAGTGAGCCGCAGCCTCGTGCGCACCATTGGCGGAAACCTGGCGACCTTCGATGCAGGAACGGGCGGTTTCCGCGGCGCGATCGG
>JAZBPE010000208.1:0-19977 GCA_036353345.1 Erythrobacter sp. | reverse complement strand
GAAGCCCTGGATCGTCGAGCAGGGTGGCGGGCGCGGAGAGGGTTGAGACCCGCTCGAAATAATGCGTCGCGAACGCGTCGAACGCTGCAAGAGCGCTTAGCGCGCCAAGCAACAGGGCTACGATCAGCGAGCGGATGGGCCAGGGTTCGTGGGAGCGGGCGGGCATGGCAAGATGACGGTCCAGGCTAGACGCTGGCGCTCGGTGGACGCCTTCGCTTCTTCAGGGAATGCGCCGGGTCAGGCAGCCTCGTCGGCCCGGTCGCGGCCATAGCCGTAGCCATAACCATAGCCGTAGCCATAACCCGACTTCTCGAAATCGACCTTGGTAACGACGATACCTGTCACTTCGCCGCCACTGGTGCGCACACGGTCGATCGCGCTGGAAATGGCTCTGATCTTGCTCTTGTCCGCTTCGACCACGAACATCGCGGTCTCGACAGTGCGGGCAATCTGCGGCGCGTCGGCGAGGCCAAGAACCGGCGGAGCATCGACCAGCACGCAATCGTAACTCTCGCGCAATTCCTGCACGAGTTCGGCAAGGCGACGGCTGCCCAGAAGCTCACCCGGGCTTGGCGGGATCGCGCCCGCGGCGATGATGTCCAGCCCTTCCATGTCGCTGCGCTGCACGATTTCGGAAAGCTCGCTTCGCCCGGAGAGGAAGCCCGACAATCCGGGTTTGCGCAGAAGGCCGAACACGGTGTCGATCGTGGGCGAGCGCATGTCGGCATCGATCAGCATGACCCGCTTTCCCGAACGCGCCAGCACGCGTGCGAGTGCGATAGTGGTGGTGGTCTTGCCTTCGTTGGGCGCGGAACTGGTCACGAGAAGAGATGAGGGGAAGCCCCGTGCCGTTGCGAGATCGAGCGTCGACTGAAGCGCGATATACGCCTCTGAGGCCTCGGACTTGGGATCGTCGATCACCTCGAGCGCATCCCCGTCGAATACCGGAATATTGCCGAAAACCGGCATGCCGAGGCGGTTCTTGATATCATCGGGCGAACGTATCGCATCATCCATGCTTTCCAGCACGAAAGTGAGACCTCCCGCCAGAACGACGCCAAGCACCAGCGCAATCGCAAGATTGATCGGAATGTTGGGCGAGGACGGCGCGCGCGGCTGCGTCGCGGGATCGACGATCGCAATGTTGCTTACCCCGATCGCGCCCGCAACGCCGATCTCCTTGTAGCGCTGCAGGATCGCATCGTAGAGTTGGCGATTGGTGTCAGCTTCGCGCTGAAAGATCGAGAATTCTATCTCGTCACGGCGCTGCTGATCGAAGCGTGTCTTGAGCTCGTCGAGCTGCGCCTGCACCGCCTGCTCGCGCGCCAGGGCTTCGGTGTATTCCGCGCGCCGTCCGGTTTCGAGCCGGCGGGTTTCCTCCGCAAGCTGGTTGGCGATCTCTTCCATTTCGCGCTTGACCGCGACCGCACCGGGATAGGTTTCCTGAAACTGGCTGCGCAGTCGCTCATACTCCGCCGCCAACTCCGCACGGCGGGCACGCAGCCGGGCGATTGTGGGGTTGCTGTTGTATTCGACCGAACCTTCGACCCCGGTTCCCGACAGCCGGCTTTGCGCCTGTGTGCGATCCGAGCGCGCTACCACGAGCGCTTCGTTCAGCGCTTCGAGCTCGGCGGAGGCGAGCGTGCGCCGGGTGCTTTGGCGACCGTCCTGATCATTGCTGGTCTCGATTGCGATGATTTCGTTGTCGGCGGCATATTCGACCGCACTGCGTTCCGACTGCTCGACCCGCACGCGCAGCTGTTCGAGCTGTTCTTCAAGAAAATCTCGCGCGCCTGCGGTCGAATCGAAATCACGCTCCATCGAGGCGGCGATGAATTGCTCGGTCCAGGCATTGGCGATCATCGCCGACATCCCCGGATCGCGGCTGGTATAGGATACATCGACCAGGCGCGAGGTGCGGATCGGTTCGATCGCGATATGTTCGAGCAAGAGTGCGACCGTCGCCTCTTCCTGCATCTGCGCGGCCAATCGACGGTCGCGCCCTGCCGCATCACCAGTAGCCGCTTCGGCTGCCGCGCCCGTATCCGCTTCGGGCACGTCCATGCCATGCGCGGCGAAGAAGGCGGGGCTACCGATCAATCCCTTATCGCGTGCCACACGCTCGGCCAGCGTACGCGCTTCGAGGAGGGCATATTGCGTCGCGTAGAATTCGAGATCGAGCCCGTCGCTTGCGTCCAGTCCTTCGACATTGGCGACGTTCTGCTGTTCGCGGCTGATCTCGATCTGGCTGGTCGCGGTGTAAAGCGGCGCGCTGAGAAGCGAAATCAGCAGGCCAATTGCCAGCGCGCCGAGAACCGTCGCCACGATGACCCAGCGGCGGCGTTTGACGATCTGCCATATCTCACTGACGAAGCTTCCCCCGACCTCATCGCCGAAAGGCGCGTCGCCGCGCAGATAGGCCGCATCGGCGCGGGCGCCTTCTTGGGGTCCGGGGCGGGTCTTGGAAAGCATGTTCATCGGTCAATCGGTCCATCGAAGTCCGCCCGGGACACAGCCCGGTCGCACGGCGATCAGTTGTTGTTGAGGGCAAGGATCAGCGGCGTCGTCAGCGCCGGAATGAACTGCACGAACTTTTCGAACAGGCGGCGCCCGCGTGCATCGCCCACGGTGATTATGTCATCGGGAAAAATACGCGGATCTTCATAGTTGCCGCGGCGCACGGCCTGCAGATCGTAGAGCGCGGCATAGCGCTGGCCGCCGACGGTCCGATAGACGATCACTTCATCGAGATCGCTATATTCCGACGTCCCCTGTGCGAGAGCTATGGCCTGGAGCAAGGTCAGGCGCTGGGTTGCCGGATAGAGACCAGGCCGACGCACTTCGCCTTCGATCGTGATACGCTGGCTGAGCGCTTCCTTAACATTGACGCTTACCATCGGTTCGATCAGCTGGCCGGTCTGGACGAGGCGGGCGGCAATGATCTGTTCGAGCTCGCGCGGCGTACGACCCACTGCGCGAACCGGACCGGCAAGCGGGAAATTGATCTCGCCCGCCGAATCGACGCGCAGGTCCAGCCCAGTGAGGAAATCGACGCCGACAACCGAAATCGTGAGCTCGTCCGCCGGACCAAGCAGGGCGGGCATCGTCCGGTCGGTCATATCCGAAGCGAACGGCGAAGGCAGTTCGGCCGTTTCCAGATAGGTGACGCTTGGCGCGGTGCCGATCGGACCGGCCGAAGCGCATGCGCCCAGCAGCAGGCTGGAAGCGGAAATTGCAAAAAGAGCGCGCTTTGTGGTCATCAATCAGGCCTCGTTTGTAGTAGGATACGTGTTCGGACGATGTGAGCGCGATGCGCCGTTCATGGAGCGCGCGAGCCCGTGTCGCGATTGGATCGATGCAGCCAGCCAGACAATCAGCACCACCGCGAACGCCTGCAGCGCTGGCGTGCGCAGCGGATAGTCGGCAAGGCTCGCACAGGCCAGCAGAAAAAGTCCGGAAGCCGCAGCCAGGCGGAAAGGGCGGCGCGTGCTTGCATCGCCGCGCATGCGTGCCAGACGCCAGGCGGTCAGCCCCAGCCAGCCAAGCGCGAAGGACAGCAGCACGACACCGGGCAACCCTGCCGTCATCGCAATTTCGAGCCAGTCATTATGCGCATGGTTGATATATTGCGGGCCGAGAAACTCCGGCGGCTCGGCCGATTTAAAAGCGGTCTCGAAACTGCCGATACCGGTGCCCATCGGGGCATAGTCCAAGGCCAACTTGGCGACGGTGGGAGTGATCTGAAACCGTAGTTCGTCGGTAAAGCCGGTTTCGACCAGGCGCTGCGTCGCTTCGCCTCGCAGTCCGGCCAGACCGAGAAGCGCCACCAGCGGCAGCGCAAGAGCGAGCATGGCAAGGCGTGCCAGCGGCAAGCTTGCCTTGCTCGACCGAGACCGGCTGCCCCGCGATCTTGCGAACGCAGCACCGGCGGCGCGGGGGCCAAGGACCAGGAGGCCGAGCGGCAACGCCAGCACGAGACAGACCAGTCCTGCGCGCGAACCGGCAAGGACTACCGAGCCGGCAAAGATCACCGCGACGCCTGCGCCCAATCCGGCGACCGATCGCGCTCGCGCGGTGCTGATGTCACGGTCGGCCAGCGCATGACTGACATAAGCGGCCAGCAGCGGCACGAGCGCGGCAAGGAACACGGCATGGTGGTTGCGATTGGCAAACAGACCGACTGCCGCGCCATTATTCGTAAGCCGGTAGAGGTAAAGCGGACCTTCGGGATCTCCCGCGACCTGCAACAGCGCAAGGATAGCGCCCGCGAGGCCCACACCCAGCAGGACCAGCGTCGCCTGTGCCATGCGTTGCGACGATTGTCCGAGCGCGAAGGCGAGAACGGCGAGCGGCACGACAAGCGACAGGAGCGCGCGCCAGGTCGCCTGCGGGTCCATCGACAGCGGGCGCCAAAGACCTTCGAGCCCGGCTTCCGCATCGATCGCGGCGATCAGTTCGCGCCCGGGAAGGGCTGTCCACAATGATGGCGGAAGCGAAACGAGATGCGCTGCCACGAGCGCCGTCGTCACCGCGAAGTAGACAACGATCATGCGGTTCGCACGCGCAGCTTCGCGATCGACGAGAACAATTGCGACCGGCAAAGCCAGGGCGAAGAGCGGCACCAGCAACATCATCGAACCCATATCGCTGCGCGAGGAACCGCCCAGTGCAAATGCCGCGACGATAGCGCCGATGAAACCGGCAAACCGGATGCCTTCCAGGCTTGTCCGGCGCGTGCGCCGTTCGGGCCTTGCACGCCTGTAGGATGGCCGCGCGACCGCTTCGAGCGGTTCAAGAGCGGACGTAAGACCCATAATTCCCCGGCAATATCCTCAGCCCCCAAGGCTGCGCATCTTACTGGTTGCTACGGTGCTGACAAGACCGGGCGCAGCGTTCCGGGTGCCCCTGCCTGTGGCGGTCCCAAGCGTGCAAAACGTTCGTCACGACAACGCGATATCAGGCGCATCTTCCTGCTTCATGCCGACCACGTGGTATCCGGCATCGACGTGGTGCACTTCGCCCGTCACCCCCGATGCGAGATCGCAGAGCAGGTACAGACCTGCTCCGCCGACATCCTCGATCGTGATATTGCGCCGCAACGGTGCGTTCAGCGCGTTCCACTTGAGAATATAGCGGAAATCGCCGATCCCGCTCGCAGCCAGAGTCTTGACCGGCCCGGCGCTGATGGCGTTTACCCGGATGTTCGACGGCCCAAGATCGTTCGCGAGATACTGAACGCTGGTTTCCAGTGCCGCCTTGGCGATGCCCATCACGTTGTAATGCGGCACGACCTTTTCCGCGCCATAATAGGTCAGCGTAAGGATCGCGCCGCCCTGTTCCGGCATCATGGCTGCTGCGCGCTTCGTTACCGCGACGAGCGAATAGGCCGAGATGTTCATCGTCATCAGGAAATTGTCGAGGCTGGTATCGACATATTTACCGCGCAGCTCGTTCTTGTCGGAAAAACCGATCGCATGGACGACAAAATCGAGCGTGTCCCAGCGCTCTTTCAGCTTGGCAAAGGCCTGATCGAGCTGGTCCATGTCGGACACGTCGCATTCGAAGATGAAATCGCTCCCGACCTCGGCAGCAAGCGGTTTGACCCGTTTGCCCAGTGCTTCCCCCTGATAGGAGAAGGCCAGCTCGGCGCCGTGTTCGGCGAGCGATTTGGCGATGCCCCAGGCGAGCGACTTGTCGTTGGCAAGGCCCATGATCAGTCCGCGCTTGCCCGCCATCAATCCGGGCATGAGGCCCGCCTCATCCGTCATCGCGTCGTCTCCTCATCTGGGTGGTAAGGGGTGCCCCCCTTTTCGGCTAAGCTGCCGGGTGCGCCGATCTGCGCCCCCGTTGCAACGAGCCCGGCGGCGGGAGGGATTTCCGGTTCCTCGACCTCGGGTTCGGCAAGCGCTGCATTGAGCTCGGCGCCAATAACAAGGCCAAGCCCCACGAGCCAGAAAAAGAACAGCGCGACCATGATGCCCGCAAGGCTCCCATAAGTCAGGTTGTAACTGAAGAACTGACCCAGGATCAGCGGCATGGCGGTGGTGACCGCCAGCCACCACAGCGCGGTGAACAGCGCGCCGGGCCATTTGGGGAAGTGCCCGTGACGATATTCGGACGGCGTCAGGGTGTAGAAGAGCATGTAGAGCGATCCGGCAAGGCCAAGGGCTGGTACGATCCGGGTAAGCCGCAAGGTCGCCACCGCTTCGGTCAATTGCGGCGCACGTGCCTCGATCAGCTGCTGCGCGGCGCCGATCACCACCTGCGCAAACAGCGAGAACATCAACAGCACGACCGCGCCGAGGATCAAACCCGCGGAGAACAGGCGGTACTTCCAGAAGGCGTGGCTCGCATGCGTCCCATATGCCCGGCGCAGGATATCGCGGATCGTCTCGATCAGGCTCGAAACCGTCCACAATGCCACCGCCGCGCCGAACCAGAGCAGCCAGCCGTCACGCGCATCGATAACGTCGCGCGCCACCGGCTCAAGCGTTTCCGAGACCGTCGGCGGCATCGCGATCAGCACTGCCTCGATCACGATCCGGCGCTCCTCGGGCTCTCCGATAAGCTGAAACAGGGCAGAGGACAGGACAAAGAACGGGAAAATCGCCAGCATCGCAAGATAGGCGAGATTGCCCGCATGAACGAACCCGTCCTGATAGGTGCCGACCATTGTGCGCTTGGCGACCTGCCAGACACGCGTGCCGGGGCCCATGCGCGCACGCAAGCGCGTCATGGCGCGCGGCGACTGCGTGTGCGCCCCGTGAAGAAACTGCGAATGCGCCGCCTGTGCATTGCGGGCGCGCTGGCGGCGGGCTTCGGGTGAGAGCGAGATCACGGAGCGCTCTACGGATGATGGGGGGGTCGGGTCTCTCGCCACGCGTGTCTCGCCCCTAGCCCGGGCGCCTCACAGCCCGAACTTGTCGCGCGGGCGAGCCGGGTCGCGCCAGTCGCCGAGCTTTTCCCCAAGCGTGGCGACATCCTTGGGCAACTGGATTTCGAGCGTGACCAACTGGTCCCCGCGTGCCGGACCGGCATCCTTGGCCGCCTTACCCTTCTTGGTCCAGCCCTTGCCCGCCAGGCGCATGACCGTGCCGCCATCGGTGCCCGGCTTGATCGTCAGCATGACAGGACCATCGACGGTCGGGCATTTCACCTTCCCGCCGTGAATCGCCTCGTCCAGCGTAATGGGTAGTTCCATGCGGATATTATCGCCGTCGCGTCGGAAGAAAGGATGCGGGCCAATCTCGACCATCACGATCCCGTCACCCTTGCCGCCCGGCCCCTCATGCCCCTTGCTCTTGAGGCGCATCTGGGTGCCATCCTCGACCCCTGCGGGCAGCTTCAGGTTGATCGCCTTGCCATCGGCAAGCGTGATGCGCTGGTCGCGCCCGCTGGCCGCATCCACGAAGGGAACCGCAAGTCGATACTGGATATCGGCCCCACGCTTCTTTGGCGCAGCCCCGCGCTGGCCGAAACCGCGCCGCGGCGGCTCCTGCATGCGCGCACCGCCGCCGCCGAACAACCCTTCGAACAGGTCGCCAAGGTCCATCTCGTCCGCGCCGCCATAGCCGCCGAACTCCTGATCGCCATAGCCAGCAGAGCGCCGGCCCGCGCCTGGCCCTGCGCCGTAAGTTCCGCCGGGCGCATAACCCCCGCGGCCAAACCCGCGCGATCCGCCCCCGCCCATTCCGCCGCCCATTCCTGCGAAGGGATTGGCCGGATTACCTTCGCCGTCGATCTCGCCGCGATCAAAGCGCGCGCGCTGGTTCTTGTCGGAAAGCAGGTCGTAGGCTCTGGTCGCATCGGAAAACCGCTCGGCAGCAGCGGGATTGTCGGTGTTGCGATCGGGATGCAGTTCCTTTGCCAGCTTGCGATAGGCGCTCTTGATTTCCTTTTCGGACGCCGAACGTTGGACGCCGAGTGTGACGTAAGGGTCTGCCATGGTTCATCAGCTAGGTGAGACGCTCGCGCTCTGCAAGCTCACTCGTACTCGGGCTGCGTGCCAAAGGGCCTTTCGCCGATCCGGCCGAGCGCCTAGGGAGCGAATGCATGACCGCAACGCCCGACACCAATCCGACCGCGCTCGACAATGCGCAACTCGCCGACAGCGCGATCCCCTCCGGCGGCGATCCGTTCGCGCTGTTCGAGGAATGGTTCGGCGAGGCGAAAGACAGCGAGATCAACGATCCCAACGCGCTGGCGCTCGCCACCGCGACACCGGACGCGCGACCATCGGTGCGCATGGTGCTGCTCAAGGGGCATGGCGCCGACGAGGCGCCGGGAGGCGGCTTCACCTTTTTCACCAATGCGCACAGCCGCAAGGGCGGGGAAATCCGGGCCAATATGCAAGCCAGTCTGCTGTTTCACTGGAAGAGCCTGCGCCGCCAGGTCCGCATCGAAGGCCCGCTGGTCGAAGTCACGCCCGAGCGCGCCGATGCCTATTTCCATTCGCGCCCGTATAAGAGCCAAGTCGGCAGCGCGGCGAGCGACCAGTCAAGCGAATTGCCCGAGCGGCAGGATTATCTCGACCGGGTAAAGGCGCTGTGGACTGAGCACGAGGCAGCGGGCGAAGTGCCCCGCCCTGCGCACTGGACTGGCTTCACCTGTCGGCCTGAACGCATCGAATTCTGGATGGACCGCGACAACCGCCTGCACGACCGGCGGTTGTTCACCCTCGAAGGGGCCGGCGACGCGCTGCGCTGGACCGACACGCTCCTGTATCCGTGAGGTTTCCCCTATGACGCAGACAATCCCCTACTGGCATGTCGATGCCTTCAGCGCGACGCCCTTCGGCGGCAATCAGGCGGCAGTGATGGTGCTCGACGCATGGCTCGATGATCCGACCCTCCAGGCCGTTGGAGAAGAAAACAATTTCGCCGAGACCGCCTTTTTGGTGCGTGATGAAAGCGACGCTGCGGATTGGGAATTGCGCTGGTTTACTCCGACAGATGAAGTCGCGCTGTGCGGTCATGCAACGCTGGCCTCGGGTCATGTGATCCTGAGCGACACGGCGCGGTTCGGTGCGGGCGAGCGCGTGCGATTTGCCACTCGCAAAAGCGGCGTGCTCGAAGTCGTGCGCAAGGATGACGGCTACGAGCTGGCGCTGCCTCTCACGCGGGTCAAGCCAAGCTCGCAGCCCGAACTTCTCGCAGCGATCGGTTTTCGCGGCGAGACCTTCCTGTCTTACGAAGGGGCCGGACAGACCGCGATCATCCTGATGGAAAGCGAAGCGGAAATTCGTGCGCTGCAACCGGACATGACGAAGCTGGGCGCGATCGACCTGATGGCGATCTGCACCGCTCCGGGCGAGAAACACGATATCGTCAGCCGCGTGTTCGTGCCGGCATGGGGCGTGCCGGAGGATAGCGTGACCGGCGCTGCCCACGCCGCACTAGCGCCGTTCTGGGCCGAGCGGCTCGGGCGCACCGAACTCACCGCGCACCAGGCGAGCACGCGCGGCGGCGATTTGACCCTGCGGCTGGCCACCGACAACGGAGCCGAGCGCGCCTGGCTCGGAGGCCCTTGCGTGACGGTGGTGGAAGGTACGTTCTACCTGTAGGCTCGTCTCTCACGTTCGCGAAGGTGCAACGTCAAGACACCGGATAGAGCGCAATTATGTCTGCTGCCTGTTGCAGCATCGCTGGTCGTTCTTCGGTATCCGAATGGCCAAGGCGCACCAGCGTCAATTGCTGCTCAGGTGAGACGAGCACATATTGTCCCATATGCCCGATCAGCGCGAACAGGCTTGCAGGGGCGCGTTCGGGGAAAAGCGGGTGACCGAATTCCGCACCCTGCGAGCCGAGCGGCCGGTTGAGCCAGATCTGGTAACCGTATTGGTTTGCGGTCGGGCTTGACGTTACCATTTTTTCCACCCAACGCCGAGGGACGATCTGCTCTCCGCCCGGCGCCCGACCGCCTTCGCGCAAAAACTCGCCAAAGCGCGCCCAGTCGCGCGCTGTCGCATGCATCAGGCTTCCTCCGATCAGAGTGCCTGCCGCGTCGAATTCGGGCACGATCGAAGTCATGCCAAGCGGGCGGAACAGCCGCTCCTCCAGATAGCGCGCAACGGCTTGGCGCCGTGCATCCGGATCATCGCTCGACGTGAGAGCGCGCGCGGCAATATCGGCAAGAATGACCGTGGTGTTGGAGGAATATTCGAAGCGTTCTCCGGGTTCGGCTTCCAGCGGCTGCTCGTTCGCCCAGCGGGCCATGTCATCGCGCCCGTCGAGGAACAGCATGCGCACCTCGGAAGATTCGTAGGGCGGATCGCCCCCTTCGGTGTGGCGCAGCCCGGCCCGCATCTGGAGCAGGTGCTCAAGCGTGATATCACTTCGCGGATCCCCGGAGCGTTGCCACAACGGCACGGGCGCGGGATCTTCGAGCGACAGCCGCCCGTCGGCGATCAGCATTCCGATCAGCACCGCCGTCACCGTCTTGGCCATCGACCAGCTGACGAAACGGGTCTGCTGGTCGTAGCCCGGCGCATAACGCTCTGCGGCCAGCTTGCCGTTGGCCATCAGGACTGCTGCGCGAGTCTCCCCCAATCCGTCCATGGTGAACAGGTCGTCCAACTGCCGCGCCAGCTCTTCGCGCGGGGCGCCCGCATCTGCGCTGATCGCCGTCAGCGCTTCGGCGGTCAGGGGCGCGGGTTCGACCGGCGGAACCTCGGCGCAGCCAGCAAGGCTTGGCAGCAAGGCTATGGCGGAGATAAGGGGCAGGACCACGCGGCGCATCGCCGCCCCATCCCGAATGGCAGGACGCTTGGCAATGGCAAAATCGACAAACAGAGCACGTGGCCGGGGGCGGATCGCGCTGGCGGTGCTGGTCGTGTTCCTCGCAGCTATCGGCGCTGCCTTGTGGTTCTACCGCGCTCCGATCCAGGGCTATGCCAGTGTCGGCACCTCCTACGCCGCGCGGGTCGCATGCTCGTGCCGCTTCGTCGCCGGCCGCAGTCTGGAGGATTGCGAGAAGGACAAGCTTGGCGGCATGGAGCTGGTATCGCTCAGCGACGATGTCGAGACCCGCAGCGTCACCGCGCGATTCCCGTTGGTGACCGCCAATACGGCGACCTATCGCGAAGGATATGGCTGCGTGCTGGAGCGGTGGGAGGTTTAAGCCGCGACCGGAACCGTCGAATCGATCCAGCCGCCGCCAATCACCCGCTCGCCTGCATAGATCACCGCTGCCTGACCAGGCGCAACGCCAAACTCGGGATGGTCGAAGCGGATTGTTGTCGCCGCGCCTTTCCCGAGCGGCCCGTCGAGCCTGATGGGCACGGGCTTGGCGAGGCTGCGGACCTTCGCGGTCAGCGGTTCGCCTCGCGCAACGGAGCCGATGGCGTTGGTTTCGATAACCCGTGCCGCCTGGACGCCGAGCATCCGCTTGGGCCCTACGCGCACTTCGCGCCGCTCGGCATCGAGGGCAATGACGTAAAGCGGCTCGGGCTGCCCGCCGATCTCCAGCCCCTTGCGCTGGCCCACAGTGAAGTGAACGATGCCCCGGTGCTGGCCGAGCCGCTCCGAGGTTGCGGCGTGGACAATATCGCCCGGCACTCCGCCTTCGGGCCGCAGCTTGGTGACGATCCTCGCGTAATTTCCATCCGGCACGAAGCAGATATCCTGACTGTCCGGCTTCGCCGCGTTGCGCAGGCCCGCCGTTTCGGCCAGCGCGCGCACTTGCGGCTTGGGCAGGCCGCCGAGCGGGAAGCGGATGAAATCCAACTGCTCCTGCGTGGTCGCATAGAGGAAATAGGACTGGTCGCGCGCCGGGTCGATTGCGCGGTGCAGATGCGGACCGCCCGGACCCGGCATGCGGCGAACGTAGTGGCCGGTCGCGAGGCAATCCGCACCGAGGTCGCGAGCCATCGCGAACAGGTCGGTGAATTTGGGCCCCATATTGCAGCGAATGCAAGGGACCGGGGTGCGACCGGCGAGATATTCATCGGCGAACTGTTCGACCACATCCTCGCGGAAGGCGCTTTCATGATCGAACACGTAATGCGCGATCCCCAGCCGGTCAGCGACCGCGCGCGCATCGGCAATATCGTCGCCCGCGCAGCACGCGCCCTTGCGTCCGGTCGCCGCGCCGTAATCATAGAGCTGAAGCGTGATGCCGATCACTTCCGCCCCGCTCGCCGCGGCCAGTGCCGCGACCACCGAACTGTCCACCCCGCCGCTCATCGCCACGACAATGCGCGCATCCGAGGCCGGGCGCGCAAGGTCGAACAGAGCGGCAGCGCGAGCCGGGTCGCCGAGCGGTGTGGTAAGGGTTGCGGTGTCGGTCATGGTCGGCGGGCATATAGGAAACGGCGGGCCTTATCGCCAGTGGGGGGCGAGATAGAGCTGAGGCCGGACCAGACGCGCATTAATCAATCCTAACCCTTGGTAAATCCGGGTTTTACCACTCCTTGACGGTCGCGCTCTAGTAGCTTGCAGGATGTTCGAGAAGAACCCGCCTGTCCCACCCCGGCGTGAAGGCGACGCCGAAAATAGGTCGAGTCCGGCACGTAACGTGCTGATCGGCGCGTCCCGTCGTGCCAAAGCGGGCGATGAGCCTGGCGGCGGCGGCGATGCGCTGCGCATGATCGGCTGGTCCGAACTCACTGCGCGGCTCAACGCGACGCGCGATCTGCGCGAGGTTCTCACGCGTGACATGCGCGGGGATTTCCAGGCCGAGACGGAACGTTTCGCCGATGCCGCCGCGCGCTATTTTCGCGAGCGGGAAAGCAGCGATGACGCGCGCAGGATCAACGGCGGGCCGGGTGTTAACCGTGTCGGTTCACAAGCGGGCAACGGATCGTGCGCCAACAACCGGAACAACGATGGTAACGGTGAGGGCAGCGCGGCACCGGACACAATGAGAGATATGGGATGATCGAAAATCAGGATATCCGTCCCGCTCAGGTGATCGGTCCACTCGGTGAGCCTCTTTCGCTTGCCGATTTGCCTTCGCCCGAAACGAAACGGTGGGTCATCAGGCGCAAGGCCGAGGTGGTTTCAGCTGTGAATGGCGGATTGCTGAGCCTTGACGAAGCGTTGGAGCGTTACGGGCTGACACTCGAGGAGTTCGCTTCCTGGCAGCGCGCGATCGACCGTTCGGGCCTCCTCGGCTTGCGGGTGACAAAACTGCAATCCTATCGCGATCAGTACGAACGCCAGCTGCGCTACTGACCCCGACAATGCAGTCATGCGCGGCTGATCATGCAAAAATCGGAACGACCCAGGCATATGTCCGTAGTGGTGTTGTAAGCCTTACAACAATTGACACGGAGTGATGGGAATGGGTTTTGTTCTGCTGATAGTCATGGGCGGCATCATTGGCTGGCTCGCCAGCATGGTGATGAACCGCGATGCCTCGATGGGCATTTTCTGGAACATCGTGGTCGGGATCATCGGATCTTTCATCGGCAATACGCTGATGTCGTTCCTGCTTGGCGGAGGAACGATCGCTTCGTGGCCGCCGGACTGGACCGGGATACTCGGTGCCTTCATCGGTGCCCTGGTGCTGCTCGCGATCCTGAATCTCGTTCAGCGCGGCAAGGTGCGCTGAAAGTTTGAAGTCAAAATCGCATGAAGCGACCGGCGTGGCATCATAAGGGCCACGCCGGTCGTTTATGTTTTGGGGTTCTTTACCAAACTCGTGCAACAAGCCTTTGCATCCGGATCGCGCAGGTTTACGTTCATCCAAGCACAAGCGCTTTCGGTAGAGCCCCACATTGCCCGCAGCACGCAGGTCCTCTATGTAGCTTGCCCAAGGTGATTTAGTGCGATAATACACCTAGAAGGGTGTCGGCCAAGCTCGATTGGCCCTGTGAGAGCGGGGCTTTATGAAGTCGGGTCCTATCGAAACCCGCCTGGTCGAGCTTGCAGGACGAGAATGCCGCGATGAATTACGCCGAACAGATCGATGCTGACGCGCCAGGCGGACCCACGCCCGAACTCGAAGCGCGGTCCGATCTGAAGACCGGGAGCGGCCGCGGGCGACTTGTGCTGTTCGTCCTTGGCGGCCTGTTCGTATTGCTGCTTGCCGCCGGCGCCTATTTCGCCTTTGCCGCTGGCGACGAGGAGACCGGCCCCGAAACCGCACAGGCGCCGGTCGTGACCGTGATAACGCCAGGCAAGACAACCATTTCGGGGGTGATCGAAGCGCCCGGCACCATCGCGGCGCGCCGCGAGCTGCCCGTCGGTATTGCGGGTGAGGGCGGGCAGGTCATGAGCGTACGGGTCGATGCGGGCGACTGGGTGCGCCAAGGTCAGGTGCTCGCCGTGATCGACCAATCGGTCCAAACCCAGCAAGCTGCCGCGCAGGCCGCTCAGATCGAAGTCGCGCGCGCCGATGCGCAACTTGCCGAGGCTAACCTTGAGCGCGCCGAGCAACTGGTGGAGCGTGGCTTCGTTTCGACCGCAGATATCGATCGGTTGACCGCCACTCGCGATTCAGCCGTTGCGCGGGTTCGCGTTGCCCAAGCGCAATTGTCCGAATTGCGGGCCCGCAACGCCCGGCTGAACGTGATCGCGCCAGCCTCGGGATATGTGCTAGAGCGCGGCGTCGAACCGGGCCAGACCGTAAGTGGCGGTTCGCCCGCGCTGTTCCGCATCGCGCGCGGCGGGGAGATGGAAATGCTCGCGCAATTGAGTGAAAACCAGCTTGCCTCGCTCTCGCAAGGGGTGTCCGCCAGCGTGACGCCGACGGGATCCGAAAAAAGCTTCGAAGGTCAGGTTTGGCAGCTTTCGCCCACGATCGACCCGCAAACCCGGCAGGGCACCGCGCGTATTGCCCTGTCCTACGCGCCCGAATTGCGCCCTGGCGGCTTTGCTACCGCGCGGATCAATAGCGGCACGCTGACCGCGACCGTGCTACCCGAAAGCGCCGTCCTTGCCGATGACGAGGGCAGCTTTGTCTACGTCGTCAATGATCAGAACGAAGCCGTTCGCACGTCTGTCATCACCGGCGCGGTCACGCCTGAGGGTATTGCGATCACCGAAGGCCTGTCGGGCACCGAGAATGTCGTGCTGCGCGCGGGCGGCTTCCTCAATCCGGGCGAAGTGGTCAATCCGCAACGCGCGGACGACTGACGCGACGAAGGGCAAGGCGACTTATGGATTTCCGCAATATCTCGGCCTGGTCGATCCGCAATCCGGTGATCCCGCTGGTGCTGTTCACCGCGCTGCTCCTCGCCGGGATCGTCAGCTTTCTGCGGATGGATGTGACCAACAATCCGGACGTCGAATTTCCTGCGGTTATCGTCAGCATCGCGCAGCCCGGCGCCGCACCGACCGAGATCGAGAACCAGATCACGCAGCGCGTCGAAAGTGCGGTTCGTGCGATCAATGGCGTCAACTCAATTCAGTCGACCGCCAGCGAAGGCAGTTCGCAGACCGTTGTCGAATTCGAAGTCGGCACCGAGATCATCGAAGCGGTCAACGAGGTCGAAACCGCGATTGACGGTGTGCGCGCCAGCTTGCCTGACGGAATTCTCGAACCGCAGATCTCCAAGGTAAACGTGGCGGGTGGTCCGATCGGCTACTTCGCGGTCGAGGCCGACGACATGACGATCGAACAGCTCAGCTGGTTCATCGACGATACGGTCGCAAAGCAGCTTCTCAATGTCGAAGGCATGGCCGAAGTCGGCCGTTTCGGCGGTGTCGACCGGGAGATCGAGGTAATCCTCGATCCGGCGAAGATGCAGGCGTTCGGCGTCACGGCGAGTCAGATCAACGGCGTGCTGCGGCAGAACAACATCAATGCAGCGGGCGGCCTGGCCGAAGTGGGCGGGACCCGGCAATCGTTGCGCGTTCTTGGCAACGATGAAACCGCCTTTGATCTCTCGCAGCGCCAGATCCAGCTTGGCGGCGGCCGTACCATCCGCCTCGCGGATGTCGCTACCGTGCGCGATGGCTATAGCGAGCGGACCTCGATCAGCGAAGTGCGCGACAAGGAAGTCGTCAATTTCTACATGAACCGCGCGCGCGGTGCTTCCGATCTTGCGACCTATGACGGCGCGCTTGAAGTGATCGAGGAAATCGAAGCGGCGAACGAGGGCGTCGAGTTCATCTCGCTCGGCACCAGCACCACCTATACCGAAGGCCAGTATCTCAGCTCCATGCAGGCGTTGATCGAAGGCGCGTTGCTGGCCATCGTCGTCGTGTTCCTGTTCCTGCGAGACTGGCGCGCTACCTTCATCAGTGCGGTCGCGATCCCGTTATCCGCGATCCCGACCTTCTTCTTCATGGATCTGCTCGGGTTCAATCTGAACTTTCTGTCACTGCTTGCGCTTGCGCTCGTAGCGGGTGTTCTGGTCGACGATGCGATCGTGGAGATCGAGAACATCGTGCGGCATATGCGCATGGGCAAGAGCGCCTACCAGGCCTCGATCGACGCGGCCGACGAAATCGGCCTGCCGGTCGTCGCGACCAGTTTCTGTATCGTCGCCGTGTTCCTGCCTGTCGGTTTGATGCCCGGAATTTCAGGACAGTTTTTCCAGAACTTCGGCCTGACCGTCGTCGTCGCGGTGCTGATGAGCCTCGCCGTTGCGCGGATGATAACCCCGCTGATGGCCGCTTACTTCATGGCGGCCAAGGGTCACGGCACCCATGGCGAGGGCCCGTGGATGGACCGCTACATGCGCCTGCTTGGCTGGACGCTCGACACCGGCAAGATGAACGAACGGCGTGCCCGGTCCGGAGCGCCGCGATCGCGCGCGCTGTATATCGTGTTCCTGCTCCTTACCGTGCTCGCCATGCTTGCCGCCACCGGGGTCACGATGTTCGCAAGCTTCGAGGCCATTAAGGCACTCGAAATTCCCACCATCGCCGCCGACACGCTGATCGGGAACGGCAGTCCGACCCTGTACCTCGTCGTCTCCAAGATTTTCGAGATCGTGCAGGTCCTGCTGGTATCCCTCCTAGCCTTCGTCGCGGGCTACGGCGTCCTGCTGGTGGTGGAGCTCATCGGGCGCGGGGCCAGCACCTTTCGCTATCTCGCCGCGCGCTTTTACGATCACCGGGTCTGGATGCTTGCCGTGGGCTGGTTCTCGCTGCTGGTGACGGTCCTGCTTTTTGGCCAGATCCCCGGCCAGTTTCAGCCGAACATCAATGTCGATGAAAGCACCGTCCAGATCGAGATGGTGCCGGGCACGACGCTCGCGCAGACGAAGAGGGTCGTCGATCAGGTGGCCGACATTCTCTACGAACAGCCTGAGGTCGATCTGGCGCTGGAGCGTATCCGTATCGGCGAGGCCACGCTCTACGTCAATCTGAAGCCCGCCGATGAGCGTGAGCGCACGTCGATCGAGTTCGAGCGTGAAGTCGCTCCGCTGTTTGCCGATATTGCGGACGCACGTGTGCGCTTCCAGTCGCAGAGCGCAGGCTTCGGCTCGGGCCGCGATATCACGGTGATGCTGGCTGGATCGGATCCCGAATTGCTGGACGAGACGGCCGCGACACTGGTGGAGCAGATGCGCGGGCTCGACACGCTGATCGCTCCGCGCATCAGTGCTGACCTTAACCGGCCTGAAATCCTCATCACCCCGCGCGATCAGATTGCCGCTGAGCTCGGCGTCAGCACGCTTGCGATCAGCCAGACGATCCGCATTGCGACGCTCGGCGAAATCGAGCAGAACGCGGCGAGGTTCTCGCTTTCCGATCGTCAGATTCCGATCCGGGTAAAGCTGTCGGAGGAATCGCGCACCGACCTTTCGACGATCGAAAACCTCCCGGTTCAGACCCTCGACGGCGGGACGGTGCCGCTTGCACGGGTGGCCGAAATATCGTTCGGTTCGGGCCCGACCGCGATCCAGCGCTATAACCAGAACCGGCGCACGCTGGTCGGCGCGGATCTTGCTACCGGCGTGGTCAAGGGCGAAGCGCAGGCCGAAATCGATGCGCTGCCCATTCTGCAGAACCTGCCGACGGGCGTCATTCGCGATGTGGTGGGCGAGGACGAATGGCAGCAGGAGCTGATTCAGAACCTTGTCATCGCCATCGCTGCGGGCGCGTTGCTGGTGCTGGCGACGCTGATCCTGTTGTACAAGCGACTCGTCAGTCCGCTGGTAAACATGACTTCGCTGTTCCTTGCGCCGCTTGGCGGGATCCTGTTTATCTGGTTGATCGGCGTGCCGCAGACGATGCCGGTCTATATCGGTATCCTGTTGCTGCTTGGCATTGTCTCCAAGAATTCGATCCTTCTCATTGATTTTGCGATCGAGGAGATGGCGCGGGGCACAGGTAAGCGCGAATCGATCATGGAAGCAGGACACAAGCGCGCGCAGCCCATCGTGATGACGACTGTGGCAATGACTGCGGGCATGGTTCCCGTTGCGCTGTCGCTCTCGGGTGATGGTGCCTGGCGTCAGCCGATGGGCTATGTGGTGATTGGCGGCCTCTTGATGTCGACGCTGCTCACACTCGTAATCGTCCCTGCCGGCTTCAGCCTTGCCGATGGGTTCGAACGGCGTGCTGGCCCCTGGCTGCGGCGCAACCTGCTCACCTACAAGCCCGGTGACGAGAACCGGCAAAAACCCGATGTGGGGCTTGCGGGCGGGCAGGGGGCAATCGCGGGTCCGCGACCCGCCCTGCCTCCAGCCAGTCGCCCACCCGGTGCAGAGCCGGCCGAATAGCGGCTATCGCGTGCGCCGCCCGTGCCGGGACGTGACGCCGCGGGCCTTTTGCGCCACATTGGCTAAACCTTGAACGATCCGCGCCCTCTCACGATGACTTTCGGCGGTGAACCGCTGACAGCGGATCGCGCGCGCCGCATGCGCTGGACAGCAACCGGGCTGTTGTTCGTCATGGCGGCGCTGTTCTTCACCACCCATGGCCCTGCCGTTGCCACAGGCGCCCATCCGGCCTGGGGCTACCTCAACGCCTTTGCCGAAGCGGCGATGGTGGGCGGGCTTGCCGACTGGTTCGCCGTCACCGCGCTGTTTCGCCACCCTTTGAGCCTTCCCATCCCGCACACCGCAATCATCCCGACGAACAAGGACCGGATCGCCGATACGATGGCGCAATTCCTGCGGGAGAACTTCCTCACCCCGGCGGTCGTAGCTCGGCGGATGCAGGGTATGAACGTGGCGCATGCGCTTGGCGATTTCCTCGTCGCCAGTCCCGAGCGCGGAGGTGACGATGCGCGCTCCCGCATCACGGCGGGTGCAGCGCAATTGCTCGCCGAAGTGCTCGAATCGCTCGATCCCGACCGGCTTGGCAATCAGGTGCGAAGCGGGCTCGCCGGCCAGATGCAGAAGATCGAGATTTCCCCACTGCTTGGTCGCATGCTCGAAAGCGCGATGATCGATCGCCGCCACCTGCCGCTGATCGATGGGTTCGTGCGCTGGGCCGGGCTCACGCTGGAGGATAATGAGGACACCATCCGCGAGATCATCCACACACGGGTGGCCGGAGTGCTGCGCTGGGCCGGGCTGGACAAGACGATCAGCGCCAATGTCCTTGACGGGCTGTACAAGCTGCTCGCCGAAGTTCTCGTTAATCCCGATCACCCCTTGCGCGCAAAGGCCGAGGAGCGGCTGGAGCGTTTGGCACACGATCTGCAGCATGACCCGACCATGCGCGAACGGGTCGAAGCGATGAAGCGCGATCTGATCGAGAATCCGGCAGTGGCGACCTGGTGGATGGGGGTGTGGGAGCGTATTCGCCACTCGCTCATCCGCCGCGCGCGGGAAGCCGATAGGGGGCTTGGCATGGAATTGCGCAGCGGTCTTGCCGATCTGGGTGCTGCGCTCAAGGCCGATGCGCGTCTGCAACACCAGATCAACCGCTTCGCTCGACGCACCGCAGTCGGCGTCGCGACACGCTATGGCAGCGAGATCGTGACGCTTGTGTCGGAAACGGTAAAGCGCTGGGACGCGACCACGATCACTGGGCGGATCGAAAGCGCGGTGGGCCGCGATCTGCAATTCATCCGGATCAATGGAACGGTCGTCGGCGGGCTGGTCGGGATGACGCTGCACTTTATCGTGAG
>JAZBPE010000207.1:0-2294 GCA_036353345.1 Erythrobacter sp. | reverse complement strand
GCGAGGCCGGGACCGGGCTGAAAACCGCTTGGCGGCTGCAGATCACCGGTGCGGGGCTCGGCACACGGCTCGCCAATTCGATCCGAAGCCAGAACTTCCCGACGTCGGGCGAGAGCCTGGATGCCGCGGCGCTCGTCTGGTCCAAGGCGCCGGTCATCGTGGGCGCGCATGACACCGGGCCGCTGATCCGCTCGAAAAACGGGTTCTGGCTGGCGATCCCGCTGCCAGCCGCGGGCAAATCCCTGCGCGGCGGCAGGATCACGCCTGGTGAATGGGAGCGACGTCGCGGGCTGCGCCTGCGCTTCGTCTATCGCCGCACGGGCCCGAGCCTGCTGGTGGCGGAGGGGCGGCTGAACACGAAGGGCCAGGCGGTGGTGTCGCGCTCGAAGACCGGGCGCGGCAAGGTGACCGCGCCGATCTTCCTGCTGGTGCCGCAGGTCAAGCTGCCGAAGCGGCTCGATCTGGCGCGGGACGCGGACCGGGCGTTGGACAGCGTGCCGGGGCTGATCGTGGCGAATTGGGTAGAGGGAAGGTTCTGACGTCGGCTCTGCGAACGACGTGACTCCCAAAATGGTTGCGCCAAGGTCAGCCTCGTGGTCTCAACCCTGCGCCCAGTTCGGCTTGCTCGCGTGGAGGCGGCAGACGTCCCTGAAGCCGATCGCGTGACGGACGAACGGTTTTCAAGCTCGCCTGCAAGTTTTCACGTCGCAGAAAAGTGATAGTGTAAGGTAACCTCATCGTCGGAATCGCCACCTAAAATGCCTGTTGCCCCATCGCATCCACAGCAAGATAAGCGCCTCGCCGCGCTGTACTCGTATGAAATCCTCGAAACCGAACGCGAACGCGATTTCGACGATATTGTGAAACTTGCCGCTGCAATCTGTGGCACGTCGATCTCTGTCATAAATTTCATCGATGCCGATCGGCAGTGGTTTAAGGCCGAAACAGGCTTAGGCTTGCGCGAGACGCCCTTGGCCACCTCGCTTTGTTCTCACGTTATTCTAGAGGACGAATTCGTCGAGATAACCGACACATTGCTGGACCAGAGAATGTCCGACAACCCGTTGTGCTGCGGCGATCCGGGGCTGCGGTTCTATGCCGGCGCTCTTCTGAAGACCGTCGACGGGCTGCCTCTGGGCACCTTGTGCGTTCTCGACAATGAACCGAAGGAGCTGACGCCGCTACAGCGAGATACGATCCGCGTTCTGGCCAGCCAGGTGATGGCACAGCTTGACCTCAGAAAGACGCTCAAACACGCCGAGATGTTGCGCAAGGAGGTGGACCACAGAGTGAAAAACTCGCTGCAGTCCCTGTCGTCGCTCGTTCGCCTCGCGGGTCGAAGCGCAAGAACAGAGGAAACGACGGAAGCCCTTGCTACAATAGGGTCCAGGATCAACGCCGTTGCCATGCTGCACCAGGAACTATACCGCACAGACGCGGGTCATGTCGTCGATCTTGGTCGATACATCGAGAACCTGATATTGCACTTCCGGCAGATCGCACCGGACAATGTCGCGCTCGTATGTCAGACAATCGAAACGAAAGTTACCTCCAATGAGGCTGTCGCGGTTGGTACTTTGATCAACGAGTTCGTCGCAAACGCTTTCAAGCATGCATTTCCCGGCAATCGACCCGGACAGATTGATGTCGTCGTCACCCGGAATGCGGAAAACCGACGCATTCGCGTCAACTGCCGGGACAATGGTGTCGGTCTATCGAAGGATGCTGACCCTTCGACCGGCGGGCTTGGAATGCAGATCGCGGCAGTAATCTCAGCGCAACTCGGCGCCAATATCGACGTGGGCAAGAAATCCGGCGGTCTGGACGTGACCTTCGATTTCGAGAGCGCAATTGCATGATAGAATAATGGTCTTTTTGACATTTTGAAGCGCTGAAGCCGTCGCTGCGTTCCGATGGTGCCGAGGACTTTTAGTGCCGACATTTACACGTTCGAGGGAACTCGGAAGCAGACGGTCATCCAGGCTGCAGCATCGGGCAGACTGCGCGTCGAGCGGACACTCTCTGGCCCCGCAATATAGCAAGAGTACATGCCTACCCCTCGCGAAACCATCCTCACCGCGCTGCATGCGCGGCTCTCGGCGCTGCCCGCGACCGCGCTGCGCGGAGAGGTGCTGCCCGAGCGTGTCCCGGCCGAAGGCCTGCTGATCCTGCGCGACGGCGAGCCGGGCGAGCCGGAGGTGACTCTGTCACCGCTCGCGTACCACTACCAGCACCGCGCCGAGATCGAGGCGGTCGTGCAGGGCGCGGCGCGTGACACCTCCTTCGACACGCTG
>JAZBPE010000206.1:0-5374 GCA_036353345.1 Erythrobacter sp. | reverse complement strand
TGGCCCCAGACGGTGTACTGACCGTCAAGGAACTCGGCGTCGTCGAAGCAGATGAAGAACTGGCTGTTCGCGCTGTCGGGCACTTGCGTGCGCGCCATCGAGCACGTGCCACGGGTATGGGGTTCGGAATTGAATTCCGCCTTCAGGTCGTCGCGATCGCTGCCGCCCATGCCGGTGCCGGTCGGATCGCCGCCCTGCGCCATGAAGCCCGGGATGACGCGGTGGAACACGACGCCATCGTAAAAGCCTTCCTTGGCCAATTCGGTGATCCGCTCGACATGGCCGGGGGCCAGATCGGGGCGCAGCTTGATGACGACGTCCTTGCCCTCCCCGTCTCCGGTGTCGAGCGTCAGGGTTAGCGTCTGGTCGGGCATGGTGTTTCTCCTCAGATGTATACGCCGCGCGCCCTAACGGTCATTGCGGTCGCTGTCACCAGCAGCGCTGCTGGCGCACCGCGCGCTTTGCTTTTGAGAGCCTGCGCCCTACACACCGCGCGCTATGGCCGATGACCGACGCCCAGATGATGACCTGCTGCTTGAACCGCGCCCCGACGCGATCGAAGAAGCGCGCCCGGATGACCGGATCGACGACAAGCGCCATGACGAGGAGAACCGGCTGAAGCCGGAATTCATCCGCGAGGTTCGCACCGCGCTCGACGAAGGCGACAAGGGCGCCGTTTACGATCTGGTCGAGCCGCTTCACCCCGCCGATATCGCCGACCTCATCGAACTGGTCGACGAAAGCAATCGCGCCACGCTCGCCGCCGCGATTTCCGATCTGATGAGCGCAGACGTGATCGCCGAGCTCAACGATTACGTGCGTGAAATCATGATGGAGGCGCTGCCGCCAGAAGCGGTCGCGACCATCGCGCAGCAGCTCGAAACCGACGATGCGGTGCAGCTGATCGAGGACCTTGACGAGAGCGATCAGCGCGCGATCATCGCCGAGCTCGAACCCGAAGTCGCCGCAGCGGTCAATTCCGCGCTTGCTTATCCCGAAGAGACCGCCGGGCGACTGATGAACCGCCACGTGATGGCGGTGCCCGAACATCTGACGGTGGGCGATCTGATCGATTACCTGCGTGAGGAAGGCGACCTTACGCACACGTTTCACGAGGTCTTCGTGGTCGATGCCGCCTATCATCCCGTCGGCACCTGTTCGCTCAACTGGATCCTGACGACCCCGCGCCGTTTCCAACTGACCGACATCATGAAGCGCGACCAGACGCTGATCCCGGTGACGATGGATCAGGAAGAGGTCGCGCTGATGTTCCAGAAATACGCGCTGATCTCCGCCGCGGTGGTCGATGAGAGCGGCCGGCTGGTGGGGCAGATGACCGTTGATGACATCGTCCACATCATTTCCGAGGAAGCGGGGGAAGATGCGCTGCTGCTCTCTGGCGCTGGCGATGGCGACATCAACGAACCGATCCGCGAAGCCTATTCCAGTCGAGTGCGCTGGCTGGTCGCCAATCTCGGCACTGCCGTCATCGCCAGCGCTATCATCGCGTTTTTCGGCGCCGCGATCGAGGAGCTGGTGGCGCTCGCCGTGCTGATGCCGATCGTGGCGAGCATCGGCGGGAATGCCGGCACGCAGACCATGGCGGTGGCGGTACGCGCCATCGCTACCAACCAGCTCACCCGCGCGAACACCTGGCGCATCGTCTGGCGCGAACTGCGCGTCGCGATGCTCAACGGCGCAACGGTAGCGGTCCTGATCGGCATCGCGGCAGGTTTACTGTTCGACTGGCCGATGGGCGCGGTGATTGCGACTGCCATGGTCATCAACATCGCGGTTTCGGGCCTTGCGGGGGTGCTGGTGCCCGTAGCGTTCGAGCGGATGGGGCAGGACCCGGCGGTCGCATCTTCGGTATTCGTGACGATGATAACCGATTCGATGGGGTTCTTCGCGTTTCTCGGGCTGGCGGTCGCGGCAGGACTCGCGCCGCTTTAGGGCATGGCGCCGGGGGTTGGAGCACACTCCGCTCGAATTCCCGTGCGCGCGACCCTAAGTAGCTGCCATGCCGCTGCACCTCACCAAGATCGCCTTTGGCGCCAAGAGCTACACCGATATCGAAGGCTGGTATGCGGGGCGCCGCAGCCCGTATCTGACGACGCGCTATCGCCCGACGCGCTGGGAGGAGTGTATTGGCGGCTCGCTCTACTGGATCCACGATCACAGCCTCGTCGCGCGCTCCCCCATCACCGGGTTCGAGCAGGGCGAGGATGGACGCTGGCGCATCGGGCTCGAACCGCAACTTGTCCGCATTCATCCCCGACCCAAGCGCGCGCATCAGGGCTGGCGCTACCTGAAGGGCGCTCCGCCCAGAGATCTGGAACCGGGCGAGGATATCGGTGACGCCTTGCCGGGCAAACTGGCGGCAAGGCTCGAAAAGCTGGCTTTGATCTAAAGTGAGCGAAGTGGGCAGTCCGGGTTACACCCCATACCAGCCGCAGCTTATACCGGTAGCGCGAGGCGCAGATCTGTGGACGGTCGAGGGCCCCGAAGTGCGTTACCGGTTCGCCGGTCTGCAAGTGCCCTGTCCGACACGAATGACCGTTGTCAGATTAAGCGACGGCTCGCTTTGGATACATTCGCCGGTTCAAATTACTCCGCAGCTTGCCAGCGATCTTGCGAAGATCGGCGCGGTCTCAATCTTGATCGCGCCCAACCGCAACCACTTCCTGCCTCTGGCGCAATGGGCTGGCGCCTATCCTGATGCGCAGGTCTTTGCTGCGCCAGGGCTATCCGATCGAACGGGTGTACCGCCGCACGATACGCTAAGCGAGGGCCTCGCGATACCTTGGGCGGATGAGATTGCTCATATCACCTTTCTCCTTGGCGACTTCACCGAAGTTGTTTTCTTTCATCGCAAGTCGCAAACGCTGATCGTCACCGACTTGATGATGAATTACGAGGCAGGGCGAATTTGCAATCCGTTGATGCGGCTGTTCCTCAAGTTAGGCGGCGCTACCGGGCCGCGCGGAAATCCCTCCATCGATATGCGAACGGCGCTGCGCCCCTATCGCTCACAGCTCGAAGCCGGACTACGCAGGGCAATCGCCTACGCACCGGAGCAGATAATTCTCGCTCACGGACAATGTTATGAGCGCGATGCAGTCGCCGAGATCGGACGCGCGTTTCCGTTCGTGCACGGCATCGTTGGCAAATCAGGATAATCGACGATCCCGCCGCCGATCTATTGCGGGCTGGACGAATCGCAAATCATCTCGGCCTCAAACGCGCTCTTCCCGAGCGAAATCGGGAAACTTGCGCGCCGCTCGTTCATTGGTCAGACAAAGGAGATTTATTATGCCCGAACGCCAGAGCCGCCATCCCGATAACGAACTGATTGCCGAGCTGACCGAGGAATCAACGCCCAGCTTTCAGGGGAGTGCCGAGGGTCGCGTCAACGTGCGCGTTGGCAAGCGTGCCGAAGAGAACCGCGCAACTGATCCTGACAATCGCGAGCCAGTCGTTGGCTCCGACAACCCCGAAGAGGATGCGCGCAAGGGTCCCAAGACGATGGAAGCCATCAAAAAGGGCGAAGCAAACTGAAGCTTCGCTTTACCAACCCGGTGTTGCGGATCAGTCTGCCGAGACCTTCGTGGCTACCTTGCGTAAAACAGCCGCGTAAGTCTCGCGCCCTTGCGCACCGGGAACCATGAACTTGCCCGCAATGATCATGGCGGGGACGCCGGTAATGTTAAGGTCCCACGCCTGCCGTTCCATTACAGCGATGCGCGCTTCGAGCACCTCGTCGTCGAGCGCCGCTTTCGCCGCCTCCCGATGGAGACCTGCCGCGGTTGCAATATCGAGCAGCACCTTGCAGTCCGACAGGTTTCGGCGGTGATTGAAATGCGCTTCGAACAAGGCAAGCTTGAGCCGGGTCTGAATTTCAGGACCGGCCTGCTCGAGCGCGACATCGAGCAGCTTGTGGCAGTCGCGCGTGTTCCATACCATCGCTGGCGCCACGTCACTACCGCCATCGATCTCGCCTTCGTATGAGATGCTCACACCGGCGTCCTGCGCAATTCGCTTCATCTGATCGCGCAGCTTAGTGCCCTCGGCAGCCGAGCGCCCGTATTTTCGCCGGAGATGCGCTTCCTGCTCTTCTCCCTCGGGCGCCATGTCCGGGTTGAGTTCGAACGGGCGCCAGCGGATTTCGGCATCGATCTCGCCGTTGAGGTCAGCCAGCGCTTGCTGCAACTGGCCATGGCCGATCGCACACCACGGACACACAACGTCGGAATAGATGTCGATGGTAAGGGTTTGCGGTGCGCTCATCCCGTTTTTTCCAGCCACCAGCGCAGCAGGCTGTGCGCAATCGCGGTCGGCGGTGGTACCGTGAACGGGGCCATCTCGCCTGCCCCGCCCTGCTTCGCATCCTCCATCGCCATGGCGACCTGCGCCCGGCTGAACCAGCGCGCCTCTTCAAGTTCGAGCGCGTCGATCGTGATTTCGCTATCCTCGGTCTCGCAATAGCAGCCAATCATTAACTGGCTGGGGAAAGGCCAGGGCTGGGTGGCGATATATTCGACGTTGCGTACGGTGAGCCCGGCTTCCTCGAACACTTCGCGTGCAACCGCCTCCTCGATCGTTTCGCCCGGCTCGACAAAGCCGGCGAGCGCCGAGAAGCTGCGCGGGGGGAAACGCGGCTGGCGTCCGAGGAGCAGGCGTGGGCCGCCTTCGAACCCGGCATTTTCCACCAGCATAATGGTGACCGGGTCGGTGCGCGGAAAGTGATCGGCACCACAAGTGTCGCAATGGCGTTGCCAGCCGCCTTTGGTCAGCTTCGTGGCCGAGCCGCAATTGGCACAGAACCGATGGCGGGCGTGCCAGTCGACTAGGCTGCGCGCGCCGCCATAGATAGCGAGATCCTCTGCCTGAAGCTGCTGGATCGCGGCATAGGCGCGCGGCATGGTGTAGGCAGGGCCGCTCGCGCCCGCTTGCGGCACCGGCGCGAAATGGGCCTTGCCATCGAGCAGGCCGAGAAAGACGAGCTCCGCATCGTCCTCCACATCCGCAAGTGTAGCCCATTGCAGCGCGCCCTCCGTGTCCATCTGCGGGAGGAGCCCGTCCATCAGCAGCACCTTGGCCCGCCAGTTCATGTGGCTGGCGAGCGCGTCTGGATCGCAGCGTATCTGATCCGCGCGTTCCATCGGCGAACCGGCAAAGGCAATGGGACCGGTGCGGACCAATTCCGGGTGGGATGGGTGGTTCATCCCCTTATGCTGCGCGGGCAGCGCGCATGGATGCGAGGTCGGATTCGAGCGCGTCGACATATTCCTCGCGCAAGGAATAAACCTGAGCGGGCGTGTATTGCGTGAACAACGCGAGCCGCATGTCGAGCCCGTAATCGACCGTAGCAAGG
>JAZBPE010000205.1:0-3829 GCA_036353345.1 Erythrobacter sp. | reverse complement strand
GTCCCACCGCGTCGAAAGGCGGTGGAGCCGCTCGGCAATCAGTTCCTTTCCCGTCCCGCGTTCTCCGATCACCAGGATCGGGCGACGCATGGGCGCGGCGCGGCTGGTCCGCTCGACCGCGTCGAGAAAGGCTGTCGACTGACCGATGAACTGATTATCCCGATCCACACCCAATATGTAGCAAATCTTGCCAACCTCCGGCAAGATGCACCGGACACGCGCAAAACGAGGAAGTGTAGGTCGTTGATATATAAGGTGATACGAAACTGGCACGCGAATTGCAGGATGAAGGGGGAGATCAACCCAAAACAGGACCAGAGCGATGAAAGATCACAGGTTTCTTGACACCAAGCTCGGACGGGCAGCGGTGGCCAGCGTATTCGCGATGACCACTTTCGCAGCGCTCAGCACTTTCGTGCTGTTTGAGCCGACCGCCGCCCTCCCCCTTGCGGCCATCGCGGTGCCGGGCTGAATGAACGACCCTGGTTCCCAGCCGCCCAAGGCACTTAGTGACCAGACGGGGGAGACCCCGTCCAAGGCACCCGGCTCGCGGCTTGACCGCGAGGTGGAACGTGTGCGCCGGCGCCGGGACCGTAGTTCGTCCGATCGGTCCGATCCCATGGACGACGACGGGCGGGAAACTTTCAACGGAGCGAACCTGATGGGTATATTCAACCGAGCGCGCGACATCTTCGCGGCCAATATCAATGACATGCTCGACAAGGCGGACGACCCGACCAAGATGATCCGGATGATCATCATGGAGATGGAGGAGACGCTGGTCGAGGTTCGCGCCTCCGCCGCCCGGACGATCGCCGATCAGAAAGAGATGCACCGCCACACCGTCAAGCTCGACCGGCTTCAGGCCGACTGGGCGGAAAAGGCTCAGCTGGCGCTCAGCAAGGACCGGGAGGATCTGGCGCGCGCGGCTCTCGTCGAGAAGCGCAAGGCGGCCGAGATGTCCGATCAGCTCAAGGCCGAGATCAGCGTGCTCGACGATGCGCTGCGCGCCTATGAGCAGGACATCCAGAAGCTGCAGCAGCGCCTGCGCGAAGCGCGCAGCCGGCAGACCGCCATCGCCGCCCGCCTAGAAAGCGCGGAGAACCGCGTGAAGCTGCGCACGGTGATGAGCACGGAGCGCACCGACGCGGCGATGAGCCGGTTCGACCAGCTCGAACGGCGCGTGGACTTTGCGGAAGGCCGGGCGGACGCGCTGTCGATCGAGGAAGGCAAAGCCCAGCCCAGCCTTTCCGACGAGATCGCCGCCCTGGAAGGTTCGGACAAGATCGATGCCGAGCTTGAGGAACTGAAGCGCTCATTGGGCAGGCCTGACGACGGCAAAGCAGAAGAAAAGAAAGGCTAAATCATGGAAATTGAACCCGTTCTCATCGGTATCGCCTTTCTCATCGGTTTGCCTTGGCTGATCCTGCACTACATTACGAAGTGGAAGACAGCGGCAACCATCACCTCGGATGACGAGGTGCTTCTCGACGAGCTCTATCAGCTGGCGAAGCGGCTTGACGAGCGGATGGATACGGTCGAGCGGCTCGTCGCCGCGGACAATTCGGAATTCAAGCCCGCCCGCCTCATTCACGACCAGGAGGTCGACAACCAGCGCCTGCGCGAGCTCGATCGCCTCGTTGCTGAGAAGAAGGGAGAAGCACAGTGAACAGCCCCCGAACGACACTTTACAGGGACAAGCAGAACGCCAAGCTGATGGGCGTATGCGCGGGGATCGCGGATTATACCGGGGTCGACACGCTCTGGGTCCGGCTCGGCCTTATCTTCCTCACCTTCGCGGTCAGCGGTATGACGATCCCGCTCTATTTCACTGCCGGGCTGCTGCTTAACAAGAAGCCTCCGCAGCTCTATGTCGAGGACCAGGACCAGCAGAAATACTGGCAGCGGGTACGGCAGAACCCCACGCGGACGGCGCGCGAAATCCGCGCCCGGATGAAGGATGTGGACCGGCGCCTGGCGGATGTGGAAAGCTACTACGTCAGCTCCAACCCGCGACTGACCGCCGAGATCGAACGGCTGCGCTGACATCAGCGCCCCCCACGACGAAGAAGGATAGGCATAGATGGAAGGTGTTCTTGCTCTGATGATCCCGATCCTTGGGATACTGCTCGGCTTCTTCGCGGTGTGGACCAATCACCGGCAGAAGGTGGCGAAGATCGAGGCGACGCGGAGCGTCAAGGCGGGCGGCAACGGTTCGGCCGAGCAAGAGGCACGCGTCGCGCGCCTGGACGAGCGGGTGCAGGTGTTGGAACGCATCGTGACGGACAAGGGCTATGACCTTGCCGGCCAGATCGAGGCACTGCGCGACGATCGGGCAGCGGCTCACGACAGCGGAACCTCCCTGCCGCAGACGAAGGAGAAAGCGTGATGGATGTTGGTGGACCGGGCTTCGTCATCCTGATCGTCACCTTAAGCATTCTGGGGTGGCTACTGAACAACTGGATCCGGGCGAAACATGGCTACGCGCTCGAGGATGAATGGGGCGGCAAGACCGAGCGCGCGGACAGTGCCGAAGCAACGCAGCTCCGGTCAGAAAACGCAGAGTTGCGGCAAACTATAGACCGGCTGGAACAGAGGATGCGCGCGGTCGAAACCATCGTGACCGATCGTGGCTATGACGTCGCCAGTCAGATCGAGGCGCTCCGCGAGCTGCCCGAGGCTCAAAACGGCGGCGGAGTGCCGATTGATATCGGGCACAAGGAGCATGCGCGATGAACTCTGTCGATCTTGTTCCCCATCTTCCCTGGATCATCGGAGCGGGGCTGGCGCTTGGCGCAGCCGGTATCGCCGGTTGGATCCACACGACCCGCCTCAGGATCAAGCATGGCTATCCGCTGGAGGGGATGTGGGGCCAGTCCCTTCGCCCTTCCACCGACGGGCAGACCACAGAGCGCGTCCGGCTGCTGACTCAGGAGAACGCCGAACTTCGCGCCGAGCTGGGTTCGCTCAAGGACCGGATGGCGAACGTGGAGCGCATCGTCACCGACAGCGGCTATCAGCTCGGCCACGAGTTCGACCGGCTGGCGCTCAGCAAAGACCGTGCCCTGTGACCTTGTGGACCGCCATAGTCCTCGTCGCGCTCATCTTCGGCATTGCGGCGGTGCTGATCGAGCGGCAGCGCCGGCCCGGGCGGAGCGGTAGCGCGCTGGAAGATGCGGACCGGCGCGCGCTCGAGGAAGAGCACCGCCGTGCCCAAGAGGAGATCGCGGCCTTGCGCGAACGGCTTGAGACGCTTGAGCGGATCGCGACTGACCCTGCCCGGCGCACAGCGGAAGAGATCGAAGCGCTACGAAATAACAGGGAACGCTGAAGGAAAGGAAGGGAGGTGCATATGGTGATGAACCCCGTTTTTGTCATAGCCGGGACTTGCCTTGTCGGTCTTGCGATCGTCACCTTCGCCCTTCTGAAAGCGTGGGGTTCGTGGCTGGCGTTCAAGCGGGCGGAGCTTGATCGCGCCCGCGCTTCGGAGCCGGGCGGGTCGCCGCTCGGCGCGGCGCGGATCGAGCTTGCGGACCTCAAGGAGCGTATCCGCAAGCTGGAAGCCATCGCAAGCGGGGTGGATTTGTGAGGCAGGGCCGCTAGATGCCCTCACAATGCGGTCGCTCGAAGACATCCGGGAGGAATACGAGTTCCTGGAAGGAGACGAACGCTATCGCCTGCTGATCGAACTGGGTCGCGAGCTGGAGCCCATGCCCGATGCGCTCAAGACCGACGCGACGCTGGTTCGGGGCTGCAGCGCCGCAGTCTGGGTCTATCCGACAGAGCAGAAAGGCAGGCTGCATTTCCTGGCAGACAGCAACGCCGCCAT
>JAZBPE010000204.1:0-2378 GCA_036353345.1 Erythrobacter sp. | reverse complement strand
TTTTCGAAAGCTGCCGATAGCCTTGATCGACTTTGAGCCGGCGGCCCCTCTGCGACCCCGAAGCTGCCATCGTTTCTGGCCGCTTAATTCCGGTGGTTAGGATTTCCTAAAGGAACTTGCGCCAAGTGACATCGACGCAGTCACTCGGGGATGTTTCAAGATGTCGAACTGCACGGTGGACTCGGACATCGTTGGCGTGGACGCACCGTGTGGGCCCTCGCCGCAGGAAAGCGATCGCAGCGCCCGGGAAAGCGGCGGTAACCCGATCACGAGAACAGCAATGGTCGCTGGCGCGGCACAGGCTCTGGCTGCCTGCGGCGGCGGTGATGGCGCATCGGCCGGTTCCCCGGTCATCAGCGGATTGACCCCTTCACCGACGGCTTCGGTTCGCAAACCCGGGTCGGATGCCGAAGCTGCCCGGTTCCTTCTCCAGGCTTCCTTCGCGGCCAGTTCGGCAGCGATCAGCGACGTGCGCAACGCAGGGTTCGAGCCCTGGCTCGATCGCGAGATGCAGCGCGCAAATGATGTCACTGCGAAAGAATATTTCGAAGCGCGCGGGTATGACCGCGTGGACGAAAATCGTTTCTTCAACGGTTCGCGCACCGCGGACTCGATGATCTGGTCGCAGCTGCTGACCGGCGGGAGTTCGGTGCGCAAGCGGTTCGCGCTGGCGCTATCCGAATTCTTCGTCGTTTCGCTCAATGACATCAGCATGCGCTGGACCGGTCCGGCCATCGGGGAATACTGGGACATCCTCAACCGCAATGCGTTCGGAAGCTTTCGCACGCTGATCGAGGAGATCACGCTCAACCCGGCGATGGGCGTCTTTCTCAACACCAAGGGCAATCGCCGCGCCGATCCGCGCAGCGGCCGCTTGCCGGACGAGAACTTCGGCCGCGAAATCATGCAATTGTTCTCGATCGGTCTGTTTGAGCTCAACCCTGACGGCACTTTGCGCACCAATGGCGGGCAGCCGATCGAGACTTACGACAATGACGATGTGGCCGGCATTGCGAAGGTCTTCACCGGCTACGATTTCGACTATTCGCAAACCGAATATTTTCCCGACCCCGGCAATTCAAACCGGACCATCGCGGGCGTCGACCATGTTCGTCGCCCGATGACCGCAGATCCATCCAGATGGCAGCGTCCTCGCAACGACGGTTTCCATTCGGATGAGGAAAAGCGCTTTCTTGGGCTGGCTATACCGGCGGGCACCAGCGCGGCGGATTCGCTCAAAATGGCGCTGGACCATCTCTTCAGCCATCCCAATGTCGGCCCGTTCTTCGGACGTCAGATGATCCAGCGACTGGTGACCAGCAATCCCTCGCCCGGCTATGTTTCGCGCGTCGCGGAGGTTTTCGCCAATAACGGACGTGGCGAGCGCGGCGATCTGGGGGCGGTGTTCAAGGCTATCCTCCTCGATGAGGAGGCTCTGGACCCCGCCAATGCGATCAACCCCGCCTACGGCAAGCTGCGCGAGCCGATGCTGCGTTTCATCCAGCTTGCTCGAACCTTCGGCGTGAGATCGACAAGCGGCAATTTCGATGTCGGCAATCTGTCAGACCCCGCCAATCGCCTCGGCCAGTCACCGCTGCGCTCGCCTTCGGTGTTCAACTTCTTTCGGCCTGGCTATTTCCCGACGGGGTCGCAGATTGCAGCAAACAATCTGCTCGCGCCCGAATTCCAGCTTGTCAACGAAACCTCGGTCGCGGGCTATGTCAATTTCCTCGAGCGTGCGGTCGACATGTCGGCCTGGTACCTGCGCGATCTGTCGCTCGACTATTCGGCCGAACTCCCGCTTGCCCATGATGCGCAGGGGCTTGTCGACCATCTCGACCTGGTGCTGACCGCCAACCAGCTCACGCCTTCGGTCAAAAGCACCATCATTTCCGCGCTCGGCAGTACCAATGTCGAGCAATCGAGCCCCGATGCCGACAAACTGCGCCGCATTCACATCGCCGTGGTGCTGGTGATGGCCTCGACCGATTACCTCATTCAGAAATAGGGACGTGCGCGAAATGCATATTGGCCGGAACCTCGATCTCTCGCGGCGCGCCTTTCTTCAAAGGTCGAGCCAGCTTGCCGCGATGGGCGCGGCTTCGTCCTATGCGTTGGGGCTCGCCGGGATCGGTGAGGCGGCGGCGTTTTCTTCCGACGGCGGCTATAAGGCACTGGTCTGCGTGTTTCTCTATGGCGGGAACGACCATGGCAACACGCTGATCCCCTTCGATGCCGCCAACTATGCGCGTTATGCCGCGATCCGCGGCGGGATGGGCGAGGAAGGCGGCGGGGTCGCTTTGCCGCGCTCCTCGCTGTCGGGCACCGTTCTTATGCCCGCCGGGGGGCAAACCCTGACCGACGACATCACCTATGCG
>JAZBPE010000203.1:0-2266 GCA_036353345.1 Erythrobacter sp. | reverse complement strand
GCCTATTTGCGGCACGAACGACTTCCGAAAATCCCCATTCAAAGGACGACCGCAATGGCCGCGCAATACGCCTTCGTGATGAAGGGCATGACCAAGAGCTTTCCCGGCGCGCAAAAGCCGGTGCTCTCGAACATCTCGCTCCAGTTCTATCAGGGCGCGAAGATCGGCATTGTCGGTCCCAATGGCGCAGGCAAGTCGACCCTGATGAAGATCATGGCGGGAATCGATACCGACTTTTCGGGCGAGGCCTGGGCGGGCGAGAACATCACCGTGGGCTATCTGCCGCAGGAGCCAGAACTCGATGCGAGCAAAACCGTCCTTGAAAACGTGAAGGACGGCGCGCGCGAAACCGCCGAACTTGTCGAGCGGTTCAACGCTGTCTCCGCCGAGATGGCCGAGCCCGATGCAGATTTCGATGCGCTCGGCGACGAAATGGCCGAGCTTCAGGCGAAGATCGATGCGGTCGATGGCTGGACTCTCGACAACCAGCTCGAAATCGCAATGGAAGCGCTGCGCTGCCCGCCTTCCGATGCTGCGGTCGAAAACCTCTCGGGCGGTGAGAAGCGCCGCGTCGCGCTCACGCGCCTGCTGATCCAGAAACCGGGCATCCTGCTGCTGGACGAGCCGACCAACCACCTCGATGCCGAAAGCGTCGAATGGCTTGAAAACCACCTGAAGGAGTATGCGGGCGCGGTGCTGATGATCACCCACGATCGCTACTTCCTGGACAATGTGGTCGAATGGATCCTGGAACTCGATCGCGGCACCTACTACCCTTATGAGGGCAATTACTCGACCTACCTCGAGAAGAAGTCCAAGCGTCTCGAACAGGAGAGCCGCGAGGAATCCGGCAAGCAGAAGGCGCTGGCCCGCGAACTCGAATGGATCCGGCAGACCCCCGCTGCGCGCCAGACGAAGTCGAAGGCGCGCATCCGCAAGTTCGACCAGCTTCAGGAAGCGCAATCCGACCGCAAGCCGGGCAAGGCGCAGATCGTCATACAGGTGCCAGAGCGGCTCGGCGGCAAGGTGATCGAGGCAAAGAACATCACCAAGGCGTATGGGGACAAGCTGCTCTTCGAAAACCTCTCCTTCATGCTACCGCCCGGCGGCATTGTCGGCGTGATCGGACCCAATGGCGCGGGCAAGTCCACGCTTTTCAAGATGATCACTGGTCAGGAGGAACCCGATAGCGGCAAAATCGAGATCGGCGACACGGTGCATCTGGGCTATGTCGATCAAAGCCGCGCTGACCTCACGCCCACAAACAATGTGTGGGAGGAAATCTCCGACGGGCTCGATTACATGCAGGTCAACGGCCACGACATGTCGACCCGCGCCTACGTTGGCGCGTTCAACTTCAAGGGTGCGGACCAGCAGAAGAATGTCGGCAAGCTGTCCGGCGGCGAACGCAACCGCGTCCATATGGCGAAGATGCTTAAGGAAGGTGGCAATGTGCTGCTGCTGGACGAGCCCACCAACGATCTCGACGTCGAGACTCTTGGCGCGCTGGAAGACGCCATCGAGAACTTCGCAGGCTGCGCCGTGGTGATCTCGCACGATCGCTTCTTCCTCGATCGACTGGCGACCCATATCCTTGCGTTTGAGGGCAACAGCCATGTCGAATGGTTCGAAGGCAACTTCGAGGCGTATGAGGAGGACAAGCGCCGCCGGCTGGGCGATGCTGCGGATCGTCCTACGCGGCTCGCTTACAAGAAGCTGACACGATGACGGGCGGAATGCTTGGAGGAACGCTGCGCCGAGCGCTAAAACGCGACCGGAATATTTCGTGATGCCCAAGAGAGGACAACGATGAAGCAGTTGATCTATCGCTCACGACCGTTCGGGTTCGACAGCGCGACGCTCGCCGGGATTTTGTCGCAGGCGCGGCGCAACAATTCTGCCAACGACATCACCGGAGCGCTTGTGTGTCGCCAGGACATGTACATTCAGTTGATCGAGGGACCCGAGGAAGCGATCGACGCGCTGTTCGCCAATATCCGCGCCGATGATCGCCATACCGATGTCGAGCTTGCCGTATCCGCCGAGGTTGACGAACGTATCTTTCCCGAATGGGACATGCTCGACGATACAGCACCGTCCATGACCTTCTCCAAAGACGAAGTGCAAGACGGAGCCATCGAACGCGCCTCCCCCGACACCCTGCGCGCCGTATTTCAGCGGATCGCGGACCAGGCGCGGGCGGTTGGCGGGTAGGTGATGTCGGGGGTTGGTTGAGGCTGCATAGGTAACACTGGAAGTTCGCGAG
>JAZBPE010000202.1:0-4312 GCA_036353345.1 Erythrobacter sp. | reverse complement strand
CCCCAGACCGCATTAACCTCCGATGACGCGCATTAATCTGCGAGCAACCATCAGTGCAAGACGTCAAGTAGCAAAAGGTCGCTATAGGAGCGGTTTTATCATTCGTCATCGTGCCGCACCGACTAAACTGTGCCATTCCGGAGCGTTCCCGCCATGCGCTTGCGGCTCCATCCAGCGAGATCTCCAGATTGAAGTCAGCCACCTGGATCCTGCAAGGAGCGGCCGGAAACCTTCAACTCATGCCTGAAGGGAGATCGAAGAAGCAGCTGTCCGCGGAGAATAAATGCGACGCTGGCTTGGTTCGCCTTCCGGACCATCGATCCTGACACGCGCTCCAGACCCAAACGCGAGCTCATTAACATGAATAAAGCGCCGTTAACCTTCCTGCGCCGCCTCGATGATGATAGGTAATATTACGCATAGGCGATCTTCCTGATTCGCGATACCTGTTTGCCTAGCATCACTCCTGTCAACTTCGTGTTATAGCGTAATCCCTGACATACTAAGGAGCCTGCGGTGGGAATTGAAACCGCTCAGCAATGCCATCACTCGGTTCTCTCTTGGGGTTTGGGCGATCCGATGGAAAGCTGCGACTCCATCGCCACGAGGATGGAAACTTTGGCTATTGAACTCAGGAGCTTGTCGGGCAACCATATAGAAGAGCCTGACCCTTCTGGATCAACCCTTCTCTCGCTTGCGGGGAAACTGTATTCCGCGCGTCGCAAGGTCGACGAAATTTTTGGTATGGCCGGTTTCTCGGTGAGCCCCGCCTGGGATATCATGCTTGATCTTTATCAGGCGCGGGCCAGCGATGCGATGATATCCGTGACGAGCGCCTCGATCGGTGCCGCATGCCCGCCAACGACAGCTTTGCGCTGGCTTCAGTCTCTTGAATCGATGCAACTGATTGAGCGTTCACAGGATCCCAGGGACGGGCGACGAACAACCATCGGTCTCACCGACAAGGGGTGGTCGCTGACCGAAGAGGCGCTGAGATCCCACCTGAAGAGCTAAAGCGGTTTGCGTCCATTTTGGTTCATATCCGTATGATCTTCCCTCTCTCCGGGTAGTTGCCCAATCAACGCGTAGCGATCTTGCGCCCTTTGGCTGCCATTGCTGGCCAACGAAAGCGCGTCTGTGAGAGAGGGGTACCGGTCGACAGAAGGTCGAATTGCTTCTCGGCAGCCCCCAGATGGCGAACATCAACGCGGTGCAAATGAGCCTTCGTGGCAAAGCCGGCCGGACCATCCTCACGCTTGGCGATGGCGAGATTCAAGCGATGCTCTAAGCGGAACATGTCTTGTAACCCGTCTTCGCTCGTTATCGCAAGGCGCCGGATTGAAACGCAGCAAAGAAGCCAGAGGACCTGCTCTGCGATTGCTGTCGATCATTAAGCGCAGCGAGCCCCATGCGGCTGCGTAACGGCAGCTCAATCCTTTCTTCAACGCATCGGGGTTCCGCGTCGAGCGCCTTACCTTCGCGGGCCATGGTACAATGTCCAGGAAGACGCTTGCGCTGATCTGTCGCCTGAGCGGTGAGGTGATCTCGGGCGTGCCCCACAAGCGATAATCGGCGATCTCTCGATCGCATGCTTCGGCTGCCCGTGGCGCGACATAAACTCGGGATACGGCAAACGAAACTCGGCTTCAGGCAGAAGCCGGCGTTTCGCCGAACAAGGCGCCTGGACCGCTCAGCTGCAGAGCCTGGTCCAACCCGGAGTGATCGACGACTGGCCCCTATGATCGACACCACCGGCGTTCGCCGTCACTTATGGGCAACGGCCGGAAAGCGAGTATGATGGTGACCGCTTCTGGAAAGATCCGCAAGGTGCCGAAGCCCACCGATCATCATCGCCACCGAAACCCGCAACCGCGTCGAGTGCCGGTTCAACGAATTCAGGCAGCAGCGCTGTATTGCTCGTGACGAGTGCCTACCAATCGTGTTTCAGAAACTCTCCCTGCATACCTATCAGGGCTTCGGTCACTCGAACCTGCCCCAGTCCTGTGAGACGGATCGGCGCAGTCTCATCGCTTCGTGCGTCATTGCCAATTTCTACCAGACCTTCATCAACGAGAACGGCCAACCACCGGCGGGCTGTGCATGGAAACGTACCGCTTGATCGACAAACCTGATCAGCCGTTATCAGATCGCCGGAACTGGTTGCCTTGAACAAGAAAAGCAGCATGTCCCAACCAGGCCCGCCAAGCAATAGAGCGCCCTGATGCCTTAGCCTGTGTTTCCGCTCTGCGAGCAGAACCTCAGTAATGGTAGATATACTGCTTCCGATATCGTACCACAGGGCTTGATTCGGATCAGGTTCCGACGATCTTTTTCGGATAATTTTCGCTTGATCGATAAGACTTTTCCCAAGTTCTTCAAACTTGTCGGCGCGGTGGAGCAATTCATCTCTGGTCACAGCAGCTTGCCCCCCCTCATGCTGAAAATCCTGTTTCCAGCGACGATGAGATGATCCTCAAGGCGCATGTCCAGGTTGATGAGAACATATGCGATCCGGCGGGTTTCCTCGATATCAGCTGCACTCGGCCTTGCATCTCCTGAGGGGTGGTTGTGCATGAGCACCACCCCGGATGCATTGAGGCCAATCCCCCTGCGAACGATGTGCCGCAGGCTGCCTTCAACCTTGCCGAGTTCTCCGTCACTGAGATGCTCGTCAAAAACCAGATGCCTGGCTCGGTCCAGCAATGCGATATGAATACGTTCGCGGCGATGCCCCCTGAACAGGCCAACGATCCATCGCTGGAAAGTGGCATCGTTCAGATCGAAGGCAATTCTTCCGGTTTGCTTTCCCGGCCCGTCGAACAAAGCCGGTTGGGCGCCGATGCGACGCTCCACCATGTTCGGGTCGTCATGCACTCGGGCCAGTGGATCTGCACACAGGACACCCCCGATAGAACCGAACGCTTTCAGAAGCCGCGTCGCGATCTGCGCAGAGCTGGGAGGGCCTTCGCCGATTAGCTTCCCGAGCACCTTCCCGTGCTTTGCCGCCGTCGCCGCCGATAATTGATCATCGTACCGATTATCAGGATCAACAGAACGCCCCAGGTGGGGCCGCTCTTCATCCACGCGTAGACTATCGGCCGAACGGGAATTTCGAGCGCTCTCACGAAATGCGCTCCAACGCTTAGCAGTTGTAAGGCTGCTGCCCATAATGGCCATACCCTTTTCGAATAGATGCCGATTGACGAGAAACCGATGAAGGCGAGCAAATCCTGCGCGAGCCCCGCCGGATCAACCGATCCATATCGGGGAGGCAAGACCATCTGACCGACCAGCCCAAGGATCGCCATAAGCGCGATAATCGCTGCGCCGAAACGCTCCGGAATTCCGCCAAAACCTGCAGCTAGTGCAATTGCGGTGAAAGCGAGAAGAAGGTTGAGGATGACAACCGTCATGGCCCAACCTTCTTCCAGCGGAAATCAGGCGTCAAGCAGCTTCGGCTGCCTCAAACCTTTCAAGCGAAGCCTTGGGCTTGGGAGATGTTACGAGATCGCCGCGTTCCTCGCCCACCTTGTACAGGTCCTCATGAGCACGAATAGCATCGGCACGCGCGGCGATAAGCATTTGTCCAGCCTTCGCCAGCCTCGACATAGCCACATGCCCGGTAACAGCGGGCGAATCCGTGTCGATCCTCGCCTGTGCCAGCGTAGCGCCGAGCGCACATTGCGCAGCGATGGCGGCATCGATCGCATCTTCAAGCTGCTTGAGGTCGCGCACGATACGAAGAGCAGCAATTTCGGGTGTCATCGTCATTGATCATCTCCACTTGGCTAAGCCAGAACCCTGAGGTTGCGGAGGTTCTCGTCAGAGCAATTCGCCTAACGAGTTTGCCATCGCAATCAACGCCAGTGCGAGAACCGCGATGATGATCGCGAAGAGAGGTATTGCCACCACCCGCCACAATCGCCCGAATTTCTCATCCAGAACCTCCGGGACCGCCCTGCTTGGTCCGACTTCACAGTCCGAGGGCACCACCTGGAAGCTGGCGCTGTCTTCAAACATGAAGGCGGACCGCAAGGGCGGTTCCGTTGGAGGAAATACATGCGCATCGAGAGCGGCGGCCATCGCCTCAAATCCATATGTGGATTCTCTACAGGTGGCGAGAAGTGCGGCGTAGATGCGGGCAGCCTCGTTCCGGTCTCTGGCGCCAAGCTTCGCTCGGGCCGATTTGAGGCGCTGATCGACGGCGCTCAGCGTGATGCCCAGATCGTGGGCGATGAGCTTGAGCGGCTTGTGAAGGAGTATCTGGTCCAGGACCTCGCGTTCCTTGGCGGTCAACTTGTTGAGCCAATCT
>JAZBPE010000201.1:0-18293 GCA_036353345.1 Erythrobacter sp. | reverse complement strand
TGGGGTGGGAGTGGAAGCTTGGCCAATAGACCGTCATTGCGAGCCATAGGCGAAGCAATCCAGCTGAAGGGTCCCGCCTTGGCACAACGGCCGAAACTGGATTGCTTCGCTGCGCTCGCAATTACGAGGACCGGTGAAGCCCGATGACCACGCTCGCCATCTCAGGTCTCATCCGTCCGCTGCTAGAACCACGGCTCCCCGACGATCTCGACGTGCGCTGGTTCATGACAGCGGACGAAGCAAAAGACGCCGTGAAGGGCGCGGAGATCGGCTGGTTCGACATGAACGACCAGAACGCGATGGCCGAAACCCTGCGCGCCGCGACCGATCTCAAATGGCTCAATTCGATCTATGCGGGCCTCGATTTCCTGCCGATGGATGTCCTGATCGAGCGCGATATCACCGTCACCAATGGCGCGGGGATCAACGCGATCACCATCGCTGAATACGTGGTGATGGGGATGCTAAATATCGCCAAGGGCTACCGCGAGGTGGTGCGCGCGCAGGACCGGCGCGAATGGCTGACCGATTCCCCGGGCAAGCGCGAGCTGGCGGGGTCGAAAGCGCTGTTGCTTGGCTATGGCGCGATCGGGCGGCTGATCGAACCGCGCCTTGCTGCCTTCGATGTCGACGTGACCGTGGTGCGCCGCACACCCGATGAAAAAGCGCTCGGCCCCCACGAATGGCGCGCGCGGCTGGGCGAATTCGACTGGGTGATCCTAGCCGTGCCTGCAACACCCAAGACCGAGGGCATGATCGGCGCGGACGAGCTTGTCGCGATGAAATCGGACGCGGTGCTCTTGAACATCGCCCGCGGCAGTGTGATCGACCAGCCGGCCCTCGTCGCCGCGCTGGAGGCGAAGCAGATCGCAGGCGCCTTCCTCGACGTGACCAGCCCTGAGCCTTTGCCCGAGGATCACCCGCTCTGGGCGCTCGACACCGCGCATATTACCATGCACCTGTCTGGCCGCGCGCAGGACAGGATGTTCGCGCGCAGTGCCGAGCGCTTCCTTGAAAACCTCGCTCGTTATCGCCGGGGCGAACCGGTCGCGCCGATTTTCGATCCCCGGCGCGGATACTGACATGCAAGCGGAGCATCTGGTAGTTTGACGCAGCCTTGCCATCGGAGCAGACCCGGCACGGTTTCGCGATGACGGGCAGGGGCGACAGCAGCAAGGGCAAGCTATGAGCCAGACGAAAAAAGCCTCCAACCTCTTCGTCGAATGCCTCGAAGCCGAAGGGGTCGAATATATCTTCGGCGTGCCGGGTGAGGAAAACCTCGATTTTCTTCAAAGCCTGTCGAAGTCGGACAGCATCAAGCTCATCCTGACACGCCACGAACAGGGCGCGGCCTTCATGGCGGCGACCTATGGGCGGCACACCGGAAAGGCGGGCGTGTGCCTCGCAACGCTGGGCCCGGGCGCAACCAATCTCGTGACCGGCGCGGCCTATGCCCAGCTTGGCGGGATGCCGATCATGATGATCACCGGGCAAAAGCCGATCAAGCATTCCAAGCAGGGGCGCTTTCAGATCCTCGACGTTGTCCAGATGATGGGCCCGATCACCAAGTTCACCCATCAGCTCCATTCGGGCGACAACATTCCCAGCCGCGTGCGCGAAGCGATGCGTCTGGCCGAAGAGGAGAAGCCGGGAGCGACACATCTCGAATTGCCCGAAGATATCGCCGAGGAGGAGACAGCGGCCCGTCCGCTCGAACCTTCGGCCGCGCGGCGCCCTTCCGCCGAAGAAAAAGCGGTTCGCATGGCCGTCGACGCAATCGAGGCAGCGGCGCGCCCGATCCTAGTTATCGGCGCGGGGGCCAATCGCAAGATGACCTGCCGGATGCTGCATCAGTTCATCGAAAAAACCGGGATGCCCTTCGTCACCACGCAGATGGGCAAGGGCGTGATCGATGAACGCCATAAGCTATTTCTGGGATGCGCCGCGCTTTCATCCGGCGATTTCTGCCACCGCGCGATCGAGGATGCCGATTGCATCATCAATGTCGGCCACGACGTCATAGAAAAGCCGCCCTTTTTCATGCGGGACGCCTTCGACGATCCCAAGGGGGGCGGCACGAAGGTCATTCATGTCTCGACCCGGACAGCCGAAGTCGATCCGGTCTATTTTCCCCAGATCGAGGTCATCGGCGACATCGCCAACGCCATCTGGCAGATCAAGGAAGGCATCACCGCTCAGACCAAGTGGGACTTCGCCCGGATGTTCGAATACCGCGCGGCGCACGTCGAACATATCGAGCCGCTGGCGCGCGATGACCGCTTTCCGATCTTCCCGCCGCATCTCGTCAGCCAGGTTCGCGAGGCGATGCCCGAGGACGGGATCATCTGCCTCGACAACGGCATTTACAAACTGTGGTTCGCGCGCGGCTACACCGCCTATTTGCCAAACACGGTCCTGCTCGACAACGCGCTCGCCAGCATGGGGGCGGGGCTGCCGTCGGCGATGGCGAGCGCGATGGTCTATCCGGAGCGCAAAGTCATGGCGATCTGCGGCGACGGCGGGTTCATGATGAACAGCCAGGAGATGGAGACCGCCGTACGCCTCGGCCTCGATCTCACCGTGCTCATCCTGCGCGACGATGCACTGGGAATGATCCGCTGGAAGCAGGCGAATATGGGCTTTGCGGATTACGGCCTCACTTTCGGCAACCCCGATTTCGTCGCCTATGCGCAGAGCTACGGCGCGACCGGCCACCGGGTGACATCGGCCGAACATTTGCGCGAAGTCCTCGCGACCACGCGCGATGCGGGCGGCGTCCATCTGATCGACTGCCCAGTCGATTACAGCGAGAACGACCGCATCCTCAACCACGAGATCACGCAACTGAGCGCCAAATTGTGAGGCCTATCAGGGAAAGGAGATCCCGCCCGTGCTGAAAGATACCTACCCGCTCTACCTCAACAACAAGGCCGAGCAGCCGAACACCGATCTCGCCGTCACGGACAAGTTCACGGGCGAAATCGCCTTCCGCGTTGCGCAGGCCGATCCCGAGACGATCGACCAGGCAATTGTCGGCGCGGTGGAGGCGACGGAACCGATAGCCCGGCTTGCCTCCTATCAGAGGCAGGACGTGCTGATGCATTGTGTCAGCCGCTTCAAGGAGCGGTTCGATGAACTGGCCTATGCCCTGTGCGTCGAAGCGGGCAAGCCGATCGGCGATAGCGAGGGCGAGGTTACCCGTCTCATCGACACCTTTCGCATCGCGGCTGAGGAAGCGGTCAGGAATTACGGCGAGATCATGCCGCTCGATATTTCCGAGCGCGCGAAAGGATACCAGTCCTTCTGGAAGCGCTACCCGATCGGACCGTGCAGCTTCATCGCACCGTTCAATTTCCCGCTCAATCTGGCGGCGCACAAGATTGCGCCCGCGCTCGCGATCGGCTGCCCGTTCATCATCAAACCGGCTTCGAAAACCCCGCTTGGCACCATTCTCATCGGCGAGGTTCTGGCGGAATGCGACGTGCTGCCCGAAGGGGCGTTTTCAGTGCTCCCCGCCAGCCGTGACGGGGCGGCGCTGTTTACCGAGGACGAACGGCTCAAGCTGCTCAGCTTCACTGGCTCGCCCGCCGTCGGCTGGGCGCTGAAGGCGAAGGCGGGCAAGAAGAAGGTGATCCTCGAACTCGGCGGCAACGCGGCTGTTATCGTGGATCACGATGCGGATCTGGACGACGCGCTCGAACGCATCATCTTCGGCGCGTTCTACCAGTCCGGCCAGTCCTGCATCGGCGTCCAGCGCATCCTCATTCACGAAGCGGTGTACGACCGGTTCAAGTCGATGCTGGTCGAGCGGACGAAGGGTCTCGTCGCAGGCGATCCGAAGGAACGCGAAACCTTCATCGGGCCGATGATCTCCGAAGGCGAGGCGAGACGCCTCAAGGGCTGGATCGACGATGCGGTGGCAGGCGGTGCGGATTTGCTGTGCGGCGGAGGCTTGTCCAACGGCAATATGCTCGAAGCGACGCTGCTTGAAAATGTCCACCGCGATGCAAAAGCGCTGAATGAAGAAGCCTTTGGTCCGCTTGCCATCCTGATGCCATTCAGCGATTTCGACGCCGCGCTGGAGGAGGTTAACCGTTCCGAATTCGGATTGCAGGCCGGTATCTTCACGCGCGACCTTTTCAAGATGTTCGACGCGTGGGATCGGCTCGAAGTTGGCGGTCTCGTGATCAACGACGTGCCGAGCTACCGCGTCGACAACATGCCCTATGGCGGGGTCAAGGATTCAGGGCTGGGCCGCGAGGGCATCCGGTTTGCGATGGAGGATATGAGCGAGATCCGCAATCTGGTCGTGCGGCGGACGTAACTCACGTCCGCCGCGACCATCTCACACCTCTTCGAGCAGCAGCAGCACGCAGGTTACCACCAGCCGCTCCTCGGCGGCGAAGCGGTGTTCGACCTCACGCACATCGGCGTCGGCGACAAGCTGGCCGGGGACGGTGAATTCGTGCTCGGGCAGCGCGGCGATGAATGTCTCGCCAGCCGCGACAGCCTCGGCTCCCTCGAAAGCCAAGGTAATTTCGTGCCGCGTGCCCGAAAAGGTGATCGAACTCCACGGTGCTTCCTCGTGTGTGAGGAATTGACCCTGGTTCCTGGCGAGAGACGACAGGGCCTCGCGCAGACGGTCGCTGGTGGTGCGGCGCGGGCGATAGCGCCGCTTTCTGTCCGGGCGAGCGGGGGTTTCGGGCAAAGCGGATTTGAATTCGAGTTCCCGCGGAGCATGGCAGGCCGTCGCGATCAGCGTGGTGATGCGTTCAATGAGCATGAGCAAACCCCTTCGTCTCGATCAGCTGCCCGGGTGCGCGGACGCCGGAGCATTCATATTCCGCCATCCACCTCACGGTGCGCGCTTCGGTTTCAGGACGCGGTATGCGACCCATGCGTAGGTCAAGCACGAAGCGCGGATCATGGGCGGCAAGGCGTCCGAATTTGGTGGCGGGCATGTCGTGTTCCTGCAGGAATTTCTCGATCTTTCGTATCAGCATGTGGTGCTCCCCGTGTTGTTGGCGCCGCGCAGCCTGGATAGGGCGATTCGCTCGACGTTCCTTTTTTGTTCCGGTTCAATTCCTACTTGTCTAGGAAAAATCCTTCGTCTAAGGAAAATTCATGAGCCAACGAGCCGCACATGCCGCGTCCGATCCCCGCCAGCGCCTGCTGGAACTCACGCGAGACCGAGGGACAAGCCTTGCCAGCCTGTCCGAATTGCTCGGACGGAATGCGAGCTACCTTCAGCAATTCATCAAGAAAGGTTCGCCGCGAAAGCTGGAAGAGGGCGATCGACGTACACTCGCGCAGTTTTTCGGAATATCCGAGGCGGAATTGCGCGAGGATGGCATTGAGACGAAGGAAAAATCCTACATCAGGGCAGAGGGGCCCTCGGATTGGGTGGCCATCCCTCGCCTCGATATCGGCGCGTCGGCGGGTCCGGGCGCGTTTCCGATCAGCGAAAGCGTCGCCGACACGCTGCGCTTTTCACGCCGCTGGCTGGGCGAGCAGGGCCTTGGCGATGCGCAACTTTCGGTCATAACGGTCGAAGGCGATTCGATGGAACCGCTGCTTAACGATGGCGACGAAATCCTGGTCGATACCCGCGCGCGGCCCTTTCGCGACGGCATCCATGTCGTGCGGCTGGGGGAGACCCTGATGGTGAAACGGGTCGCGCGTACGGGCACCGGCACGTTTACGCTGTTGAGCCAGAACCTCGCCTATCTTCCCATCGAAGTTGACGCTGGCGAGTGCGAAATTGTCGGCCGCGTCGTCTGGAAGGGCGGGCGGATATGAATGCGTGCAGCGTTCGCTGCGCAAATGCACCACGGCGCTTGTTTTGATCCGCGCGCCACGCCACATCGTGCAGCCATGACCAACACAGCCTCAACCACAACCGGCAAGCCGCCCATGAAGGCCGCCATCATTCCGGTGACCCCGCTCCAGCAGAATTGCTCGCTTATCTGGTGCACCGCGACGAACAAGGCCGCGCTGGTCGATCCGGGCGGCGACCTCGACCGGCTGAAGGCGGGGGTTGCAAAGGCGGGCGTGACGCTGGAGAAGATCCTGATAACCCATGGCCACCTCGATCATTGCGGACAGGCGGGGATGTTGGCGGCAGAGCTTGGCCTGCCGATTGAAGGCCCGCATGAGGACGACCGTTTCTGGATTGCCCGGCTCGACGAGGATGGCGCGCGCTTCCAGATGGAGGCGGCCAGTTTCGAGCCGGAGCGCTGGCTTGTCCAGGGTGATACGGTGAGCGTCGGCGAACTGACGCTCGATGTCATTCACTGCCCCGGCCACACGCCCGGCCACGTCGTGTTCTTCCACGCGCCGAGCCGCTTCGCGATCGTTGGCGATGTGCTGTTCCAGGGCTCCATAGGCCGGACTGATTTTCCGCGCGGCAACCATCAGGACCTGATCGATAGCATCACCCAGCGGTTGTGGCCGCTCGGCCAGGACGTCACCTTCATTCCCGGTCACGGCCCCACCAGCACATTCGGCCAGGAGCGCAAGACCAACCAATTCGTGAGCGACCATGCGCTGGCTTGACCGATCGTCGACAACCCTGAAGGCCTTGCACGCCGCGATTATTTCGCTATAGCGCGCGGCTTCCCGTCATGCCCGGTCAGCATGCGTGCGCGCGCAGCCTCTCTTGCGTGCCTCGTTTGCCGAGCCTAAGGCGGCTTTCGAAACATATGCGTGTGAGCGTCTGCAAAACCACGATTAATACTTGAGGAAATGGCGTCGCCATGGCTGTCCCGAAGAGAAAAGTATCACCCCATCGCCGTGGCAACCGTCGCGCGCACGATTCGCTGAAGGTCGAAGCGTTCCACGAATGCCAGAATTGCGGCGAGCTCAAGCGGCCGCATAATCTGTGCTCGCATTGCGGCTTTTACAACGGTCGCGAAGTCATCGCGCCCAAAGGTCTTTGACCCGTCGCTGACCAAGGAACCGCGGCATGACCCTCCCGCGTATCGCCGTCGATGCGATGGGAGGCGACGAAGGCGTGCGCGTGATGGTCGAAGGCGCGGCGGCTGCGCGTCGCGATCACGATCATTTCCAGTTTCTTCTGTTCGGTGATCGGAGCCGGATCGAGCGCGCGCTCGAGAGCCATCCAGGCCTTCGCTCGGCTTCGGAAATCCGCCATTGCGAAGACGTTGTTGGTGGCGAGGAGCAACCCTCCAAGGCTATCCGGCGCGCAAAGACCACCAGTATGGGTCTCGCCGTCAATGCGGTGAAGCAGGGCGAGGCTGGCGCCGCCGTTAGCGCGGGGAATACCGGCGCATTGATGGCGATGAGCAAGATCGCATTGCGGACCATGCCGGGGATTGATCGCCCGGCGCTAGCGGCTCTCCTGCCGACGCTCGAAGCGCATGATGTCGTGATGCTGGACCTTGGCGCCAATACAGAAGCTGATGCGCGCAACCTTGTACAATTCGCCATCATGGGCGCGGCCTATTCGCGGATCGTCAACGGGTTCGAGCGGCCGCGCGTGCGCCTGCTAAATATCGGGACCGAGGAGATCAAGGGCACCGATGCGTTGCGAGATGCAGCCTCTGCTCTGACCGAGGCTACCAACCGTCCGGCCGGCGAAGGGTTGGCGCTGGAGTTTGACGGTTTTGTCGAATCGGACAAGATCAATCGCGGCGAAACCCACGTGGTCGTAACCGATGGTTTTTCCGGCAACATTGCGTTGAAGGCGATCGAGGGTTCGGCGCGTTTCGTTACCGACCTGTTGAAGCAAGCTTTCACGAGCTCTTTCCGCTCCAAGGTCGGCTTCCTCGTCTCGCGTCCCGCGACGGAGCTGTTGCGACACCACCTCGATCCCAACAACCATAATGGCGCAGTCTTCCTGGGCCTTAACGGGGTAGTGGTAAAGAGCCATGGCAGCGCGACGGCCAAGGGTGTTGCGCACGCGGTCGCGGTCGCGGCACGACTCCTTGAAAATGAGCTGACTACGCGGATCGCGCGAGACTTGGCCGAACTTGGCGAAGACGCACTGCGCCGCAATGGCCGTGCATCGGCCTCGGCGGATGGATCGGACAGCGAGGCGGCTGCGTGAACGGATCGCGGGTGGTCGCTTCGGGATCGGCGCTGCCGGACCGGATCGTCACCAACGCCGAACTCGCCGCGCGGGTCGACACCAGCGACGAATGGATTACCGCGCGCACCGGCATCCGCCAGCGTCATATTGCCGGTGAGGGTGAGACCACCGCGACTCTGGCGACCGCAGCCGCCCGGGCCGCGTTGAGGGATGGATGCTTTCAGCCCGCCGATATCGATTGCATCGTGCTGGCAACCGCAACGCCTGACAACACGTTCCCCGCAACCGCGACAAAGGTGCAGGCAGCGCTCGGTTGCAATGGTTGCATCGCCTTCGATGTCGCTGCGGTATGCTCTGGCTTTCTCTATGCGCTTGCGACGGCCGATGCGTTGCTACGCACCGGAATGGCAAGGCGCGCGCTGGTGATCGGCGCGGAGACCTTCAGTCGCATTCTCGACTGGGAGGACCGCACGACCTGCGTTTTGTTCGGCGACGGAGCGGGCGCGGTCGTGCTCGAAGCACCGGACGCGGCCATCGCGGACACTGGGATTCTTGCGACACGCCTGCATGCGGACGGGGCGCATCACGATCTGCTCTATGTCGATGGCGGACCATCGACCACGCAGACGGTCGGGCACTTGAGAATGCAAGGTCGCGAAGTGTTTCGCCATGCCGTCTCGAACCTGTCGCAAGTGCTCGGCGAGGTGCTGGACGAAGCGGGCGTCCATGTGGACGAGATCGATTGGGTCGTACCACACCAGGCCAATGCCCGGATCCTCGACGCGACCGCGAAGAAGCTGCGTTTGCCGCCGGAGAAGATCGTCGTGACGGTCGCCTCTCATGCGAACACCTCGGCCGCATCCGTGCCGCTCGCTTTCGACACGGCGCGGCGTGACGGGCGGATCGTCGCGGGCGATCTCGTGATGTTCGAAGCGATGGGCGGCGGCTTCACCTGGGGGGCGAGCCTCGTGCGGATTTAGGCGCTTTCGCACCTACGTTAGTTTTCCGGGCGCAAGGCATTGTAGGCGTTGCCCTTTCATCGCGACTTAGATAGACTGAAGGTCTTTCGAGAGGGTCGCAGCCTGAAGGGAGATGGGTGATGATGCGTTCTGTTGGCACTCTTACCAGAGCTGACCTGGCTGAGACGATCAATCGCAAGATGGGGTTGAGCCGGGCGGAATCGCTCGATATGGTCGAAACCATTCTCGACAAGATGAGCGATGCGCTGTCGGATGGCCAGAATGTAAAGATTTCGGGCTTTGGCAGCTTCATTCTGCGCGATAAGAACGAGCGGGTGGGACGCAATCCCAAGACCGGCGTCGAAGTGCCGATCACTCCGCGCCGTGTGCTCACGTTCCGGGCGAGCCAGTTGCTCAAGGAACGGATAGCCAAGAGCTGACGCTGCGTGGCCAATTTTGAAGATGGAAAAGACATCGGCGCATTGCGCACGATCGGCGAGGTAAGCGAAGCGCTCGGGATAAAACCGCATGTTCTGCGCTATTGGGAGCAGCAATTCGGGCAGCTCCGCCCGCTCAAGCGTAGCGGCGGCCGGCGCTATTATCGCCCGCAGGATGTCGCGACTCTCGAGACGATCAATCGGCTGGTGAACCGCGAAGGCTACACGCTGAAAGGTGCCGCCGCAGTGCTGGGTCAGAGCGGGTCTGCAGGTGGCGCAATCGACCCGGCGGCACTGCGCGACAAGCTTCGGGATATTCGCAACCGGCTGGCGCGCACACTCGAAGCCTAGCAGCGGATTGCTTACTCGGCCGCCATCAGCTCCGCAGCACCCAGGTCCACGCTCACCAGCCGTGACACGCCCTGTTCCGCCATTGTAACTCCGAATAAACGGTGCATCCGGCTCATCGTGACGGCGTTGTGCGTAACGATCAGGTAGCGCGTGCTGGTCGTGCGCACCATCATTTCAAGCAGGTCGCAAAACCGCTCCACATTCGCATCGTCGAGTGGGGCGTCAACTTCGTCGAGCACGCAGATCGGCGCCGGATTGGTAAGAAACAGCGCAAAGATCAGAGCGGTCGCGGTGAGCGCCTGTTCGCCGCCCGAAAGAAGCGAGAGCGATTGCAACCGCTTGCCCGGCGGCTGCGCAAAGATCTCCAGCCCGGCTTCCAGCGGATCGTCGCTGTCGATCAGCGCCAAATGAGCGCTGCCGCCCTGGAACAACCGCGTGAACAAAACGCGGAAATGCGCATCGACCTCTTCGAACGCGGCGCGCAGGCGTTGGCGCCCTTCGCGGTTGAGGTGACCGATCGACGCACGCAGGCGCCCCACCGCTTCGGCCAGTTCTTCTCGTTCGCCCGCATTGGCGCCGCGCTCCGCCTCGATCCGCGCAAGTTCGTCGGCAGCGACGAGATTGACCGGCCCGATGCGGTCGCGGCTCGCGGTAAGCTTCTCCAGCGCGGCGGTCTCCTCTCCTGGCGAACGCACCGAATCGTCGGAAAAGCCTAACCGGGCCGCGAGCAGCGGGGGCGGGCATTGAAAGCGCTCTCCCGAAATGCGCGCCATCTCCGCTTGCCGCGCCGCCTCGCTTTCGGCGCGCGCGGCGAGGGTCGCACGGTCCTCGCGCGCCGTAGCAAGCACCTCCTGCGCCTCGGCGAGCTCCGTTTCTGACGTCAGCAATTGGGCCTCCCCTTGCGCGACGGCGGCATTGGCGGCGGCGAGTTCAGCCCCGAGCCTGGTCCGCACTTTCTCGCCCTGCTCGATCTCTTCGATCAGCGCAGCAGGCTTGGCCATGGTTATGGCGCGCTCTTCTTCGATCTCATCGAGCCGCCGGCCAGCTTCGGCGACCCGCGCCGCCGCATCGCCCGAGCGTGCGGTCCAGTTCGTCTGATCGGCCTCCTGCGCTGCAAGCCGCTCGCGCGCGACCGCGATGCCCTGATCGTGAGCGGCAAGACCGGCAAGGGCGGACTGGACGCGCGTACGTGCCGCTTCGTGACGAATGCGCGCAGCCTCGAGCGCCGCGCGGCCGGTATCGGGTGAGGGCAGGGCCGAGCGCGCTTCCACCGTTTTGGCATGGTCAGCTTCGGCGACGGCGCGTTGCTGCTCAAGGTCGGCTTCGCGGGTGTCGAGCTCGGCGAGGCTGGCGGCGATCCGCTCTTGCGCCGCTTCGGTCCGGTCGAGTTCGCGCAGCGCCGTACGCTCCGCTTCAAGCGCTTCGCCAAGCGTGCGGTCCTTTGCCACGATATCGCGTTGCAGCGCCGAGAGTTCAGCGGCGATGTTATCGGCCCGCCGGGTCGATTGCGCCGACGCCTCGCGCAAAGGTCCTAGCTGGGCTTCCAGTTCCTCGAGCCGGTTCGCTGCCTCAAGTTGTGCGGCCTCGGCTGAACCGTCCCCTCGCGCGACGAACCCGTCCCAGCGCCGCAATCCGCCATCCATGGTGACCAGCCACTCGCCGGGAGAAAGCTTGCGACCATCGTCCTGTTCGACACAATGGACAAGGGCAAGACGCGCCGCGAGTTCGGGCGGGCAATGGGTGACATGCGCTGCCAGGCTGGCCGCAACCGGTTCAGGCGCATCGCTTCCGGTCCAGTAACGCCCCTCCGCCCCCGGTTCGCCAGAGCCAAGCGGCGCTTTCGCATCGCGCCCCAGCACCGCGGCGAGTGCGCGTTCATAACCTTTGGCGACCCGTACGCTATCAATGGCGGCCATGCGCCCTTCACGCGATGAAGCACGCTTGGCCCGGGCATCGCGGTCGCGCGCCAGGGCAGCATGTTCGCGTTCGATCGCGGCCAGTTCGGCCTTTGCCGCTGCCGCCCCAGCTCCCGCTTCGTCGCGCTCGACCTGAAGGGTGTCCTTGCGTTCGCGAGCTTTTTCGATGGCGCTGCGGCCCTTAGCCGCTGCATCCTTCGCGTGTTCGAGTGCCTGGTGCGCCGCGTTGATATGGCCGTGACTTTTCGCGCCTGCTTCGAGCTCGGCGCGCATGTTCGCGCTGCGCTCGATTTCGCCAGCAATCCGGGCGAGGCGTGCTCGGGTCTGTTCGATCGCCGCTTCGGCGACGCGCCATTCGGCTTCGACCCCGGCATTATCCGCGGTCGCACGGGCAAGAGCGAGTTCGGCGGCACGGCTGGCGCGTTCGGCATCCTCCGTCGCTGCGGCAAGGGCCGGGCGCTCGGCATCACCCGATCTCACGGCATCACGGCTGGCGGCGAGATCGGCTTGGAGCCGGGCTAGCGCATTCGCGGCGTCGCGGGTCAAACGATCGGCATTCGCGCGATCTTCCATCAGACGAGTGCGCTGGGTATCAAGGTCCTTCAGGCGCGTTTCAGCCGCTTCGAGTTTCTCCGAAAGGCTCGCCATGCGGTGGCCATGGGCGCTCGCATCGTCGCGGCGATCGGCCTGCTCCTCGCGCGCCTTGGCCAAGGCCTTGGCTGCCTCGGACTGCGCACGCTGTGCCGTCTGGGCAGCACTTTTCGCCGCCTCCACCTTCGCCTCGGCTCCTTCGGCAGCCGCGCGCGCTTCCTTTGCCGCGTGGCTTGCGCCGAGCCACCGCGCGAAGATCAGGCGCGCTTCGGCCACTCGGATCTCGTCCGATAGCTGAGTGTAGCGTTCCGCCTGACGCGCCTGCCGTTTCAGCGCAGCGACCTGGGTGTCGAGCCCCGCTACCAAATCTTCGAGCCGCGCAAGGTTTGCTTCGGTGGAGCGCAGCTTGCTTTCCGCGTCCCGGCGCCGGACATGCAACCCTGCAATACCGGCGGCCTCCTCCAACATCGCGCGGCGCTGTGCGGGCTTGGCCGCGATGACCTCGGCGATCTTGCCCTGACTGACCAGTGCCGGGCTGTGCGCGCCCGTGGCCGCGTCGGCGAAGGTGAGCGCAACATCCTTTGCGCGCACGTCATTGCCGTTGATGCGATAGCCGCTGCCCGCACCGCGCTCGATCCGACGGGTGACGACCAGTTCTTCATCCTCGCCGTCGCGCGCGTGCAGCACCACTTCGGCAAAGGCGCGCGCGGGCCGGGTGTCGGTGCCCGCGAAGATCACGTCTTCCATCCCGCCCGAGCGCATCGACCTGGCCGAGGTTTCACCCATGACCCAGCGAATGGCTTCGAGAAGGTTCGATTTGCCACAGCCATTGGGTCCGACTATCCCGGTCAGGCCCGGTTCGATGCGCAATTCTGCCGGCTCGACGAAGCTTTTGAAACCGCTGAGTTTGAGCCGATCGATCTGCATGGGCGAAGGCGTTGGCGCCTTACTCGGTACGTGCTCCGGCGCGCTGGAGCACCGGTTCGAGATCGTCCCACTGGTTCACGTCGAGCTTGTCGCCGTTGAGGATGAAAGTAGGCGTCGCGTTGATGCCGTATTCATCAGCCTGCGAGCTCGAATTATCCACAATCTGCTCGATCGCGGCGGTATCGCTGAGACAGGCGCGCTGCTGATCGGCGGAAAGACCACGCGCGGCGAAGAAGTCGATAAGCCCGGCCGCCTCGGCGATTGCGACAAAGCGCTGTTCGATCGGAAGATTGCCTGCCGCCTCATATGCGCTCGCATTGCCTTGGACATTGGCGAAGGTTTCGTTGAGCGCGCCCCATGCCTGGTCGGACAGTGTCTGCACGTTCTCGTCCGCTCCGCAGCGCACCAGCGTTGCAATGGCCAAGTCGATCGGGTCACGCACAAGGTTGCGCTGCTCGAAGCTGACTGTGCCCGCTTCGACATAAGCTTTGAGATCAGGCTTTCCGGTCAGCGCGAAGTTCGCGCAGGCGCCGCAGGTGTGCGAGGCATATTCGACAAGCTTCAACGGCGCGTCAGGGTTGCCCAGAACGTACCCGTCCTCGTCACTCACCGTTACGGTTTCGATCCAGCTGGCGCCGTCAGGGGCAGGAATTGGTGCAAGCGTCTCGCCTTCTGCAGCATCGGCATTCTCTTCGCTACAGGCGCCAGTGACCTGCGACGCGGCAAGAGCGATTGCCAGGGCAAGGGTGCGGTTCGAAATCAGTGCCATCGTGTCCTCTGGGTCATTGGGGAAAGGTTAGTCGCCTCTGCGCGGTTCAGGAAAGCGGGGAGGGGTGTGCGCTTGTGGGAAACCGCCGCAGCACGTGACTGTCAAGGCGTATCGGCATCCTGACGCCGCGCGCGCATGGCGTCTGGCCGGAAGTAGTCGGAAAGCACGCCGTAGAGCGCGTCCCAACCATGCACATCTTTGAGCAGCTCACCTTCAAGCGCGAAGCTGGGCGTGCCGGGCACGGCGAAATCGGCGAAGTCGGCTTGACCATTCCCGATGAGTGTCCGCGCCGCAGTCTCATCGGACAGGCAGGCGTTCACGTCGATCATCGACATTCCGCGCTCGACCAGCATGTCGTCAAGATCGAGAGCACGCGCCGCGCTCAACCGCGCCGCGGCATCTCCGCGCTCCCAACTGGCCTGCTGGGTACGCGGGGCCCGCTGCGCTTCGGCGAGCCAGCGATCATGCGAGAGCAGGAACAACCGATGGCGCTGCTTGAACCCCGCCGCATCGCCGCACTGGACCAGCAGGGAAACCGTAAGGTCGAGCGCATTGCGGATTACCGGCCGCACTTCGAGCGTGAGGAGCCCCGGTTCGAGCAAAGCCAGATCGAGGGTTCCTTCGCCCTCGCGCGCAAAATCGGCGCAATGTGCGCAGGTATAGCTGATGAATTCGATGAGTTCGGTTTTGGCCTGCGGATTGCCGATGCGATGCCCGCGCTCGGTTCGCTCGATTACGGCATGCCAGGCACCGCGCTCGGTCGTATCGACGAACTCGCTGTCCGGATTGCGCAGTCCGTTCGGCGAGTCTTGCGCCGCTGAAGGCAGTGGCGCGGTGAAGGCGATCAGGGCAACAGCAAGGATCGGCAGTTTCACGGTGTTTTGTCTTCCTTTGAATTATCGCCCAGACTGCGCGCGAGCGATTCGAGCACGGTACGCAGTTCAGGATCGCCGATGTCGCGCAAACTCTCGCCCAGTTCCATCGGAATAGGCTTGAGCGACGGCGGCGCGGCTGGCCGGGTGCTGGGCGCACCCACACCATCGGGCACCTTAACCGCGCCTTGCCGCAGCTTTACCCGCGCGACGGCGCGGTAACCGAAAAACCGGTTAACACGCTCCATGATCTCGGGCGTCACTTGCTGAATGAGCGGAGCGTGTGCAGGCAGGACGACAAGATGGAGAATGCCTTCGGATTTCTCGCCCGGGGGAAATCGGATTGCCTCGGGCGCGCAGACACGGGCGTGGGCGGGCCCTACGATCTCGGGCCAGCGGGTTACAACCGAACTCTGCACGAAGCCGAAGCGCCGAAACGCTGCCCGGCCGACTTCGGGCATCAGCTCGCCGATTGCCTTTGCCCCTCGTCCGCGCGGACGCTGATAGGGGCGCGCCGATTTGCGTTTCGGTGGTGGAGTTGTGCCGGTGCGTTTCATCCCGGTGCGAGCCATGCCATAGGCGAGGCGTGACCGCCAGCATCGCCGCCATCCTTCTCGACTGGTATGACCGCCATGCCCGCGCTCTCCCTTGGCGCAATCCGCCCGGTGCGGCAGTGCCGAAGGATGCCGACTGGCCCTATCGCGTATGGCTGTCCGAAGTGATGCTTCAGCAAACGACCGTGGCCGCGGTGATCCCCTATTTCGGGCGTTTTACGAAAAAGTGGCCCAGTGTCGCCGCGCTGGCGAAGGCACGTGAGGAAGAGGTGCTCGCCGCGTGGGCGGGGCTGGGCTATTATTCGCGGGCGCGCAATCTGGTCAAATGTGCGCGCGAAGTGTCCGCCAGCGGCGGTTTCCCACAGACCGAGGCGGAGCTGCGCAACCTGCCGGGGCTTGGCGCCTACACCGCTGCCGCGATCGCCGCGATCGCTTTTGGAGCGCGTGCGGTAGTCGTCGATGCGAATGTGGAACGGGTGGTCGCGCGGCTCTTTGCCATCGCTGAACCGCTGCCGTCGGCACGCAAGGCCATCCGCGCGAAGGCCGAGCTTATCACCCCTGAAACGCGGGCAGGCGATTTTGCGCAAGCGCTCATGGACCTTGGCTCGTCGATCTGCACCGCGAGGCGTCCGCGCTGTCTTGTATGTCCGCTGGCCGATGCCTGCGAGGCCCGAGCGGCTGGCGATCCAGAGCGGCTTCCGGTCAAGCCAGCGAAGAAGGCCAAGCCCGAGCGGCGCGGAACGGCATTCTGGATCGAGCGGGGTGCTGGAGACGCCCGCGAAGTATGGTTCGTCACTCGGCCGGGCAAGGGCTTGCTTGGCGGAATGCGGGCGCTACCCGATGACGGCTGGAGCGCGCAGGTCGATGGCACGGGGGAGCCCGCCACCGCCGGCGCGCGCGAGGTGCTGGGCGCGGTAAAGCATGGCTTCACCCACGCCTCGCTCACTTTGACGGTCGAGCGGATAGTCGGAGGCGAACCGGCGAACTCCAATGGCCGGTGGTGGCCGGTGAGCCAGCTGGATGGAGCGGGCCTGCCCACGCTTTTTGCCAAGGCCGCGCAACTCGCGCTCGCCCAGCCGCGCTCAAAGGAAGCCGCCACCAAGCGTCAGCCGAACGACGGCGATCAGCAGGACGACGAGGCAGAAATTGCGTCCCCCGTCACGCGAAGATAGCGCGCCCAGCACGATGCCGATCGCGATCAGCGGCAGCGCGAACCAGTTACCCCATCCCAGAAGTGGGATCTGGGACGGAATGACGATCACCAGGCTCAGCAGTCCGAAGAGGTATGCGAGAATGTTTCCCATGTGTGTTGTATGGCTATGACACCGCGTGCTGACAACCCTTCATTGACCCGTCAGGTCAAGTCTTCCACACAGCGGCGAAATTGCCCTTCCACGGAGTTCCCGATGGCCACTTCCCCCCGATCTCTACATCTTTCACGGCGCGCGATTTTCCGCGGAGGCGCCTATGCCGCGACCGGTTTGGCCGTTGCATCGCTACCATTCGGTCGCCAGCTTTTCGCCCATGATGTCAGCGAGGCCTACCCTGCCGCCGCCGCGCTGGCGGAGCGCTATGTGAACGGAGGCAAGGTTGCGAACATGCTGTTGACCTTCGGCATGGGGCAGGAAGATCACGCACACACGATCGCGCGCGGCACACTGGCGCTGGGCGGCACTGACAAAGTCGACGAGGATACACTCTACCGCATCTATTCCATGACGAAGCCGATCACCGGAATGGCGGTGATGATGCTGATCGATGATGGGCTGCTCGGCCTCGACCAGCCGCTTTACGATATTCTTCCGGCTTTTCGCGACATGCAGGTGCTGGTCGATCCGGACGGCCCGCTTGATGAGACGGTTCCAGCGGAGCGAGCGATCACCATCCGCCACATGCTGACGCATACCGCCGGTCTTGGTTACCTTATCACGAGCAAGGGGCCCTTGCTCAAAGCCTATGCGGATAGCGGGATCGTCGGTGGGCGGGTCAGCCGTTTGCCCATTCCCGGCGTGCCGCCCGTTGAATCGCCTGCGAGCCTTGCCGCCTGGGCAGAAAATCTTGCGCAGCTTCCGCTCATGTATCAGCCCGGCGCGCGCTGGAGCTATTCGGCGAGCCTCGATCTGCTCGGGCGCGTCATCGAAGTTGCTTCGGGCGTGAGCTTCCCGCAATTTCTCAAGGACCGCTTCTTCGACCCGCTTGGTATGTCCAGCACCTATTTCGCCGTGCCCAAAAATGAGCTTGATCGCCTGACTGCGAATTACGGCGTAGTCGGTAGTAGTCTGTTGGCGATCGACACTGCGGCAAACTCGGTCTTCACCGACATGCCGAACGTGCCCCTGGGCGGCGCCGACCTCGTTTCGAGCCCGCGCGATTATGACCGTTTCCTGCGCATGCTGCTGGGCTATGGTGAGCTTGATGGCGAACGGGTTATGGGCGAGCTCGCCGTACGCATCGGAACCTCGAACCTGATGCCTGCTGCCGCCTCCCAGCCGCCTTCATGGGTGGGCGAAGGGCATGGCGCGGGCGGGCGCGTGCTGGGTTCGACCTTCGGTTGGGGCGGGGCGGCAGGTACCCTTGCTACGGTCGATTACGGGCTCGACATGCGGCTCGCGTTGTTCACGCAATACACGCCCGCTCAGGTTTATTCCTTGCGCGAGGAATATGTCGACGCGCTCGAAGCCGATCTTGCCCCAATGCGCCGCAACCGCGCTGCGTAAGGCATGAACCACCCCTCACACCCGGAACTCGCGCGCACCGGTCCCATTGCCTTTGCCGGTTCGCCGATGGAACGCGCGGATCAGATACGCTGCGATCCAGACGCGCTCGCCAGCCACATGAACTGGCGGGCGAAGGTGCTGCTGATGGAT
>JAZBPE010000200.1:0-2106 GCA_036353345.1 Erythrobacter sp. | reverse complement strand
CGATAGCTTGCAAGGCGGTATCGGGATTTCCGCCAACGCAACGCTCTTGTTCGATCAGGACGACAACGGCAGTTTCGAGGGGTTGGTGGGTGGGAGCGGCACCCTGATCAAGGACGGAACCGGATCAGTCACGCTGACAGGGGACTCGTCGGGCTTTGCGGGACAGACCGAGATCTTTGCCGGCGTTCTTGCCATCACGGGCAGCCTCGGTGGAAACATCACCGTCACTGGCGGAGCCTTGAAGGGCACGGGAACGTTCGGAAACGTGACAACCGGGAATGGCGGCCACTTCGCGCCGGGCAACTCGATCGGCCTGACAAACGCTGCCGGTTTGACTTTCGAGGCGGGATCGTTCTTCGAAGTGGAACTGAACGACGGGGGTTTCGCCCGCGGCGTAAACAACGACACGGTCAGCGTCACTGGCAGCGCGACACTCAACGGGGGCACTGTAGTCGTCATCCCAGAAAACGGGACCGACACGGGCGAAACCTATCTGCCGGGGACCTATACGATTCTGACTGCTGATGGCGGCGTCAGCGGAGCCTTCGACGCGGTAACGGACGAATATATCTTTCTCGATTTCGCCCTCGAATATGATCCGACAGCGGTCTACCTCAGGTCAAATCAGGTCGCCCGCTTCTCCGACATTGCGCTGACCGCCAATCAGGCTGGCATCGGCGCGACGCTCGATGCGCTCGGTGGCGGCAATGAGATCGTGACGGCACTACTCGGTCAAACCGACGAAGCCGCGGCGCGGGATGCGCTGGATAGTCTGACGGGAGAGCTTTACGCCTCGCTCCCGGCGGTGCTTGTCGATCAGGCCCGGATCACTCGCGATGCCACCCGCGCCAGACGCGGTGCGGTGCGCGCCGATGCATTAGAACTGTGGATTCAAGGGCTCGCTGGCGACCAGCGCAGAGATGCCACGCATGGCACCGCCAAGCTCGAGCAATCGTGGCAAGGCTTTCTTGCGGGGGCGGATGCGGCGGTTATAGGCAACCTACGGTTGGGCGCCTTTGCCGGCTATACCCATTCCAACACCGCTGTCGCCGACCGGGGTTCGACCGCATCGCTCGGCAGCACCCATCTGGGCGCCTATGCCGCAGGCCAGTTGGGCGGTTTTAGTCTCGAGGCCGGCGCGGATATCGCCTGGCACGATATCGATGCTAACAGGCTGATCAATTTCGGCGGTTTTTCGGACAGGCTGGAAAGTTCCTATTCCGCGCGCACAAGCCAGATCCACGCCGGATTGTCCTATAACTTCAAGGCCGGCAGCGCGATCATCGCACCGTTCGGCGAAATCGCTCGGGTCTGGCACTCCTCGGAAGGCTTTGCCGAAAACGGAGGTCCCGCAGCGCTGGAGGGTGAGGAGGTCGACAGCAGCGCTACCTTCACCACGCTTGGTGTTCGCTTCGGCGCCGGTTTCGCAATCGGCCGATCCCGGGCAGATTTCAACGCATCGGTTGGTTGGCGGCATGGGTTCGATGAGCCGGAAAGGTCAACACATGAACTGCGTGCGGGCGGCGACAGTTTTAAGGTATCAGGCGCTCCGATTGCGCAAAACGCCCTGTCACTGGGACTGGGCAGTCGGGTTAGCCTGTCTGGCCGCGCGAGTCTTTCGGTTGGCTACAATGCCGATGTGGCTGATCGCTTTGAAAATCACAGCTTCAGGGCGGGAATATCTCTAGCCTTCTGACCGCGGCTCGCTGAATTGTCGAACAGCGACGATAGAAAAAGAGAGGGCGCGGGTCGTGGCGGGCACTGTTCCAGCTCTATCGCGATAGCCGCTTTCGGGTGATATTGGCCGTCGGTCCAGCCGTCGGGAAAAGGGCGCTTTGCCGACGGGGTCCTTGGGACCGATTGATCGGCACCGGTTGCCTGCAGCAGACGTTTGCCCTGACCGGTATGAACGACCGGCTCTGGGTCGGGAGGCGACGCATTACTCGGTAGCTTTCGCGTTCTGTCACCCGAAAGCGGTCAGGCAGCTCCCCACCCAATCTCGGACATTGAAGCGGTCTCCAGCGATCCCTGAAAGCTGCCGGTTCGGCGCAACAAGGACGAGGACAGGCTTCGACAAGTTCAGCGCCAGCGGGTAGCGATATTGGG
>JAZBPE010000199.1:0-13105 GCA_036353345.1 Erythrobacter sp. | reverse complement strand
CGGAACGCGAGGGGCAGGGACGGATCGTGTTTACCCGTTTCGATCGCATTGACGGCCTGGCGGGACACGTCGAGCCTTCCGGCCAGCTCGGCCTGACTCCAGTCGCGTTCGGCCCGCAGGACCTTGAGCCGGTTCTTCATAAGCATACTCATAGCAGGTCTATCGAGGCTGGGCTGTGGATCGTTATCTCGCAGCCGCAATATTCAAAACCCGAGCGCGAACTGGGTCTTGGCGATGATGTTCCCGACCGCAAAGCCGCTCAACCCGATTAGGAGGTAGGCCTGCCAGGCTTTCATGGTGAAGGTGTCGGTGAGGTTTCTCATATCGAATATCCTTTGATAAAAACGCCGGTTTGTTGCCACCGTCAGGCTAGTTCGGCGGGCGCGATGCCGGGGGCGGTGGTGGAAGTTATGGCGGCAACACCGGCCGTCTCGTCGGAGACGATTGGGGAGGCGAGAACTGCGGTCGCCAAGATGGCGGCGATACGGGGAAGAATGTGGCGCATGGTTGATCTCCTGGGGAGGAAGAGAATGACAGAGTGCGTCGTACCAACCTTCCGATATGTCAGGTTGTGCTGACTTTATGTCGCGATTCGCTGTCTATGTCAAGCAAACCTGACCATAAGTCAGGAGAGCATTCCCAAATGCCGTGAATGCCTGACCTTCTTCCGGTAAAGCGCACACTCGACCGGTCCCAACCCCGTTGACGCTGAAAGGCCCATCAGCCATTGGCGAGCGCCATGGATGCCCAGCCGCTTTCGGCCCCATCCGCGCCTTCGCGCGACCCGGGTCGCTCCTTTCAGGACATGATTCTCACGCTCCACGATTTCTGGAGTGCGCAGGGCTGCGTCATCCTCCAGCCCTATGACATGCGGATGGGTGCGGGCACTTTTCACACGGCGACCACACTGCGCGCACTCGGGCCCGAGCCGTGGAACGCGGCCTTCGTTCAGCCCTGCCGTCGCCCGACCGACGGGCGCTATGGCGAGAACCCCAACCGGCTCCAGCATTACTATCAATACCAGGTCATCCTGAAGCCATCTCCCGGCGATATTCAGGAGCTTTACCTCGCCAGCCTCGCCGCCATCGGGATCGACCCGCTTGCGCACGATATCCGCTTTGTCGAGGACGATTGGGAAAGCCCCACTTTGGGCGCCTGGGGCCTTGGATGGGAGGTCTGGTGCGACGGGATGGAAGTCACCCAGTTCACCTATTTTCAGCAGATGGGCGGTTTCGACTGCAAGCCGGTCGCGGGTGAGCTGACCTACGGGCTCGAACGGCTCGCAATGTATATTCAGGGCGTCGACAATGTCTACGACCTCGACTTTAATGGGCGCGGCGTGTCCTATGGCTCGGTGTTCCTAGAAAATGAGCGGCAGATGTCGAAATGGAACTTCGAAGTCGCCGATACGGATGGCCTGTTCGACCTGTTCGCCAAGGCTGAGGCCGAATGTCGCAATGCGCTCGACGGCGGCGTTCCCATCGCGGCCTATGAGCAGGCGGTGGATGCGAGCCACATCTTCAACCTGCTTCAGGCGCGCGGCGTGATTAGTGTACAGGAACGCGCGAGCTATATGGGCCGGGTCCGCGATCTCGCCCGCGCATCGTGCGAGGCCTATGCGCAGAGGATGGCCCCCGAATGGGAAGCAGCGCATCCGGGTTGGAGTCTTGTTTGATGCGGGACTTTCTTCTTGAACTGCGCTCCGAAGAAATCCCCGCGCGGATGCAGGTGGGCGGGCGGGCCGAGCTTGAGAAGCTCTTCCGCCGCGAGATGGAAAGCGCAGGGGTGCCGCTTGGCGAAGTGACGGTCTGGTCGACGCCGCGCCGCCTTGCCCTGATCGCGCGCGACCTTCCTGCTGAGACCAAAGCGGTGCGGGAGGAAGCCAAAGGTCCGCCCGTCGGCGCGCCCGACAAGGCGATCGATGGGTTCGTGCGCAAGACCGGCGTTGCGCGCAGCGACCTTGAGGTGCGCGAAGTGAAGGGGCGTGAGACCTACTTCGCCGTAATCGATATGCCGGGCCGAGCGCTGACCGAGGTTCTCGCGCAGGCGATCACCGCAATCATCGAGGATTTCAGCTGGCCCAGATCGATGCGCTGGGGCGAGGCATCCATCAGCACCGAAAGCTTGCGCTGGGTGCGTCCGCTCTCCGGCATTGTCGCGCTGCTGCATGACGAAGTGGTGCCCTGCGTCGCTCATGGCCTCGCGAGCGGGCGCGAGACGATGGGCCATCGGTTCCATTCGCGCGGGGCCATCGCTGTGCGCGCCGCCGCCTCCTATGCCGAGCAATTGCGCGACGTCCATGTCATCGTCGATCACGAAGAGCGCGCGCAGGTCATCCGCGATGGCGCGAACGCCGCGGCGCAAGAGGCCGGACTGACGCTGGTCGTGGATGAGGGACTGGTGACGGAGAATGCCGGGCTCACCGAATGGCCCGTCCCGCTGCTCGGCCGTTTCGACACCGCGTTCCTCGACGTGCCGCCGGAAGTCATCCAGCTGACCGCGCGCGTGAACCAGAAATATTTCGTTTGCGAGGTCGCCAATGACACGGCGGGCCCTGGCCTTGCCGACGCATTCGTCTGCACCGCTAATATCGACGCGCGCGATCCGGCGGTGGTGGTGGACGGCAACCGCAATGTCCTCGCCGCACGCCTCGCTGATGCGCGCTTCTTCTGGGAGCAGGACCGCAAGAAGACGCTGGCCGAGCACGCCAAGGGGCTGGAGCGGATCACCTTCCACGAGAAATTAGGGACTGTGGCCGACAAGGTGGAGCGCATAGCGAAACTGGCTCGATGGCTATGCGAGGAGGGAATTGTCGCGGGCGATCCCGACCTCGCCGAACAGGCGGCGCGCCTGTGCAAGGCGGACCTCGTCACCGAGATGGTCGGCGAGTTTCCCGAACTGCAAGGCGTGATGGGCGGCTATTACGCCCGCGCCGAAGGCCTGCCCGACGAAGTCGCCGACGCAATCCGCGATCACTACAAGCCGGTGGGGCAGGGTGACGAGGTGCCGACTGCGCCGGTAACGGTGGCGGTATCGCTGGCGGATAAGTTGGATACTATTATCGCTTTCTTCGCTATTGATGAACGTCCCACGGGTTCTAAAGACCCTTTCGCTCTTCGTCGCCAAGCGCTCGCAGTCGTCTCGCTTATCGTAAGAAACAATTTCCGATTAAGCCTAATTGATACGATCGGACAACACGAAATTCGAGGCGTTTGGGATCGGACTTCGGGTAGCGACGACACGCCGGATCAACTGTTTGACTTCCTAGCAGACCGCCTCAAGGTGCAACAACGCGAAGCTGGCGTCCGCCACGACCTTATCGACGCGGTATTCGCGCTCGGCGGGGAGGACGATCTCGTTCGCCTACTCGCCCGTGTCAAAGCGCTGCAATCCTTCGTCGATACCGAGGACGGGGAGAACCTGCTCGCAGGCTACAAGCGCGCCGCGAATATCCTCAGGAAGGAGGACTGGCAGTCCGCGAACGTCCCGGCGCTCGAACAGACCGGTGAGGAAGACCCCCTCGCGCTGACGGGCAAGCCGGAATTCGACGCTGCCTTTCAGCGCACCAGCAAAGCGCTCTCCTACGAACCCGAACCCGCCGAACAGGCGCTGATCGACGCGCTCGATGCTGCTGAACCGCGCGCTGCTGCGGCCGTCACCGAAGAACACTTCGAAGACGCGATGTCCGCGCTCGCCTCCTTACGCCAACCGATCGACCGGTTCTTCGATGAGGTCACGGTTAATGACCCGGACCCGGACAAGCGTGCCGCGCGGCTTGCGCTCCTCGCCCGGTTTCGCGATGCGGTTCATAAGGTTGCAGACTTCAGCCGGATCGAAGGCTGAGCGCTTGACGCGCCGTAGTTTTTGCGCCCACGCACCCGCCAACACCATACCCTGCCGGGCCACCGCCGGAGCTTATAGCATATGACCACCCAGACTGCCCTCAAGACCGTCTATCGCTTCGGGGGCGATGCCCCGCATGACGATCCGCGCCAACGCGACAAGTCTGTGACGGGCGGGAAGGGCGCGAACCTTGCGGTGATGGCTTCGATCGGTCTGCCGGTCCCCCCCGGCTTCACGATCACGACCGAAGAATGCGTGCGCTACCTCAAGGAAGGCGAGGCGTTTCGCGAGCAACTGCGCGCCGACGTTGCCGATGCCCTCGCCCACATAGAGCGCAGCATGGAAAAAGCCTTTGGCGATGCGAGCCCCGAGGGCGCGGGGCCGCTGCTGGTCTCGGTGCGATCGGGCGCGCGGGTTTCGATGCCCGGCATGATGGACACCGTCCTCAACCTCGGGCTCAACGATGAGACTGTGGAGGGACTTGCAGCGACCAGCGGCGATGAACGCTTCGCCTGGGACAGCTATCGTCGCTTCATCCAGATGTATTCCGACGTCGTGCTCGGGCTCGATCATGGCTTGTTCGAAGAAGCGCTGGAAATCGCCAAGGAAGACCAGGGTTATTACGCCGATACCGACATGACCGCCGAGGATTGGCGCGCGATCGTCTCGCAATACAAGGATATCGTGCAGACCGAGCAAGGCGAGCCGTTTCCTCAGGACGTGCACGAGCAGCTATGGGGTGCGATCGCGGCAGTCTTTGCCAGCTGGGACAGCGAGCGCGCGAAAATCTACCGACGTTTGAACGATATCCCCGCAAGCTATGGCACCGCCGTCAACGTGCAGGCGATGGTGTTTGGCAATATGGGCAACACCAGCGCAACCGGCGTCGCTTTCACCCGCGATCCGTCCACTGGCGAACGGGCCTATTATGGTGAGTACCTCATCAACGCCCAAGGCGAAGACGTGGTCGCCGGGATCCGCACGCCGCAATACCTGACCCGCGCAGCGCGCGAAGCGGCGGGGGCAGAGCTCCAGAGCATGGAAGAGGCGCTGCCGGGCGCCTATGGCGAACTCGAGCGAGTGTTTGGCCTGCTCGAAGAACATTACCGCGACATGCAGGATATCGAGTTCACGGTCGAACGCGGCACGCTGTGGATGCTTCAGACCCGCACCGGGAAGCGCACTGCCAAAGCGGCGCTCAAGCTAGCGGTCGATATGGTGAATGAAGGGCTGATCACGCAGGATGAAGCGATCGGGCGGATCGATCCGATGGCGCTCGATCAGTTGCTGCACCCCACGCTCGATCCAGAAGCTGCGCGCGATGTGCTGACCAAGGGGCTGCCTGCCTCGCCGGGCGCTGCGGCGGGGCGGATCGCACTTGACGCCGACACAGCCGAGCAATGGGCTGGGCGCGGTGAGAAGGTCATCCTGGTCCGGGTCGAGACCAGCCCAGAGGATATTCACGGCATGCACGCCGCGCAAGGCGTGCTGACCGCGCGCGGCGGAATGACGAGCCATGCCGCAGTGGTCGCGCGCGGGATGGGGCGCCCCTGCGTTTCCGGCGCAAGCGGTGTGACGATCGATCGGGAGGCGCGCACGCTGCGGATCGGGGCCGCCGAGCTCAAAGAGGGTGATGAAATCACTCTGGACGGCGCGAACGGAGAGGTCATGCGCGGCATCGTTCCCACCGTCGAGCCAGAGCTTGTAGGCCACTTTGCAACGATCATGGAATGGGCCGATGCAAAGCGCCGGATGCGCGTGCGGACCAATGCTGAAACCCCGGCCGATTGCCGCATGGCGCGCCAGTTCGGCGCGGAGGGAATTGGCCTGTGCCGCACCGAGCACATGTTCTTCGATGCCAGCCGCATCCTCGCCGTTCGCCAGATGATCCTCGCCGAAAACGAGGCCGGACGCCGCGAAGCGCTCACCAAGCTGCTGGGCGAACAGCGCGCCGATTTTCAAGGCATCTTTGAAGAGATGGCAGGGCTTCCGTGTACCATCCGGCTGCTCGACCCGCCGCTCCATGAATTTCTTCCGACGCGCGATGAGGAATTCGCCGAGCTCGCCGATGCGACGGGACTGGGCGTCGATCATCTCAAGCGGCGCGCGGGCGAATTGCATGAGTTCAATCCGATGCTTGGCCATCGGGGCTGCCGGCTCGGCATCACCTATCCCGACATCTACGAAATGCAGGTGCGCGCGATTTTCGAGGCGGTGTGCGACGTTCAGGCGAAGTCGGGCGAAGTGCCGCTTCCCGAAATCATGATACCGCTGGTTGCGACGGGGCGTGAACTCGCGATCCTGCGCGCACTTGTGGACCGGGTGGCGGGCGAGGTCTTCGACGAGAAGGGTGCGCGGGTCGAATATCTCGTGGGCACAATGATCGAATTGCCCCGCGCCGCGCTTATGGCGGGCGAGATCGCTGAAGAAGCCGCCTTCTTCAGCTTCGGCACCAATGACCTTACGCAAACGACGCTGGGCGTCAGTCGTGACGATTCCGCGCGGTTTCTAGGGGCCTATGTCGAAAAAGGCATCTTCGCGCGCGATCCCTTCGTCACGCTCGATATCGATGGGGTTGGACAGCTTGTCGAACTTGCCGCCGAGCGCGGACGAGCAACGCGCGGCGATATCAAGCTTGGCATTTGCGGGGAACATGGTGGCGATCCGGCAAGTATCGCGTTTTGCGAGCAGCTTGGCCTAGATTACGTCAGCGCCTCGCCTTACCGAGTTCCGATTGCACGCCTCGCGGCAGCGCAGGCTGCGTTGGAAGGTTAGCGCCAGGCGGTAAGCGCGAGAATCTCGAAAGTCTCGCTGACCTTTCCCCGGGGGTCGCGCAAATCCTCGAATGCGGCGCGCGCACGGGCGAGACCGGCCTTGCCTAACGGTGGCGGTCGGTCGGCAAGGATCCCGGTCAGCCCCTGATCGCGCAGGTCACCGACCAGGCGCTCGAAACTCGAGAAGCGCACAGTGAGCGTGCGGCTGTCGACCACCTGCCGCGTGAACCCCGACCGGGCGAGCAGGGCGGAGGCGGCGCGATTGTCGATTTGCGGATGAATGCGGGCCGCGGGGTTCTCACCATCGGCGGTCAGCATGATCCGCCGCAATGTCGCGAGGCTGCCCGCACCGAGGATTTGCGCCATCGCAAGCCCGCCTGGTGCGAGCACCTTGCGCATATGAAGAAGCGCGCCGGGAAGATCATTGAGCGTGGCCAGGGTGCGGATCGAGGCGACCAGGTCGAAAGGACCCTGGAGCCATGGCTGCTCCTCATCCAGCGTTTCGGGGTCAAGCCGGGTGACGTCGCAGCCCTGCGCGCCCAACGCATCTCCAAGCGCCCCGCTCGCGTCGCCAAGGACACAAACCTGCCTGGCTTCGAAGCGCATGAAGGCGAGCCGGTCGAGCGCATCTGCGACCATGTCCTCGTCCAGCCAACGCGCGGCATCGTCATGGGCTTGTCGGCCGTGCGCGCGTCGATAGCGCAAGGTCCGCCGGGCCTGATCGAAAATATAGGGGACGCGCTGATCGCTCACTTCCAAGGCTCTGCCGTGCTTGCCGGGTAAGGGCAAGGCGTGCCAGAATGCTGCGCATGGATTGGGAAAACACCATCGCACAAGGGCTGCGGCCGGTCGTCGATCTCATCTACCCGCCGCGTTGTCCATCCTGCGGGGTCGCAGTGGCGACGCAAGGAGGACTGTGCCTCGAATGCTGGAGTATGCTCGAAGCGCCGGGCGAGCCGCAATGCGCATTGTGCCAACGTCCGATGCCGGACGATGCAGCCAGCGCTCGCTTGCGATGCTTCGAGTGCAGGGAGACCGAGCCGCGCCATTCCGGTATCCTGGCGGCGACTTACTACACGGATATCTCACGCAAGCTCGTCCTGTCGTTCAAACATGGCGGGAAGCTTGCGCTTGCTCCGCTGCTGGCACGGATGATTGCCGCGCGCCTGCCTCCACCAGTCGAAACGATGCCGCTACTTGTTCCGGTGCCGCTGCATCGCTGGCGGCTGTGGCAGCGCGGGTTCAATCAGGCGGCTCTGCTAGCACAGGAGTTGGCGCGTCTAGGTCGAGGCGAGGTTGCAGTCGACGCCCTCGTTCGTCGCAAGCGCACGCCCAGCCTTGGCGGTCTTGGCCGTGAAGCACGCGAACGGGTGCTTGCGGGCGCTATAGAGGTCCGGTCCGGCGCACGGGCGCGGGTAGTGGGCGCTGATGTGATACTGGTTGACGACGTGCTGACCAGTGGGGCGACAAGCGATGCCTGTGTGGCAGCGCTGCTCGATGCGGGTGCGCGCTCTGTACGGATCGCATGTTTCGCGCGGGTCATCTGAGATGCGCACGTCAAAAGAACCGAGATAAGGCTTTAAAAGCGAAACGCCCAAGGTCGCAATGACCCTGGGCGCCGCGTGACGAAATCGAGTGGGACGTCGCGTTAACCGCGCAACTCGACAACCGCCCCCTAACCGTGTTGTCGCGTCCCAAAATCAATTCGTGCTGTTGAACGCGCGGCACCCCATTGCCGCGCGGCAACCGAACAATCCCCTGAACCTGGCCATAACGCCTGTTGTCCGTGGAACTGGGCACCTTTGCAGCGCCTCTTAATGTGTGTTCCATTGTAGACCGCTAAGGTGAAGCGGAATCGATGACGCGGGGGGATTTCGCCCAGTGTCTGTTGTTATCGGGCAACAAGTATGTGCATGCCTTCGAGACGGAAATACGCAGGAGGCATCATGGCTACATCGCCGGACATTTCGACCGCCGAACGTGAACACGGCACGCAGCTTGCGCCCAGGTTCGATGCGGCAGGACTCATCGCGGCCGTCGTATGCGATGCGACGAGCGGTGAGGTGCTGGTCGTCGCTTGCATGAACGAAGAAGCGCTTGCCTGCACGATCAAGACCAAGCTCGTTCACTTCTGGTCCCGTTCGCGTCAGTCGCTCTGGATGAAGGGCGAAACGTCGCGCAACACGCTTCGCGTCCAAGAGATGCGGATCGATTGCGATCAGGACGCAGTGGTCATCCGCGCCATCCCGGCGGGCCCCATCTGTCATACTGGCGCGCGCGGTTGTTTCTATCGGCGCGTGGATCTTGAGGGCGATGAACCGATATTGACACCGGTTGCATAGCACACTCCCCTTAAGGTCAACTCTTGACGCTCACGTAAAGGTAAGGTAGGCCTCCGGGTATGGCTGCCGCAACCGCTCGCACACCTTCCCAAACCACCCATAGCCGGACCGGTGCGCATCTGGAGCGGCCGGACAAACACGCGCGCGAACAGTTCACGATCTCCGATCTGACCAGCGAGTTCGGTTGTACCGCGCGCGCCCTGCGGTTTTACGAGGATGAGGGGTTGATCAATCCCTCGCGCGTTGGCCTCACCCGCGTCTATTCCAAGCGTGACCGCGCCCGGCTCGCCTGGATCATGCGTGCGAAGAACGTGGGATTCAGCCTTACCGAAATCCGCGAGATGATCGACCTCTATGATCTTGACGACGGCCGCGTCGAACAGCGGCGCGTCACGATCGAGAAATGCCGCGAGCATATTGCAAAGCTAGAAGCGCAACGTGCCGATATCGACAGTTCGATCAAGGAACTGACAGGCTTCGTCAGGGAAATTGAAGAACTGGAGCTGGGGTAAGTCCTGCCCGGATATCTTTTCAATCCGCCGCGAGCTGCGGCCCGTAACTCAGACCGATCATTCAACAAGGGATCATAAGATGCCGACCTACACCGCCCCCACCCGCGACACGCGCTTCATCGTCAACGAAATGCTCGATCTGGCGAGCTACGGCAATCTGCCGGGCTTTGAAAATGCGACGCCGGACATGATCGATACGATCATCAACGAATCGGGTAAGTTCTGCGCTGAGGTTCTCGCACCGCTTAATCAAATCGGCGATGTACAGGGCTGTACGCATCACGAAGATGGCTCGGTCACCACGCCCGATGGCTTCAAGGAAGCTTATAGTCAGCTCGTCGAAGCAGGTTGGACGACGCTCACCGGTCCCGAAGAGTTCGGTGGACAGGGCCTGCCACACGTCCTCGGCTTTGCGTTTGAGGAATATATCGGGACTGCCAACCAAGCCTTTGCGATGTATCCCGGTCTCACTGGGGGCGCGACGGCCGCATTGCAGGCGGCTGGCTCGCAGGAGCAAAAGGACATGTATCTACCCAAGATGATCTCGGGCGAATGGTCGGGCACGATGAACCTGACCGAGCCGCATTGCGGCACCGATCTCGGCATGATCCGGACCAAGGCGGAGCCGCAGCCGGATGGCTCCTACGCGATCACTGGGACCAAGATTTTCATCTCCGCCGGCGAGCATGATTTGACCAGCAATATCATCCACCTCGTGCTGGCGAAGACGCCGGGTGCCCCGGACAGTTCGAAGGGGATCTCACTGTTCGTCGTGCCCAAGTTCATCCTGGATGAAAATGGTGAGCCAGGCGAGCGCAACGGGGTCTCATGCGGCTCGATCGAGAAGAAGATGGGCATTCACGGCAATTCGACCTGCGTGCTCAACTATGACGGTGCGACGGGCTGGCTCGTGGGCGAAGAAAACAGGGGCCTTGCCGCAATGTTCATCATGATGAACGCCGCGCGCCTGGGCGTTGGGCTGCAGGGTCTGGCGCAGGCGGAGGTCAGCTACCAGAACGCGGTCACCTACGCACTCGATCGCCGCCAGGGCCGCGCTCTGACCGGGCCGGTCGACCCTGAAGCACAAGCTGATCCGATCTTTGTCCACCCCGACGTTCGCCGCATGCTGATGGACGCGAAGGTCTTCAACGAAGGCATGCGCGCAATGTGTCTGTGGGGCGCGCTGCAGGTCGATCTGACGCACAAGGCGCAGACCGAAGAGGAGCGCCAGCTTGCCGACGATCTGATCGGTCTGATGACACCGGTCATCAAGGGTTATGGCACCGACAAGGGCTATGACATCGCGAACAACATGCAACAGGTCTATGGCGGGCACGGCTACGTCAAGGAATGGGGCATGGAACAATTCGTGCGCGATAGCCGCATCGCGATGATCTACGAAGGCACGAACGGCGTGCAGGCGATGGATCTGTGCGGGCGCAAGCTTGCCAGCAAGGGCGGGCGAGCGATCCAGGCTTTCTTCGCGATGATTGACGAGGAAATCGCGGGCGCGAAGGGCGACGGAACACTTGGGCCCATCGCCGAAAAGCTCGACAAGGCGCTCGGCGAACAGAAGGCGGCGACCATGTGGTTCATGCAGAACGCGATGGCCAATCCGAACCATCTGGGTGCTGGCGCGCATCATTACATGCATATCATGGGCATCGTGTCGCTCGGCTTTTTCTGGCTGAAGATGGCGAAGACCGCGAAGGAACGACTCGGCGGATCACCAGACGATGTCGCGTTCTACGAAGCGAAAATTACCTCGGCGAACTACTACGCCGAACGCTTCCTCCCCGACGCCGGCGCGCTGCGCCGCAAGCTGGAAGCGGGCAGCGAGAACATGATGAAGCTGCCGGAAGAGGCGTTTGCCACGGCGGCGTAACGGTTTGAGATTTCGTCGAAGGAGAGCCCGGGCGGTGGGGATCGCCCGGGCTTTTTTGTACGCGCTTGCAGGGTATGCAAGTTGACGAAATACATACGCGGCGGCGGGTGCTGTATCTTCGGGTCAGGCCCAGATGCACGAAACCCCGCCGGGTGGGCGGGGCTTTCGGGATGATGAAAATTCGGTTTTGAAAGAGCGGGAGATTCGTGTGGAGGAATAGCCAGGAGTACGGATGTAGGAAACTAAAAACACGGTTTTAGATGGACAAAATTCACCTACGATCGACAGCGACAAACCAACTCAATTGTTTGTCGAAATCCGGAGGACAAAGAGCAGGGTCTATCTCTTTGGCTTAATACGCGCTTGCGAGACTGCGTGCTAAGTTAATGCTATTTGTTGTCAAAACCCGATTGGACGCGGCAAGCTCAAGCGCGGCTTCCGTAAAGCCGCTGTCGGCACATACGCATGCAAAGTCCGCCGTATAATGTTGGCGTGCACCAGCCGCTTCCTGAACCGCTTTGATTCCCACGGGCTTGCTCAAATCTTTGCATTGAATTACGAAAGCAATATCATCTTTTTGGGCGACTAAGTCCGCTCCAAAGTCGCCCTTTGTTGGTGTCTTGTGGGCATCAAAACCCGCTTGAATTAGAATATTCAAGCATTTGTTTTCGAATTCTAGTCCATTCTTGCTGCTCGGTCCGTGACCTGAGCGGCTTCGCTCGCATTCTATCAAGGAGATGATCATCTGCGCACGACGCTGATCACCCCCAGAAGCATCGCCTTTCCAGTCCAACGATTTTCTCACAGCTTTAGATATTGCCGCAGTCGCAGGCTTATAGTTGGACCGCCCTAAGGCGTCCTTCTGCAAGTTGGCATCCAGCATATTTCGAAAGAGACCGCTTTGTGGTATATAAATGTTTAGCACGTGGATTAAAAAAAGTGCAGCAGAGGAATGCGCAAGCGATAGCGCCCAATCTCTCTTTTCCGGTGTCATTCTCCCTTTGAGGCGCTCAGCTTCTCTGATACATTCTGGGAAAGACGCGTTAAATTCGGATTTAAGCTCGATATAACCAAGCTCTTGCATATACTTGGACAATATGTTTAGTTCACGCCAGTTCTTCAATAGGCGTGGATTGCCTGCAGGGGTATATACCGTATATCCGTATGGTTTCTCTAGGCATTCCGGGTGAGATTTTGCAAAACTTATTATATCAATTTGGTCAGATGCTAACTTGTCTCTTAGGCCTGAGGTAACGTCGGACATGGGATAGGTCGCACAATTATTACCAAAAGACCTACCAAAAAATTCATTTTCCTCTAAGTCGGCAATGGTTTCAGCCATCATACTGTTATACCTCGTCCCAGATCCTATGGCGATTCGCAACGTCCTTAAAAGATTATAGAGTATGAAGAAAATACAAACCGAAGTACATGAGTAACTCGTTTCTTCTGCGGATCATATTCGACTATTTGTCTCGAAATTAGCTGATTTCATTCGACATCCAGCCCTCACTCCGGCAAAAAGTCCGGCACGCTCAGATACCGCTCACCGGTATCGTAGTTGAACCCCATCACCCGCGCTCCGGCGTCCAGCTCCGGAAGCTTCTTTGCAATTGCGGCCAGGGTCGCGCCGCTTGAAATCCCCACCAGCATGCCTTCCTCGCTCGCGGCGCGGCGAGCCATCTCTTTTGCGTCGTCGGCTTCGACGGTGATCGCGCCGTCAATGCTGTCGGTGTGCAGGTTGCCGGG
>JAZBPE010000016.1:0-2944 GCA_036353345.1 Erythrobacter sp. | reverse complement strand
GCGGCCGCAGGACATCCCGCTCGTGGTCGCCTATGAGGACGAAAACCTCATCGTCGTCGACAAGCCGGCCGGGATGGTGGTCCACCCCGCTGCCGGCAATCCCGAGGGCACGCTGGTCAACGCGCTGCTGCATCATTGCGGCGGCTCGCTGTCCGGCATTGGCGGAGTCGCGCGGCCCGGCATCGTCCACCGCATCGACAAGGACACGTCGGGCCTCCTCGTCGCTGCCAAGACCGATGCCGCGCATGAAGGCCTCGCCGCGCAATTTGCCGCGCACAGCGTCCACCGCCGCTATCTCGCGGTCTGCGCCGGGCATCCCAACCCGCCCGAAGGCACGATCGACGAGCGGCTCGGGCGCTCCGACGCCAATCGAAAGAAAATGGCGGTGCTGGCAAAGAATTCCTCGCGCGGGAAACGCGCGGTAACCCATTACAAGGTCATCGAACGGCTCGATGCTGGCGCGCTGATCGAATGTCGCCTGGAGACGGGCCGCACGCACCAGGTGCGCGTTCACTGTGCGTCAATCGGTCATCCGCTATTGGGAGATCCGCTTTACGGGAAAACGCCGAAACCGCTCAAACCGTTACTTTCGAAGCTGAACTTCGCACGGCAGGCGCTGCACGCAGCGGAACTTGGCTTTCACCATCCGATACTTGCAACCGACCTACGCTTTGTTGCGGATATGCCAACGGACATGCGGGAACTAATCGACGAACTTGCCCGTTCTTATCGATGAAATGCGCTGCCAAAAGCGTCGATCTTGTTTATATGTAACCACGTGGCCCAAGTGACCGGATGCCCATCAGGGGTCCGGCAAGAGTGGTCGACATAGGAAAGGTTGGAACACGAAGTGAGAAATGCAACAGCAGTTCCGGCGCTCAGTGGGGAGCAGAGCCTCAACCGCTACCTGTCGGAAATCAAGAAATTCCCGGTGCTGACGGCCGAGCAGGAATATATGCTCGCCAAGCGCTATGCCGAACATGAAGACCCTGAAGCCGCCGCGCAGCTGGTGTCGAGCCACCTGCGGCTCGTCGCCAAGATCGCGATGGGCTATCGCGGCTACGGCCTGCCCGTCTCGGACCTCATTTCCGAGGGCAATGTCGGCCTGATGCAGGGCGTCAAGAAGTTCGAACCCGATCGCGGGTTCCGCCTCGCGACCTACGCGATGTGGTGGATCAAGGCGTCGATCCAGGAATATATCCTGCGCTCGTGGAGCCTCGTGAAGATGGGGACCACCGCCGCGCAGAAGAAGCTGTTCTTCAACCTTCGCCGGATGAAGAAGCAGCTCGAGGCCTATGAGGACACCGACCTCTCGCCCGACGACGTGACCAAGATCGCGACCGATCTCGGCGTGCCCGAGCAGGAAGTCGTCAACATGAACCGCCGGATGATGATGGGCGGCGACGGCTCGCTCAACACGCCGATGCGCAATGGCGAGGAAGGCTCGGGCGAGTGGCAGGACTGGCTGACCGACGAGCGTCCGCTGCAGGACGAGACGGTCGCCGATGCCGAGGAAGCCAGCATGCGCAGCGAAATGCTCGCGCAGGCGATGGAGTCGCTCAATGAGCGCGAGCAGCACATCCTCACCGAACGCCGTCTGACCGAGAACCCGCAGACGCTCGAGGAGCTGTCGCAGGTCTACGACGTGTCGCGCGAACGCATCCGTCAGATCGAGGTGCGGGCCTTTGAAAAACTGCAGAAGGCGATGCAGCGGATTGCCGGTGAAAGGCTGCTGCCCGGAGTCGTATAAGCTGCGGCACAAACTCTAAATCAATCAGACCCGGCAGCCTCCTCGGCTTCCGGGTCTTTTTGCAAGACGAGTTCGCCTAGCGCAGGCAATTTGAGCATTCCGTTTGCTAGCCGGTACAGGTCCTCATCGGAGTTGATCGCGCAGTAGCTCGTGGTCCACACATCCATTCCCATCATGCTACGCGTGGCTCCGATTGGGCAACGGCGCTGCAAGACGGTGAACCGCGTTACGATGTCTTCATCGGCTTTGCGGGCCAGCAGCATATAGTCGCTACCCGGCACGAAGCCTTGTTGAAGCACCCAAAGTTCGCGCTCTGGGTTGTCGCTATCCTCTTCGCCGATACGCACGAAAAGACCGCGAGAAAGCTCGCCGCTCTCGAGCTCTTCACGCACATCTGCGAGATACAAATTCGCGGCACAATGGAAGACGCCGTAGTTGCGGACCCGAAGCCACCACTCGTCCGCGGATTCATTTGCCGGGTTGGGACTGAACTTCCAATCTCCGAAGGCGACGCGGCTTTCACAACCGGCGATACTGTCGGGGCCCGGTTCCATCCCGCGCGGCCAAAGTTCTTCGTAATTGAACGTGTAGATGGGCAAATCGGAATGGATCAGTTCTTCCGACCACTCTTCTTCGACCTCGACCTGGGCGTTTGCAAGCGCACCCGAACCACCGCAGAAGGCAATGGCCGGCAGCAAGCCCAGGATGCGCCATCGGGTCATGCTAATCAGCCGGAGCCAGGTCCAGCACCGCCGCGATCATCGCGCGCGTGCCCAGCGTCACGCTTTCCCGCGGCGCGATCTTGAACAGCGGGGAGTGGTGTGTGGGGACCGCCGGACCGCCATTCTCCGCCGCGTCGAAAGCCGCCTGGGGCGTTCCTCCGACTGCGAAGTAATAGCCCGGCACGCCAAGATCCTCGGCCACGAAGTAGGAGAAATCCTCCGCGCCCATCCCCTGCTGCTCGAAGTCGATGAACGCCGCCTCGCCGAGGTCGCGCTTCATCACCGCGTTGAGCCGCCGCGCGAGCGCGGGGTCGTTATAGGTGACCGGCGTCCCCTCGCTGACCTTCACCTCGACCGGCAGGTCGTCGGGCAGGCCATGCGCCTTGCCGACATTGACCGCGATCCGCTCGATCGCGGCGAGCAGCTGCGCGCGCACCTTCTCGTCATTCGCGCGCACGGTCAGTTGCAGGTC
>JAZBPE010000198.1:0-2861 GCA_036353345.1 Erythrobacter sp. | reverse complement strand
ATGAAGCGACCGACCCGCGTAACGCGCGGGTCGTTCTTCTGGGTGCGCTGCGCACCGCTCTGATCCTGTCTGTCGACATACATCGATCGAAACTTGAGCACTTCAATTTCGTTGTTGTTGAACCCGAAGCGGGCTTGCCTGAACAGAATGGGGCCCTTGCTTTCGAGCCGAATGGCCAGAGCGGTCAGGATCAGGAGCGGAGAGAGCAGCACAATGGCGACTATCGCGATGGTATAGTCGATCAGTTCCTTGAGAATGCCATCAATGTCCCGCATCGGCTGCTGCCAGACAGCAAACACGGGAAGAGAGCCCAGGAAATTAACCCGGTAGCTCGTGCTGAGCTCGAGCGTTTCGCGGGGCAGCACGCACAGGTCGATCGCTGCCGAACTCAATGTTTCTGAAATCTGGTCAAGGCGCGCCTGAGAAATCCGCGGGACCGCCAGAATGACCTGGTCCAACCGACCTGTGCGGGCAAGCTCGAGCAGGACATCAAGATCGCCAAGATAGGCAAGATCGGTCTCCGCTCTCTCCCCTCGGTTGCGCTCGTCGGCATAGCCGACCAGCCGAAGGTGTGGCAGCCGTTCGAGCTCGAGCAGATGAGCGACCCGTTCTGCAATTCGTGTGTTCTCCGCGTAAACGGCAACCCTCTTTCCGATAAGGCCTTGATCCATCAGCCGGGATACGAGCATCCGGAAACCGATGCGGCTCAGGAAAAGAAGGACGATGGTGAAGCCCATGAAATAGAGGGCAAAGCCGCGGGAAAACTCGCTCAACATGTCGAGCTGGATGACTACGACGCTGGTCAGAGCCGCCGCGAGGAAGAAGTCCGCGATGGCACTCCCGCCAACGTCCTTGCCCTGGCCCCGGAAACCTATGTAGCCATCGCGGGAGATACGGATCAGAAGGAAATTGATGAGAAGGATGATGGCACCGCTGTGGTGAAGGCGCCCGTCGTAATAGTAGCCGATCGAAGCCGCATAGGCGCCTGCTGCCAGCAGGTAGGCAAACAGGAAGCAGGCAGCGTCATTGACGACCCCGAGCGTGCGCAAGACGTTCGAGGTGAAACGCAGATGGCCGTTGCTGCGCCGGGGAGGGGGCATCATGTTCCCGTGCATACACCCCCTGAAGACCGGCAGATCTGCTCGGGCGTGATCCTTGCGAACAAGCCGCGCGCGCGGGGGGTGCCTGGCGGCTCGTCGATCACGAAGCTTCGCGCGGCAGCGGCCAACCCGCGTTCGACACGAGCCTTGCACACCCGGTTGCCGAGTTCGTCGCAGACCCGAGCGAATTCCTGCCATGCCTTGCGGGATGAGGGCTTGGCCGCCGCGAGCTCGCCATAAAGCGAGACGATCCGGGCGTCGTCGCCGGCCTTCCTCAGGAACGTCTCATAGCGTGCAGCAAGAATCTGGGACTGCGACAAGAAATCTACCCCCCGCTCGAACACCTGTCTGGCTCTCGCCTCGCTCCCCTTGGCAAGATGCGCGTTAGCAAGTGCAGCATAGCCTGCATATTCCTGCGGGGCGTCAGACACAACGACATTCGCATCTTCGATTGCTGCATCGAGTTTCGCGGAAGCTAGCCGTCTTTCGGCACGCGCGACGAGCGCATCGGGGTTTCGGGGGTCGAGGGCAAGGACGGCATTGATGTGTTTGTCCGTTTCCTCGACACGGCCTTCGGCAAGCGCGATCCGCGCCGCGAGGGCCTGGGCTTCGACAATTCCTTCGGCAAGCGGCTGCGCCAGAAGGCTTCTTGCCGTATCGTACTGCCCGGTATCGAGATAAAGGCGCGCCAGCGACAGACGGGTGGCGAGCGTTCCCGAGACCGCCATGGCCGATAGCTGCGCAGGGCTCATCGGCGCATGATCGTACTCAAGAAAGAGATCGTTGAGCAATTGAAGGCGCACGGGGTCATTCGGCCGCGCCGCGATGGCTTTTGCCGCTTCAGCGCGCGCCATGGCCATATTGCCGGTCTTGTAGAGAAAGTTGACGAAGTCGATCTGGTAGTTCGAATCTTCGCCGGCCTGGGCGATTACCTTCGGAAAAGCCTCGCGCAGACCTTTTGCGTTGCCTTGAGCTCGGTAAATCTCGAGCAGCGTTGCGTTTAGCGCTTCGGTTTCGCCGATGGCTTGCCGCGTGCGCAAAACGGTTGCGACTGCCTCTCCGAACTGTCCGTTGAGGGCCAGCAGACGGGCTGTGAGAATGGCGCCGCCCTCATCATTCGGGTTCAGCGCGAGGATCTCGCCGGAAAAGCGCTCTGCCTCTTCGAGCCTTCCGGCTTCGATCGCGAGAAAGCCCTTTACCAGCATGGCCCGCGAGGACCCCGGGAACAGCAACAGCATCCGGTCGGCGGCTTCCTCTGCTTCGCTCAGACGATCGGTTTGCAGGCCCAGTTCTGCGATTGCCTGCAGGATTTCGAGATTATCGGCCTGCAGGTCGAGGGCACGCGAATAGGCATTAAAGGCACTGGGCAGCTTTCCGGATTGAAGCTCGATCCGACCGAGCAGCACGAAGTAGTCGGCGACGTCATCGCGGGTGCGAATCGCCTGCTGCACATTCAGGCGGGCGTCCTCGAGGTTACCGGCTTCAAGCTGGACCTGTGCGATGGCGGCGTATTCGGCGGCGTCGCTGACCCTGTCGCTGCAGGCCGCAAAGAACAGCGAACAGGCAACGGCGAGGCCCGTCATGGGCCTGCGCATGCACAAGGACGATTGGATCAAAGCTGCACGCAGAGCAGGCGCTGTCACGCGAAAGCTTTTTGCTTGGTCTTTCGTCATGAGGTTGTTAGCGACGTGCCGTCGAGAGATGGTTGGCTTGTTTTTGGGTAGGGCAACTGGAAGACACTCCCGGATCATCACGCAGTAT
>JAZBPE010000197.1:0-2374 GCA_036353345.1 Erythrobacter sp. | reverse complement strand
TCGTCGATTGCGTTAGACCTGTCGTCCACCCGCGGCTGATCCAGGCTCGCCAACACCGGCGCGTCGCGGCCGTAGATATCGTCGAAGGTGCGCATCTTACCATCGATGTCCGTCGCCATGGTGAAATAGGTGATATAGGCGGGCATTTCGCGCTCGACCATCACCTTGGTGTATTCGCCTGAAGTCGCGATTTCGACCGCTTCGTCCCGGCTCGCGCCCTTGCCGAGGATCGCCATTGTAATTGCAAGCTCCATCGCCCGCTCGGTCCTGATACAACCATGCGAGAGCGCGCGCTTGTCCTTGTCGAACAGGTGGCGCGAAGGCGTGTCATGGAAGAAGATCGCGTGCGGATTAGGCATTTCCAGCTTCATCCGCCCGAGCGAATTGCCAGGGCCAGGCTGCTGGACCACCGTGATATAGCCGTTTGGGCCTTTCGTGCCCTTGTAGCCATTGGCACTTGCCCAACCGGGATCTCCGATCACGCGCTCGCCAAGCCCCTCGCCCACCACGATCGATTGTGGCACCGTCCAGGTCGGGTTGAATACGATCCCCTCCACGGTCTCGGCGAGCTGCGGGGTGGCCGTGCGACCAGGCTTGCCAACGATGGTGCGATAGGTCGAGATGATCTTGTCGTTCACCGTCAGGCGCAGTTGGTATTCAGGCACGTTGGTGATGAGATATTGCTTGCCAAGATCGCGCGCGAGCCAGCGCCAGCGGTCCATATTGGCGCGGATAAGCTTGCGCTCGGCGCTGTCACTTTCAGGCGTCGCGGCGAGTTTGTCACGCAGCTTGGCATAATCCGGATGCGCCGGGTGAAGCGTGGCAAGCGTGCCCGCAATGTCACCGCTTTCCAGCGCTTGAGACAGCAGGTCGGCGGTGCGGTAGCGATCACGATCGGGATCGACAACGAACCATTGCTCACGCGCGGACATTGGCGTGCGCCCGTCGCGCAGGTCCTCGACCAGCCAGACGAAGTTCTGCGAGGCGAGCGCGTTCAGCTCGTCAGAAGCACCCCTATCCACGAGCGTCGCCAGGTCCGCGCCGCTATAATCGGCAGGATCAAGGCCCTCGGCGCCGATGCTTTCGATAAAGCCGACGAGCTGCCGCACCTGCTGCTGCGTCCACTCCTGCACGAGCGGGCCGGGCTCTTCGAGATCGCCTTGCACGACGGGTTCGGAAACCATCTGAGGGAACGCTTCGTCAAAGCGGGCCCCGGCCTCCGGGGGGCCTGAGCCTTCGATCGGCACGGCGGCTTCCTGTGTCGCCCTTGACGCTGCGGTGTCAGCAGCGTCCTGTGCATGCGCGCCGGAAACACCAAACGCGGCACCCACGACACCGGTAACCAGAAGACTGTAAGACTTACGCATCATCATACTCGTTTCCCAATCGCGCCAGAACAGGAGGCATACTCCCCATGGCGCAGCATCACATCCGTATCTTAGGACGCCAGATCGGTGATTGCTATGCGCCATGGCGGCTTTCGCGCGGCTTAATTGTGCGTTGTGCGTTTCTCGATATGCGTGACGGACTGGCTATTGCGTCCTAGACGATGGATCCCCGCCATGTCCGCGTCACGACCTTCATTCCCGCCATCCACGCGTTTGCTGCCCGTCGCCGTCGTCGCGCTCGGCGTTGCGTGCCTGTCGCTGATGGACGCCTTGATGAAGGAGGCAGCGCTGGTGACGGGGACCTATACCGCCACCTTGTTGCGCAGCCTGGTCGGTGCTGCCTTGATCGCGCCGGTCTGGCTCTGGCGCTTTCCCGGCTGGCCCGCGCGCGCGGTGCTCAACCTGCATATCGAACGCGGGGTGATTTCTGCGGTAATGGCGCTGACCTTCTTTTTCGCGCTGACCCGCTTGCCGATCGCAGAAGCGATTGCGCTTAGTTTTATCGCGCCGCTCATCGCACTGTATCTCGCGCGCATCCTGCTTGGCGAGATTGTCGAGCCGCGCGCGATTTCGGCAAGCGTGCTCGGCTTTGTCGGCATGCTGATAATAGTCGGCGGCAAGCTGGGCCGCGGCGACCTGGACAGCGATGCGGCGCTCGGCCTCGTGTCACTCGCCATATCGGCGCTGCTTTACGCCTACAATTTCATCGTCATCCGACGCCAGAGCCAGGTTGCCGGACCGGTCGAGATCGCGACCTTCCACAGCGGCATCGGCGGACTGGTGCTGCTGATCTTCGCGCCATACTTCGCTGCAACGCCCCGGCCCGAAGCGCTGTTGACCATAATTGCGGCGGGCGCGCTCACCGTGATCGCAGCGATGGCGCTCGCCTGGGCCTATGCACGAGCCGAAGCGCAAGCGCTGGTGCCGATGGAATATTCAGGGTTCCTCTGGGCGAGCCTGTTTGGCTGGCTGTTTTTCCGCGAAGC
>JAZBPE010000196.1:0-27114 GCA_036353345.1 Erythrobacter sp. | reverse complement strand
CTCGCGCCTCGTGCTTTCGCGCTTTGCCTACAAGCTCCACCGCGAACTCGTCTCGTGGGGGACGATGGGGTCCAAGGGCCTGTGCGGCAAATATTTGATGCCGGTGATGCGCAAGCAGCAATACCGCTTCCAGGCCACCAACCCCAACCCGGCGACCTCGGGCCGTTACGCCTGCCCGCCCATCGGCGCCTCCACCACCTTTCAATCGGCCGGACAGGTCATCCCCGCCATCGGCGAAGACATGGGATACCTCGTCTGGCGCAAGCGGAACTGCTGCGCGCTATGAACAAACACCTCCTCCTTTTGCCCGTCGGCCTTGCCGTCACCCTCGGTGGCCTCGCTCTCGCCCAGAGTGCGCCCGAAGACATCGATCTCGAAGCGATCCGCGAGCGCGCAGCCGAACATGCCGACGATGCGCAGGCGCTCAGCACAAATGTCCGCCAACGCGCCGAGGCGCTGACCGAGGACGCACAAACTATCCAAACGCAAGCGCAGGCCAATCGCGCGGCCTATGCGGACAGCATCAAGGCAATCGAGACCGACGCCGTCCTCGACTTCGACGCGATGATCGCGGGGCAAGCCGCCGCCGAGAAGGCATCGCTCGGGGGTGCCCCCCGCTTCATCGCCTTTGCCAGCCTGTCGATGCCGCCCGAGGCGCTGAAAGCACTGGTCCACGACATGACCAGGGCGGGAGGCGTCACCGTGTTGCGCGGCTTCCCGCAAGGAAACAGCGAGGCGTTCAAGAAGCGCCTGGCTGCGATCTGGAGCACCCGCGACGCGGCCGGTTCGCTCGGCATCGATCCGCGGTTGTTCCGCGCCTTCAACATCGAGGCCGCGCCAAGCTTTGTCATGCTGAGCACCGAGTTCAGTCCCTGCGACGGGTTCGATTGCACCAGCGAGGTGCCGCCACACGACCGCATCGCCGGCAACATCAGCGTGGGAGAAGTCCTCGAGACCTTCGCCTCGGGCAAGGGTCCGGGCGCCGAGCTTGCCCGCCTCCATCTGCGCCAGCTCTCCAGGGAGGAACGGCCATGACCGGCAGAACCCTCGCCAATCTCCTTACTGCACTTCTCGCCCTCACAAGCACGGCTTCCATACACGCCCAGACCCGCGATGAAGCCCGGGCTGACGGCAAGGACTTTGCCACCGAACTGCTGGGCGAGGCGCGCGATGCCGCAACCACCAATCCCGACGCGGCGCTCGTTCCCAACTTCGATCCGCAAGCGACGCGCGACCTGCAGGATCTTGCGCGCGATCCCGACCTGATCGAGGCCCGCGCCCGTAGCGCCGCGACGACCAGCACGCCGATGCGGACGATCCGCGACAGCATGGCCAATCGCGCACGGTTCGAGCCGAACGAGATCGAGGACGTGATTGCGCGCAGTCTCGCCATCAACGAGACGCCCCTCGACTACACCAGCGGCATGGCAATTTCGGGCAATCAGGGATCCTGCGTTCCGTTGCCGCCCGGTTCGGGGTCGGCAGGCACATATACCGCAACCTGCAATACGGGCACCCGGATCGATCAGTCGGTAGGCCAATGCACGGTGCCGCTTGTCGCCACGGTCAGCCAGCAACCGCAGTATCACTACCTTTGCAACCGGTTCGGCGACTTCAATGGCTCGGGCGAGCCCGAGTGCGCCGGCTTTGACGGCTACTCCTGCCGCGTGACGGGACGGCGCGACACCTGCATGCAATGGAGTTCCTCGGGCGGACGTCCGTGGTGCACCGAACCGGGCGACCCCATCACTGAACTGACCTGCGACGAACAGGTCGCAGGTCAGACGCCCTACATGGTCACCACCGCGACCACGGTCACGGCAACGCCCGACGAGAGCCAGTGCTCGGGCTTCGCTGACAATGGCGATTGCGCGCTCGATGCCGAGGTCTGCACCGATGCCGATCCGCAGACCCGCGTCGTCGACGGCGTCTCTGTCACCAGGCCCTGCTGGGAATGGCAACGCAGCTATACCTGCATCGCGCGCGAAGCGGCGACCGACTGCTCCGACATCGAAAGCCAGGGGTCCTGCCGCCTTGTCCGCGAGGAATGCCTTACAGACGAAACCCCGTGCGAGACCTGGGAGCGCATTTACGAGTGCCCGCTTCCCGGTACCGACAGCTCCACCCAGTATGTCTGCGACGGCGATGTCTATTGCATCGACGGCAGCTGCGAGACGATCGAGCGCACCGCGAACGACGAGTTCAAGGATGCCGTCACCGCGCTCCATGCGATGGACGAGGCCCGCGACCAGTTCGACCCCGATACGCTGACGCTGTTCCGCGGTACGCGCAACACCTGCTCGTCCAAGGTCTTCGGCGTGCTCAACTGCTGCAAGGGCAAGGGCTTCCCACTCATCCCCGGCATCAGCCTGCTCGTCGCGCTCGGCTGCAGCCGCGAGGAAGTGCTGCTCCACGAACGCGATGCGCAGGGGCTGTGCGCTTATGTGGGGACCTATTGTTCGGACAAGTTCCTCGGCGTCTGCCTGACCAAGAAGAAGGTCTACTGCTGCTTCGAGAGCAAGCTCTCGCGGATCTTGCAGGAACAGGGCCGCCGCCAGCTGCCCAAGCCGTGGGACAAGCCCAAGGAAGAACAATGCGAGGGGTTCACTCTCGACGAGTTCGCCCGGCTCGACCTCAGCCAGATGGATTTCAGCGAGGTCTATGCCGAGTTCACCGAGGCTGCACGGCTCCCCGACGAGCTCGAGACCAGCATCCTTATCCAGCAGAAAATCGAAGATTATTACGCAAGGAGTGGCCAATGACGCGCCGCCAATCACTACCGATGCTGGCCCTCCCAGCATTGGCCATGTGTATCGCTGCACTGCTTCCCGTTCGGGCAGCCGCCCAGGAAGCGCGCCAGGCAGAGCCAGCTGCCTCGGCAGACAGCCTCTACTGCGCGCAGCGCAGGCTCGGCTACTGGTTCTATTGCGTAAAGCCGGTCCCGGCAGCCGAGCCACAGATCGCGCAGCCACCAGCCCAGGTGACCGCCACACAGGAACTCGACGCGGTCACGGGGGAACTGCGCGAACTCAAGGCGCGCGCAATCCTCTATCCGACGCAGGAAAACGTCACCGCCTATATCCGCTTCCAGCGTGCCCAGCTCGACCGGGCCTCGTTGTTCTCCGATGTCTGGCAGCGCGCGATCTGGCAGGATCCCGAGCTCGACTACACGCTCGAACGACCGGTCGGCGCGCTCGCCAAGAAGCAATGGCAGGACGCGCGCGCTGCCGACCGCGACGCGGTGATGGCACGGCTCTCCGAGCGCTTTGGCCTGTTCTACTTCTTCGCCCAGACCTGCGGCGCCTGCGAAGTGATGAGCCCGATCGTGCGCTCGGTGGCGGACCGCTGGCATATCACGGTCCGGGCCATCTCGACCGATGGCGGACCGTCCCGGCACTTCCCCGACTACAAGGTCGAAAGCGGCCAGCGGCCGCGCATGGGGCTCGAGCCCGGCATCACCCCGGCGCTCGTGCTGTGGGACAGCGTAGCCAGGCGCCCGATCCCGATCGGATACGGCGTGCTCTCGGCCGACGAGCTGCAGGACCGCATTTACCTCCTCACCTCGAAGGAAGCCGGACATGATTACTAGCATCCGCAATGTGGCGCTCACCATAGCCGCCGCCAGCATGGTCGCGTCCCCCGTCGCCGCAAACGTCGGCGACAGCATGGACCGTTTCATGGACGACATGGGCGCAGCGGCCAATGTCACCGGGCCGAGCGCGTTCGAAGGCCAATCGGCAGGCTATTACAGCCTCGGCAATGTCTGGACGCGCTTCCCGCAGAAGACGACCAACATCGCCAATCTCCAGCTTCCGCGTGCTCGCGCTGGTTGCGGCGGTATCGATATCTTCGCCGGGTCTTTCTCCTTCATCAACGCGAGCGAGATGGTCGCGCTTTTGAAGGCCGTCGCCAACAATGCGGTGGGCTTCGCCTTCAGCCTCGCGATCGATACCGTCTGCCCCGAGTGCAACAAGATCATGCAGGAGTTTAGCCAGAAGGCGCAGCTCATGAACAATCTCTCGATCAACTCCTGCGAGATGGCGCAGGGGCTGGTCGGCGGCGTCTGGCCCAAGGGCGATCTCGCCGACAAGGCAATCTGCGAAGCGATCGGCAATTCCGAAGGCATCTTCACCGACTATGCCGCCGCCAAGCATGGCTGCGGGACGCGCGGCCAGCGTGCCTCGACCAATGAGGGTGCGGGAGCCGACTATGCCGACGTTAATCCGGGGATCCCACGCAATTTCACCTGGCATGTCCTCAAGCAGAGCGCCTTCTTCAACTCCGGCGGCAGTTTCGACCGCGATCTCGCCGAATACGCGATGACGCTCATCGGGACGGTGATCTACGTGCCGCCCCGCGACGACGAACCGGGCAAATTCGTGCCTTTCGCAGGCGATTCCTCCTCGACGCTGGTGACCGCGCTGCTCGACGGGACGCAGGGCCAGTCGGTGCGGGTGTTCCAGTGCGACGAGCCCGACCAGTGCCTCAACCCTACTTTCCAGCAGATGAGCCTCTCGAGCGCGAAGGCCATACGCCCGCGCGTTGCCCGGCTCATCGGCAGCATGGTCGAGGCCATCCGCAGCGACACCGCGATCGGCAACGAGGAGAGGGAGCTGCTCCAGGTGGCATCGGTGCCGCTCTACAAGATCCTCACCGTGCAGGCGGCCTATGGGCGCGGGATGGCCACCGACGACCGCGACACGCTGGCCGAGATCGCCAGCATCGATCTCCTCTATGCCATTCTCGAGCGCATCACCGCCGAGGCTGGACGCTCGATGGCGAGTTTCATTGCGGCCGACGAAGCCAAGCTCGCGATCTGGCGCGCTCAGGTTGCCGAGGTCCGGTCAAGTCTCGCCCAGCGGCAAGCGACCGGGCAGGCGCGGGTCTCGGCGATCATGCAGATCATCGAGAAGACGGCGATGATCGAGAACATGCTCGCCGCCTCGATGTCGCCGTCAATGGCCGCCGCGCTCGACTGGTCGCGCGGGATGCAGTCCCGCTCCATCGTTCCATAAGGGTCCGCCAGCATGGTCGAGATTTTCACGGTCGGCGGCGGCGAGTATATCGTCAACGTTCTCAACGCCGTTGCCGCCTGGACCGGTGCGGGCGGCTATAAAAGCATGATCCAGGTCGCGCTGGTGATGGGCATGGTGCTCGCGGTCATCGTGGTCGCGTTCAACCAGGACTGGCGCGCCTGGCTCAACTGGTTCCTCGGCGCGACGCTCATCTACATGTGCCTGATGGTGCCGCGCATGGACGTCCATGTGACCGACCGGGTAAATCCCAGCCTTGCCCCGGCAACGGTGGCCAATGTCCCGCTCGGGCTGGCCCTGATGGCAAGTTTCACCAGCCAGGCGGGGGACTATCTGACCCGCTCTGCCGAGCTCGTCTTCGGCCTACCGGACGACCTCAACTACTCGAAGAACGGCATGATCTATGGCGCGCGGCTGCTTGAATCGACGCGCAGCCTGCGCATTTCCGATCCGGAGTTTGCTGCGAACTTCGACGAGCATGTCCGGCAATGCGTGTTCTACGATCTGCTGCTCGGCCGCTACTCGATGAAGGAGCTGTCCGAGAGCGATGACATCTGGGCGACGATCGCACCAGGCAGCGCGGCGCGCGCGCAGAAATTCCTGACCCGGCAGGCCGACGACAGCGTGACGGCCTCGATCATCACCTGCCGCGAAGCCTACACCGCGCTATCGGGGCAATGGGCGAGCCTTATCGACGAGATGACGCTTGTCGCGGGGCGTCAGCTCTATCCGCGCCAGACCGAAGCGCTTGCCAAGGCCAAGCTCATGGCCGACCTCCCGATTGCCTACCAGTATCTCACCGGCATCTCGCGCAGCGCGAGCGACATCTTCCGTCAGGTGCTGACGATCAATGCCATGAACCAGGCCATGCACGGCTTTGCAGGGGCGAGCGGCACGGGCAGCATCGATGTCTTCGCTCAGACCCGGGCCGATATTCAGACCGAGCGGACCTATTCCTCGATCGCGCACAACGCGATGAAATGGGTCCCGATCCTCAATGTCGTGCTGACAGTGGTGTTCTACGCGCTGTTCCCTGTCCTGTTTCCGCTGTTCCTGATGCCGCGGACCGGACCCATTGCATTGAGAGGTTACGTCACCGGCTTCTTCTACCTTGCGGCGTGGGGACCGCTCTTCGTCATCCTGCACATGATCCTGATGCTCAAGGGTGCGGGCGATGTCGCCGCCGCTGGCGGCAGCACGGGTCTCAGCTTGGCGACCTTTGGCGGCATGAGCGACGTCAACAGCGATATCGGCATCCTGGCGGGCTATCTTGTCGCCTCGATCCCGTTCCTTGCCGGTGGGGTGGCGCGCGGTGCGCTGGCGATCTCGGGCCAGGCAACGAGCTATCTCAACCCGAGCCAGAATGCGGCCGAGGAAGCCTCGCGCGAAGCGAGCACCGGCAATGTCTCGCTCGGTAATTCGAACATCGACAATTCGACAGTGTTTTCCCGCCAGTTTGCGCAGGGCAATCTTGCCCCCAACATCGCCTATGGCGCCACGCAGACGCGTGGTTTCAGCGACAGCGGCACGCAGACTACAAGCTTCCCCGATGGCGAGTTCGCTGCTGTCCCGAATTCAAGCTATCCGTTCACGCCGACACTGGGGCAGGACTTTACCGGACGCCTCGGAACGATGGCGAGCCAGAGCCGGACGCAGAGCGAGACCTATTCCAACCTCGCCCAGCAATCGACGAGCTCTGCGCTCACCCGGTTCAGCGAGATTCGCAACGCCTACAGCCAGGGTCAGAGCTCCGATACTGTCAGCGGCGTCGGCACGAACGACAGCATCGGCACGGCATTCAGCGAAGTCGACAATGCCTCAAGGACGCTCCAGCAGCAGTTCGGCCTTTCCCGGCGCGCTTCCGACGACATTACCGTGTCTTGGTTCTTGAATGGTGACGCTGGAATTGGTCTGAAGGGAGAAAGGGGGCCGGTACAGGCGTCTGCTGGTTTGCGGGGTGGTCGCAATCAGACTTGGACGGACAGCGATATCGGGATCGCTTCGGAAGACCGCGGCCGGATCATGGGCGCGCTGCGCCAGCTTTCCGACAGCCGGAACTGGTCGAACACGCGCGAAGGCTTCCTGCGCGAGACGAGCTCGAGTTCGGTATCGCAGGTGTCGACCAGCTCGTCGGGTCTCAGCCGATCGCTGACCGAAGCCGAGAGCTATACGCGAGAGGCGCGTCGGGCCGAAGAGATGGCCAGCCGCCTCGAGAACCAGGCCAGCTGGTACGAGGCCAACAGCGCCGCAGGCACGCTGAACTTGAGCCAGGCCTATCGCGAATGGGGCATGGCCGAGATCGAAGCCAATCGCGACTACTACGGGCCGGTGCGCTTCGATGACATCGAGTTCCAGATGAGCGCGCGGGGTCAGCAACTGCAATCTCGGTTTGTCGAAAGCTATGCCGATCGGCTGCAAGACGACATCGAAGCCGACCTTTCATTGCCGGACTTCGCTCCTGTCAGCCGCCCCGGGATCGGGAGTGCTGGGCAGGTGCGAGCTAGGGGAGCTGTAGGTTCTGCGGGTGGCCCCTCAATGCCCGATGCTCCTGATCGGTCTGACATCACGGATGAGGTCGAGCGGGTTCGCCAGCAGGGTCGTGGAAGGATTGGTACCGTTCGAGGTTACCTGAACCGCCAAACGCAGGGCGCCACGGGCGCAAGCGAGGAAGCTGCCGACGACGTAAAGGAATGGTAGGTGGTCAAAGCACCAAGTCGTAGATCACCACATAGATGGTGAATGCTAGGAGAAGGATCGCGAATGCAATGAAGCCAACCCGCCCCCATGGGTCGGCCCAGGCCTTCTTCCATGAGTAGGACGTGAGACGATTTTCGGAGATGGCACGGTCGATCTCTCGTAGACCCTTCCAGTCCGTCTCGTCATTGTGACCCTTCTCATCATCCATTTCCATCACTCCAACCTACATAAAGTAGCAAATTTGATGCATTATGGTCGATAATCCAATTTACGTCTCGATATTGACACATTAATCTACCTCATGTAAAGACGCAAAATCGCTACACAAAGCTCCATATTGGAGATAATGTCTCGATAATGGCACATTATGACTCACTAGATCTGCGCCCTCTCTCGGTGCTGCTATCCGACCTCGGAAAGCAGATCGAAGCGTATCGCATATCACGCAATCTCAAGCAGGCCGAGCTTGCGGAAATGGCAGGCATCTCGCGTTCAACGCTCGCCCGCCTGGAAGCCGGCAATGGCGGGACCATCGATAGCCTTGCCAGGATCATGCGTGCTCTCGAAATCGAAGACCGCCTGCTGGATGTAATGCCGGACGCCAAGCTGAGCCCGCTTGATCCCCGGTCCGACACCGGCAAGGCGCGGCAAAGGGTGCGCAAGTCTTCTGAAGGTGAGGCTGGCGAGGAATGGAGCTGGGGTGAAGAGGCTCCATGACGCGTGCAGTAGTCAATCTCTGGGGCCGTCAGATCGGCGCCGTCCTGTGGGATGAGGATCGCGATGTCGGGGTTTTCGAATACACTCCGGAATTCAGCCGCAGCGGTATCGAAGTTGCCCCGCTCACAATGCCCTTACGAAGCGGCGTCTACGATTTTCCCGCGCTGAATTACGAGACCTTCAAAGGGCTACCGGGCATGCTGGCCGACAGCCTGCCCGACAAGTTTGGCAACGCCCTGATCAACCGTTGGCTAGCCGAGCAGGGCCGCACAGCCGGCAGCTTCGATCCGGTCGAGCGCCTTTGTTACACCGGCCGCAGAGGAATGGGCGCGCTCGAATTCGAGCCCGCTACCGGTGAGCGCCGTGAACAAGGCCGGCCGGTCGATATCGCTCCGCTTGTCGAGCTCGCCAACAGGGTCATTGCCGCGCGTGAAGAACTGGCCGGTGTGCTCAAGGGTGAAGATGATCATCGCGCACTTCAAGAGATCTTGCGGGTCGGCACCTCTGCTGGTGGTGCCCGGGCCAAGGCCGTCCTCGCCTGGAATGAGGAGACCGGAGAATTCCATTCAGGCCAGCTGATTGCAGGGCCCGGCTACACGCAATGGCTGGTCAAATTCGATGGTGTGTCGGGCAATGCCGACAAGGAAGTTGCCGACCCGATGGGCTTCGGTCGGCTTGAATACGCCTGCTATCTGCTAGCCCGAGAAGCTGGCATCGACATGGCTCGCTCTCGTCTGCACGAAGAAGGCGGGCGGGCGCACTTCATGACCCAGCGCTTTGATCGCACGTCTGACGGCAAGAAGCTTCACATGCAGTCGCTTTGCGCAATGCGTCATTTTGATTTCAACCTCGCTCGGGCCTACAGCTACGAGCAGGCAATCGAGACCATCCGCATGCTCGGTCTTGGACGCGAAGCGATCAAGGAGCAGGTGCGCCGCGCGCTGCTCAATGTCTTCATCCGCAACCAGGACGACCACACAAAGAACATCGCCTTCCTCATGGATAGCTCGGGTCGCTGGAGCCTCTCGCCCGCATTCGATGTCGTCTACGCCTACAATCCTGACGGGGACTGGACCAACGAGCACCAGATGTCTCTGGCCGGCAAAACGGACGGCTTCGAGCTCGATGACCTGCTGGTATTCGGAAAGTTCGCTGATCTTAAAACTATTGAGACAAAAGCGATAATATCCGAGATCGGTGCTGCAGTAGACCGCTGGTCTCAATTTGCGCGAGACGCCGGAGTGCCAAGCGCCATGGCACAAAAAGCCAAGCGAGGATTCAGATCATTCTAGCAGGCCAATAGGCAGCCAGACAGAATCTGCACCTCCTTGGCCGTCAGCAGCTTCAGGAGATTGGGAAAACTATCGGTCCACCACGACCCCCGCTGGAAACGTACGGCAGCATCGGCGCGAGAATTCCTCTTCCGTCATGGCGATCCGCCCAATGAAACCTGCAACTCATGCGATGACTATCATTCGATCAGCAACTTCAGCGAAGCACTGTAGCGCCCTCTCGATCTCGCCCTTGCAGGTCGTCGGTGCCGTACTAAGACGAACGACCTCGGCAGCTTCATTCGCATCGAGTCCCATTGCACTTAGAACATGGCTTGGTTCGGGAATTCCGGAAGTACAGGCCGAACCGCGCGCCAAGGCCACGTCAGGCTGCAGAAGAGCAACGAGCCTCTCCGCATCAACACCAGGTATCCTGACGCAAAGGTTGCCAGGGTGGCGGTCTTCGCGATTACCGATCGTCTCCATTTGAGGGAACAGGCTTTGCAGCCCCGCTTCCAGTTCCAGCGTCAGGGATCTCCATTCGGCAACAGCACGATCATCGGGTAGCAGCCGGCATGCTTCGCCGAGGCCCGCGCACAATGGGGTCGGAAGGGTTCCAGCGCGCAGACCACCTTCCTGATCACCGCCATGTATCAATGGTTGAAGCCGGGACCTCACCTCGCGACTAACATAGAGAGCGCCGATACCTTTGGGGCCAGAAGCCTTGTGCCCTGACAGACTGAGGAAATCGACACCAAGCTCCAAAACATCGATCGGCAGCCAATAAAGCGCCTGCGCAGCATCAGTATGTAATAGTGCTCCGGCGGACCGACATAGCTGAGATATCTCCTTGATTGGCTGGACAACGCCCATCTCGTTGTTCACGAGCATTATGGACACAAGCAGGGTTTGATCGTCTACCAACTTGGAAAGCCTGTCGAGATCGACCCGTCCTTCACGATCGACAGGAGCAACCACCAGTTCAGCTCCCTCGCGAGCCACCTCTCTTGCCGGCGCAAGGACGGCCTTGTGCTCAATGGCGCTTACGATAACTTTTTTCCGATTCGGGTCAGATCGCGTCAGCCCCCGTATCGCGAGATTGTTCGCCTCCGTGGCGCCGGAAGTGAATATGATCTCATCGGCATCTGCGTCGACAGCATGCGCCACATTATTGCGAGACGCTTCGATCGCATCGGCAGCAGTCCAGCCTGCCGCATGGTCCGCGGCGTGAGGATTTGCATAGTGCTCGGTGTAATAGGGCTGCATCGCAGCGACGACCTGGGGATGGGTCGGCGTGGATGCCTGATGGTCCAGATAGATCACGCTCACCTCCCGTTGTTCTCTTTACGTTCCACGAACAAAATGCACAAGACACTAGCACTGGTGATTGTCACCAGTGACCCTACTCGCTATCATCACTGGTGAATTTGTCCAGTGATAGGGAAATGGGTGGGATGCGAAGCCTTTTGGACCGCGACGACATCAAGCTGCAGGTGGCCGGACATGAGACCTTTCCCTGCCGATATGGGTGGCTAAAGAAGTCTTACGACGCCGTTTGTGAAGAATTGGCAGTCGAAGATGAACAGCAACAGCATGCTTTTTCCCCAAATGTAGGGATAGGAAAGTTCGGTGTTGGCAAGAACATGGTCGCTTCGATGCGGCATTGGTCACTCGCCTGCGGAGTACTTGTGCCACAGGGGGAGCGGGTGGGACGGCTCGAATTGCTGGAGCCTACAGCACTAGGCCATAGAATCTTCGGTGGAGGTGACCCCTATCTCGAGCTTCCGGCTTCTCTCTGGCTTCTTCACTGGCGGCTCGTTGCAAGCCCTGGGCGGGCCACGACTTGGTATTACGCCTTTAACGAATTTAACGATGCGATATTCACCAAGGATACCCTTGCTGCCCGTCTCTGGGCGAGACTGGAGGAACTGCGAGAGGTTGGTCGGCTGGCGAACAGCCGGATAGCGAAGAACACGGTCGATAGGGACGCCGAATGCTTTGTTCGTACCTATGTGACCAAGACTTCGCGGCGAGGAACGATCGAGGATGGTCTCGAAAGCCCGTTCGCTGAGCTTGGGCTCATTGCCTCGATGGCGGGAGGCGCGTTGCAGTTCCGCCGGGGACCGAAGCCTTCGCTGCCCGATGAAGTCTTCGCATTCGCTCTTGTAGAGTTTTGGCGCTCGCAGTTTTCCACGCGCGGTTCGCTCTCCCTGGAGACCATCGCCCATGACCCTGGCTCACCCGGACGAGCATTCCTTCTCGACGAGGATTCCCTAGTCGAGCGTCTAGAGCGGATTGAAGAATTCACGTCCGCTTCGCTGGTGTGGGACGAAGGCGGCGGATTGCGGCAGGTGTCTCGTCGCAAGGAACTCGACCGAATTGATGCAGACGGCCTCCTCAACCCGCTTTTTGACATCCTGGAAAAGGCGGCATGAGCAAGACTCTCTCTGATATCACTCGTGTCCGTCGCCGTTTCCAACGCTCCATCCGTGTGGGTGATGATGCTGGTGTTGCTGAGGGCTTCATCTGTACTGCTACCGCAGCGCAGGCGCTCGAAACCACCATCGAGCATGTCTCCGCGCTCGGTCATGGGGCCTTCACTTGGACCGGCCCCTATGGTTGCGGAAAGTCGAGTCTAGCGGTTGTACTTGCCGCTCTGCTCGGGCCAACTGGGCCTTCTCGCGACGAAGCGCTTGAAGTGCTCCCCGCAGAACTCCGCGAGCAGATCGTCACGAAAATGGGATGGGAACCGCAAGGTTGGACCACTCTCTCGATCGTCGGCTCGCGCTCAGATGCGTCTTCGGTCCTTACTTCCGCGCTCGATGAAGCGGGCATCAAGAAGGGGCGTGGACCGATCGAGCGCCTCGTCGCCGAAGCCAAGCGCGGAATCGGCACCCTGCTTGTCATCGATGAGATGGGCAAATTGCTTGAACATGCTGCCTCCGAAGGGGGTGACGCATTCTTTTTCCAGGAATTGGCCGAAGCAGCGTCGCGCTCGGATGGCCATCTGGTGGTGGTCGGTGTGCTGCATCAGGCTTTCGATGACTACGCCTATCGGCTTGCACGCGAGACCCGCGAGGACTGGCTCAAGATACAGGGTCGATATGTTGATGTGCCGCTCAATCCGACTGGCGAAGAGCAGATCGAATTGCTTTCCCGTGCGATAGAGTGCGACACGCCGCCAAAAGCAATAGCGGGCATATCGGAAGTCGCCAAAGCGATTGGTGGGGCGCGCGGCGGTTCTGATGCGGCGGAGCGCCGTCTCGCGTCATGCTGGCCGCTCGGGCCGGTGGTCGCGTGCCTGCTCGGGCCGCTGTCGAGGCGCCGGTTCGGACAGAACCAACGAAGTCTCTTCGGCTTCCTCGGATCCGCCGAACCGTGTGGATTTCAGGACTTCCTCAGCTCGACACCTGTGAAGGGAGCGGCGGCCTACGACTGCGACTGGTTGTGGGGCTATCTCAGAGCCAATCTCGAGCCATCGATCATGGCGTCTCCGGACTCACATAGGTGGTCGCTCGCGCTCGACGCCATCGAACGTTCGGAAGTCGCCGGCGCAAGCAAGCCCGAACTCTCCGTCTTGCGAGCAGTCGCACTCTTGGACCTTTTCCGAGATCGCTCGGGACTGGTTGCATCCACCGAGATTCTTGCTGCCGCTCTTCCCGATCTGAAGGAAGAGGAAATCGTTGCTGCGCTCGAGGAGCTAAAGAGAAGGTCGGTTGTGATCTTCCGCAGGCACCTCGGCGGCTTCACCCTCTATGCCGGCTCTGATTTCGACGTCGAGCAAGCACTGGAAGAGGCACTCGGCGAAGTCGTTGGATGCGATTTTTCCAAGCTTGGCGGAAGCGGTGTTCTGGCCCCCATTCTGGCCAAGCGCGAATATCATGAGACTGGTGCAATGCGCTGGTTCGAGGTGGACATTGCAACGTTAGCCGATGCGCAGAAGCGGATTTCAAGTTATCAAGAGGGACGAGGCTCCTCTGGATTGTTCCTACTCCTCGTGAATGAGGATGGCGAAAGTCCGGCTCAAGTGCGGCGGGTGCTTGACGGGCTGGAGAAGGAAGTTGGCGACCGGCCCATCGCAATTGGCCTGTCGAGTGACAGCTATATGCTTCGCGAACTGAGCCGAGAGCTAATCGCTCTCGAACGGGTCCAAGCGTCACGCCCCGAACTGAAGGGAGATGCTGTCGCACGCAGAGAGGTCGCGAGCAGACTGGTACGGGTTGCCGGAGAACTCGAGGACCGGATCCGCCATGGCTTCTCGACCATCTCCTGGCGGATACCGGCGCTTGCTTCGGACGAGATCGGCATTGCTGGAAAGGTCAAGGATCTCTCCGTCATCGCATCTCGCCTGGCAGCCGAGCTGTATTCGAAGGCTCCGCGCATCCGCAACGAACTCGTCAACCGTACGAGGCCATCTTCGAACGCGGTCGCGGCCACACGAGCTTTGATGAACGCGATGATTTCGGCAGCGGACGAGCCCAGCCTCGGGATCCAGAAGTATCCGCCTGAGAAGGGACTATATGTCTCGCTTCTCGAAACCACAGGACTTCACGCCGCAGATCGAAGTGGCGCGCTGTCCTTGCGCGAACCGAAGAACGATTCCGCCAATCTTCACGCCCTTTGGGAGGAGGCCGATCAGCTCGTAGAGAAGGCGGGACCAGACGGTATCGGTTTGGAGAAACTGTTCGATGGTTGGCAGGCCCGACCCTTCGGCACGAAAGATGGCCTCCTGCCCATTCTTGGGCTCGCCTATCTGCTCACGCGGCGCGACACTCTCGCGCTATACCTCGATGAAAGCTTCTGCTCGGACATAAGCGATCTGTTCGTAGACAGGCTGCTCCAGGAAGCCTCGAGCATTCGTTTGCGGTACAGCGAGATATCCAAGCGCGACGCAGCCATCCTGAAGGAAGTGGCCGGTGTTCTCGAAGGACTGACAGGCGATGAGATTGTGGCGGCTGAGCCGCTATTGGTTGGCAGGAAACTCGTTTCCCTGGTCATGGAGACGCCGGGCTGGGTAAGGCGGACTGCGCGCCTTTCTCCTTCCGCCCGAAAGGTCCGCGATCTCGCCATGACAGCACACGATCCGAACAAATTCATGCTCGATGACATTCCGTCGCTAGTGAGTTCGGCAGGAAAGCCAGAGCAGGTTGCTCGGATATTGAAGGAAGGGCTCAACGAAATCTCCGAGGCCTATCCTGAAATGCTAGCCTCATTGGAGAAAGATCTGCTGAGGGAACTGCGCGTCCAGGGGAAGCAGGGTCTCGCAAACCTGCGCGCCAGGGCGGAGAGGGTCACAGGGATCACAGGCAACTTCCGGTTGGATGCGTTCGCGACCCGCCTTTCCTCATTCGACGGCAGTATGGACGTTCTCGAAGGTCTCGCCAGTCTAGCGGCGAACAAGCCGCCGCGGGATTGGGTCGATCGAGATGTGGATGCCGCGCGGATCGAACTGGCTGCTCTGGCCCGTGATTTCCTGCGGGCGGAAGGGCTAGCCCATGTTGCTGGTCGCGAGCAATCGCGCTTTGCGCTCGCCATCTTTATGTCGGACCCAAAGGGCGCCGGCGTCTTAAGGCCGGAGGTCGAACTTGACGCAGGAGAGCTCGATCAAGCGCGGGCGATCGCTAATAGCCTCCGCGAAAGAATCTCTGCGGGCGTTTCCCGGGATGTGGCGATAGCTGCTGCTGCCGAACTGGCTTCACTTTTGGCGCAGGAAGACAAGGTTGCTGAGCCGGAGTCGAGTTCTCCGATCGTGGCGACGGGAGGAGTTTCGTGAGTAGGCAACGACACGTACTGGGCCTCTCGGGAGGCCGAGATAGCGCCGCACTTGCTGTCCACATGGCCCAGACGCGGCCGGACATCGAGCTGGAGTACTTTTTCACGGACACGGGCAAGGAGCTGCCCGAGGTGTATGAGTACCTCGGTCGCCTAGAGGGTTTTCTAGGGAAGCCGATCGAGCGGCTTAATCCCGACCGCGACTTCGATTTTTGGCTCCGCCAATACAAGTCATTCCTACCGAGCCCGCGGACCCGGTGGTGCACAAGGCAGTTGAAGATCCGTCCTTTCGAACAATGGCTCTGGCCTGCCCTGGATGACGGCGACGAGGTCGTGAGCTACGTCGCGATAAGATCCGACGAGAACTACCGCGAGGGCTATTCCTCCACTCACCCCAACCTCTCGGTGTTGCTTCCTTTCAGGGAGGAAGGAGTCGACAAGGCGGGTGTGATTGACATCCTCGAGGCGAGCGGTCTCGGACTTCCTAGCTACTACGAGTGGCGGTCACGTTCGGGCTGTACCTTCTGCTTCTTCCAACAGAAGATCGAATGGGTCCGTCTGATGGAGCGTCACCCCGAGAGCTTCGAAGAGGCGAAATCCTACGAGAAGAATGCGATCGAACACGGTTCGCCCTTCACTTGGAGCCAGGGGGAATCCTTGGAAGATCTCGCGCGGCCAGAGCGCGTGGAACAGATTCGGGAAGAACACCGCAAGCGTCTGGAAAGAGCGAAGGCTAAGCGAGTCCGCAATCCGCTGCGATCAGACGATAGCGAGATTGATCTCGACGAGCTCTACGGGCAGGCGAAGGTTTGCTTGGCCTGCCACAAGTAAGAAGACCCGAGAACAAGCCGCTTCGCGTATCGCGAAGCGAAGCCGAGGTTCAGATCACGTGCTCGAGATCGTAGGCCGTAAGGATCGGCCGCAGGATCTGATAAGCTTCTGCGCTGTTCAGGGAGAGGTTTGAAAATTCGGCGACCCGCTTGAGTTCGGATTTTACCAGCTTACGTGCATGCCCCGCCGCATCTTCGTAGCCCTCGGGCAGGACTACGATGAAATCATGGATGGTAGCGCTGTCCTTGCCGGGTGACTTGCGCAGGATGCGCCCACGCCGCTGGATGAACTGCCGGGGGTCTCGGGAACTCGCAAGGATGTACGCGGTGCTGCAGGCCGGTACATCGATGCCCTCGTCGAGGCACTTGATAGCGACCATTGCATCGATCAGGCCAAACTTGAAATTGGTGAGGATCGAGTCCCGCTCCCGACGCGGCTCTCTCGATGTGAAACGCGAGATGCGCCAGCCAAGCCGGTCGAGTTGCTGACTCACGACTTCGATCTGTCGCCCCTCGAGAATCTCGTCCTCTTCATCGGCGGGATCGGTCTCGACCGTGCCATCCCCGCAATAGAACAGCGTGTGGTTCTGTGGCCGCTTACCCGCCAGCACGCTTTCAAGAGCAGGCAGCTTGTTCACCGCCGACGCTATGACGCGGGCCCTCCGCATCAAAAGGGCCGTCAGGCCTTGGCTTGGCTTGGAACCAGCCGACTTCTCCCGAGCGAAATGTCTGGCAATTTCATTGGAGAGATCGGCGAATTCGTTCGCTTCGTCGAGCGTGAGCTCCACGATGTGCGGGTGGTACTCATACGGCGTAAGAACCTCGTCCTCGATCGCCTGCCGTAATGTGTAGCTGAAGACTATGTCTCCATAGTATTCTGTGAGGCGCCGGTTACGCTCCTCATCGAGATAGTGGTGAGGAGTGGCCGAAAGGCCGATCCTATACTTTGCGTTTTGCGGCAGGAAACCGGCATAGCTTTCGGACGAATGGTGGTGACACTCGTCCCCGATCCATAGGAACCGGTTTTCCGGTATTCTTGAGATTGCGCTCTGGAACTCCGGAGATTTCATCGTCCGGTTCACGACCACGATCGCTGCAAAGTTGATCGCCGCCATTTCGACATCGTGGATGGTCTGGCGAAGATCGTCTTCCCATTCCGTCTTTGAGACGTAGCAGCGGATCGGCTCGATCCCAAAGATTTCCAGTATCTCGCACCATTGGTCGGCGAGGTTCTGGTAGGGCACGGCGCTTACAACGGTCAGACCGGGAATGCTCTTGGCCAGCTGTACTACGGCGTAGCAAGCGGTAATGGTCTTGCCTGCACCGGTGGCTAGATCGAAGACGCCTACGAACGCGCCTTTCTCGCGCCAGGCATTGAGTGCGTCCCTTTGGTGGGCGCGTATCTCGAACTTGTTGCCGCCGATCGTCTCGGGGAGCCTCGGTCCTCTTTCCTTGGGAGTTACGTCTAATTCGTCTTCCTGACTTTTGAGCCGTTTCAGAATGGCGAGTTCACGCGCAGGATCTGGTGGAGCATCCATTCGCTCGGCGACTTCGAGAAGGCGGTCTTCGAGCGCGGTGGGAACGTCGATGACCGCCGTACCGCGACTTTTGTTCTCCCAGAGGCGCTCGAATGCCGCCCGGTGTTCGGAGAAGTAGGGTTCGAGTTCGAGCTTCCAGGTGGGGAAGACGTCTATGGATTCGTAGTTGTGGGTCGGGAGCAGGGCCTGAGCGCTTTCGTTCGCTGACCCCGCGAAGACGAATGCATCGCCCGCCTCGTCGGTGATAATCCCGACCTTGTCGTGATACATTCCGTGTGGCCGGAGCGCCACGCGTATGTCCAGCCTTCCCTCGGCCACAAGCCACGCCAAGGTCTGGAAACGCTGTTCGAATACCTCCCCTTGCGCATCCTCGATCGCGGCGAGGAACTGCTCGCCGATCTCCTCAGAGATCCGCTTCTGGTCTTCGCCCCGCTTTATAGCGGCTATGTCGCGAGCATCGGTAAACGCCCCGACGATGAGGCGCATTCTTCCACCGTTCGCGGTGAAGGTGCTGAGCGCTTGGGCAGCGTATGTGATCGTTGAGCTCGAGAAAAAGCCCACGGCCCGGTCGTAGCGAACCGCGGCAGACAGCGCAGGGAAATAGAAATCCTCCAGGATGTTGTCCCGGTCGGATTTGTAGACCCCCTTGGCCTGGATGTTCCTTAGCGCCATCGAGCGCCTCAGAATGATATTGCAGCTAAATCCGGCTCCGCCTGCGCGGGCACGAGATAGCCTCTTTCCCGAAGCATGCTCATCAAGGCCCTGTCAGGATATTCCCCGCCTTCACGCAGAAGGTGGTCTTTGATGATGGCAAGACCCCCGTTAGCATATTCTTCGAAGATCTCGGCGCAGCGCCCCTCTTCCCCCTCGCGAAGGATGTCGGGATCCTCGGTCTCGGCAAGCGCGATCAGGTAGATGAGATTCTCTGCGTCACCGCGCTCGAACTGTTGATAGGAGACATCCTCGACACCCTGCGAGCGATCGAGCGGGAGACGCCGCTTCTCCGAAAATCCAAGAAGAGCTGCGAAGCAGAGCAACTCACGGATAGTCGGGAAGAGCCTCCTTTCGGAACCCGGAAGCGGTATGGCTGCCAGTTTCTGGACATACTCCTCGTAGATCTTGGACCGGTTGATATTTGGTGCTCTGGCGGTCATCGAACGATCTCCTCGATCCGGGTGCCATCGGCCTCTTGATCGAACAGAGCAACGGCATAGTCTTTCCCGTTAAACTGACGGGTCTCGCCTTTCTTCCCTTCTCCGGAAGCACGGTTGGTCCGGACGAGGACGTACTCCTTCCCTACTCTCGCACGCAGCACGTCAATCACAGCGTTGTTGGCCTGCGAACCCGAGACCATCAGTACCACCTGACTGGCCATGCGTGGCACATGCTCGCCCGTCGTCTCGCGATAGCTGTCATCGAGCTGGCCGAAGGGAGAGTCCAGAACGAGGGGGGCGACCGTGCCACGCAGCAGTCGGTGATCCTGCGCGTTCTGACGAAGTCGGGCGTACTCGACCAGCGCAGCCGTGAATGCGAGACCGAGTAGCTGGTTTTCGCCACTGGATTTGGGGAGCTGCGTTCCCTCTTCATTGACGAGAGCCACTGCGTATTCGTCGGTCAGTCTCAGCTTAAAGCTCTTCCGGGTGGTGGCCTGAAGGACTTTGCTGATCTGCGAGCGAAGTATCTTTCGAGCATCCTCTTCTTCTTCGACGAGTTCAGCTTCGAGCCGCTCCTTGAGCCGTTCGCACAGTTCGTGACGTCGGACGAAAATTCTCGCATCCTCGTCGTTCTCGAGCAGCTTGTTGAGTTCGCGCTCCTTGTTCGCCTTGGACGCCTCGGAACTGCGGAGATTGTTTTCCAGGGCGCCGATCTGCCGGTTTATCCCATCGAGTTCGCCTCGCAGCTCATTCCGGCGCCGCTCGCGTTCGGCGATCTCATCGAAATCGATACCAGAGAGCTTGTCGGAGATCCCACCAAGTTCTGCTTCGATGGCGCTGATCTCGTGTCGAGCTTCGGCTAGTCGCTTGTTAGCTGCGTCCAACCGGCCTGGCGCTTTTTCCCTTTCTCGCTTGAGTTCTTTAAGGGTGGAGCGAACGCTCGAAAGTCGACTGCGCAACGTCTTGTTCGCTGCCTTCTGTAGGAGACTCCGAACCTTCTCATATTCGGTGGAACCCTTTTTCAGCTCCGTCCCGCAGATGCATTCTTCCATCTCCAGAATGTCCTGAACGAACTCTTCGTTGTAGGGCGAAGGGATGCGGCCCTTCACATCCTGAGCCTCGAGATGATCGAATGTCTTTTCGGTAATGCGAGAGGAGACGAGGAAGCGGCCATTGTCGCCGAGCCACTTCAACAACTCGTCCTGTGCGCTCGCTGCTCTGGTGATAGCACGCTTGAGCGAGTTGTTCGCCCGGTCGCGGCTGGCCTGGAGTTCTCGCGCAGCGGCCGAGTTACGCAATTTGGCTTCAATGTCGGCAATCTGCTGTTGCTTCTGTTCCGCTTGCCCTTTCAGACCGTCGAGTGCTTCCCTGCCGCTCTTGAGCTGGTCCGTAAGCCGGTCGATCTCATTCGAGAGGACTTCGATCTGGTCGGTCGCTTTGGCTTTAGGCATTTGCCGCCGATAGTACGCAGCCGTCTCTTCGAGGTCCTCGATCGCTGTCTCGATTAGATTGCATCCGAGAATATCCTGGACTGCCTTGCGGATTCCGCGCCGGTTCTCCTCGCCGAGGAAGACCTCTGCATGTTCACCGTCGAAAAGAAAGTGTCCCGCCATGGTCTTCGGTATGACCGTGTTGATGAAGCTATCGGGGTTGTCGATCGAAACGCTGTGGCCATCATCGATCCGCATGATTGAGAACTCACGACCGCCCATGGTGCCGTTGCCGTGGAAGCGACGGGCACGATAACGCTTGTCGTTGTGCTCGAAGAGGACTTCTACATAGCAGGAATCTCTCCCTGCGGCCTTGGCGTCGTGGTTAACCAGGTCCTGCTTGCGTTCAAACTTGGCAGTGGTCGTGCCGTAGAAGCACCAAAGCATCGCGTTTAGAAGCGTGGTCTTTCCGACGCCGTTTTCCGCGTGAATCAGAGTAACGTTTTCATCCGGATCCATCGAGAATTCGATGGTATGCTCGCCATGGAAGCAGCGAAAATCCTTCAGAGTGATTTCATCGAGCCACATGATTAGTCTCCTCCCAACGGAGTGGCGCGATCGATAATGTCACGAAGGCGCCGGCGGCGCTCGCTGTCCTTATTCCGGTTTTCGAAGTAGAATTCGCGCTGCAGCTCTACGATTTCCGCGATCACGCGGTTCTCTAGTTCTTCGCTTCCATCCGATTGCGTCTCGGCCGCGTCGCCATCCTGCATTTCTCGTCATCCCCCAGAAGCGGTCTTAGCGCTACATGTGTCACCAATCTATCGATCTGGTAAATAGGGAAATACAGCCGCTCAACACTTGAAGGGCAAATACGATCGCGGTCCCGATCTCCTTCATGCTCAAAGTGCCGGTTGTCCTTCGTTCGCGTTTCAACGGAACGGCTCTGATCTCTTCGAACCGACTGGTCCGTGACATCCATCTGATCGCGTCGCAGTCATCGTCGAGCAGCTTACGAGCATCTGAGGCAGTGAGGTCGTGTCGAAGCTTGAGATTGATACGGAAGTACTGGACGTCTTTGATCGATCCAAAGCACTGAAAGTTCTAGAGAACGTGGTAGTTCTCGGCCTGATAGACAATGACAACTGTCAACCATCATAGCCCGAGGGTATGAGTGCAAGCGCCGCGTTAGCAAGTTGGCCGATCAGCCAAGTAGCGCTCCACCTTCTCTACCGTTCGGCGACGCGGCCTGCGGCCAGCTCGTAGGTCAAGCACGAAGCGCGGATCGCCAACCGCGCGACGACCAAACCGTGTCGCCGACATGTGCGATTCTTTCAGGTGTCGCTCAATGCGATCCAGCAATTTCATAGCCTTCCTCGACTCACTCAGCACTTGTGTTCCTGTTTTGTTCTTAGTAGGAAGGTTCCATCGAGTCTAGGAGATTTCCTTCTCTCCTGAGACCGTCAGAAGGAACGACACGATGGAACACGTCAGAGAGGAGCTCGATCGCCTGATCCAGCAGCGACGGCTTGGATATTCCTCGATCTCGCGGATGATCGGACGAAACTCGTCCTACATTCAGCAGTTCATCAAGCGCGGCTCGCCGCGCAAACTGGATGACGATGACCGTCGCACGCTTGCCAGCTTCTTCGGGGTCGACGAGCAAGTGCTTGGCGGACCGCCTGTGCCCATGCGTGACGGGTTGATCGAGATACCCGTGCTCAATGTCGATGCGTCGGCAGGCTTCGGAGCGATTGCCGAAAGCGAGACCGCCCATACCCGCTTTGGTTTCGACGAACGCTGGCTTGCCAGGCTCACCAGAGCGAAGAGTGCCAGCCTTTCGATCATCCATGTTCTGGGCGACTCCATGGAGCCGACACTCAGCGATGGCGACGAAGTGCTGGTCGATGCGTCTGACCAGGGCTCGCGGCTACGCGACGGTATCTACGTCCTGCGCGCCGACGACGCGCTGGTGGTCAAGCGCGTGACACTCAAGCCCGGTGGTCGCAAGATCACCATCAGCAGCGACAATTCGGCCTATCCCAGCTGGGACGATGTCGACCGGTCCGAGATTCAGGTGGTCGGCCGCGTCATCTGGTTCGGACGCGCGGTCTGATCACACCGGATCAGAACCCGGCAAAGCGCGCGCGATGCTTAGCCACAAAGTCCGGCCGGGGGTGATCCCTCGGATCAACCGGAAGCCTGATCTTCTGTCCTGAAGGCGGGAAGAGCTTCAACAGGTCGGACGGCACCTTATTGTGCGATACGAGCAGGCACAGGTTGTCGTCGAATGTGATGAGATGCCGGTCGAACAGCCAATGGGCCGTAGCCGAGAGTGCCACGCCGTTGGGTACGACGTCGGGCCCGCCATCGGCGACAGACCAGATATGAGCCGCCTGAGCCTCAGCTTTCCCGCCACCATTGATGATCCGCAATCCCGTAACGGCGCAGGTGCTGTCATAGGCATCGAGAACCTGATTGCGGAAACTGGCGGCACGGATTTTCTTGTTCACCAGGATCTGCTCGATCCGGCGTTCGCCAAAATCATCGGCAAGGAGCGCGGCGGTTGCATCGTCGATGTACCGCTCGTCGAGCTCGAGCCTGATCCGGTTGTCCGGGTCGAGCGTCTCGCTCAGGCCCTGATTGACGATGGCGACGAAATCATCGCCATCGAGCGTGCGCACCGACTTGCCACGCAGCGTCCTCCCGGCATCGCCAGGACGGGCCATGTCGCGAAGGAAGCGTTCGGCGAAGTGTCCGTCCTTGTCGCGGTATGAGACCGCATCATCGAAGGGTAGATAGTCCCTGACGCGCGCATAGTAATGGGTTGGATCAGCCTCATCGGGATCGATCCGCTCAACGAAAGCCGTCGCGATGTAGGCCATCCGACCGCCCGATACGCGGGTTTCGCGGTAGAGGATCCAGTCGTTCTCGAGCTGGCGGGCCTGAGGAAGATATTGCGAGGGGAAATGATACCGCTCGGTAATGAGGTCGTCGTAGCGCGAATTGCCGCTGATCTCGAAAACACCTTTCACCGGCAACGCTCCACAATTCATTCGCACAGGCATCGTGCCTGGTAACGCTGAAATCGTCCAGACTGCCGGTGATCAAATGCCGATTTCGAAAGGCTTTACCCTTTCCTTGGTGAGTTCGGGCTTGTCACTTGCGGGCGAGGCGCTGCCAACATCCCTGTCTTGTGAAAGGCCTTTGGCCGCTGCCGCCTTGAGCCTTTGCGTTACTTCAAGGGCCGAAGCTTTCTCGCCGCTGTTGGACTTGATGGCCCGGCCGAGTTTCTCGGCATTATCTGCAATCAGCGTAAGGCCGTCGCGAAGCCGGGTGACCGTAACCAGGAAGGTCTGTCGATTGGCAAGATTGCGTTCGCGGCTGTCCATCACCGCGATCCCGCGATCAGAAGTCAGTCCCTGCGCCATATGCGCATTGAGGGCATAGGCGAGGTCCATGCGTTTGAGCATGGGGTCGCCGCGGCTCAGGCGGAGCTCCTTGCCCGCTGATGTCTCCACCATGACCCCCTTAGTGTCGATGGCCACGATCCTCGCCTGGTCGGCATTGAACAGCCCACGCTTGTGGTCGTTGTCGGTCCAACGGATCTTGTCACCCTCGATGATGGACAGCGATTTGCGTTCGAAGAGCGACAGCCGGCTATCGTCTGCGCCCGGCCGCAAGCGCGCGGGATTGAACTTGCGAAGCCGCCCTTTCCTGTCCTCGAGCACGAGCTGCTTGCGCGCATGGTCGATGGTCTTGACGGTGTAGTCACCCTTAGAGAGCTTCTGGGTGCTGTCGCGCGAGCGAAAGTTGAGGACCATGCCTGGTTGGTAAGTGCGAAGATAACGCAGTTCCTCGTGTGTCACATTCACCCGCGAATGAACGGTCAGCCGGCCCGATCGTGGGCCGAGCTCGCCATTGGCCTTGAGTCCGCGCTGGACAGCCTCGTTGACCGCAGACCGTAAGGCCCGTCCCGACGCGTAGATCGACGTCCGATCCCGATCCGCCGGGCTGAGCGAAAGCCATTGCTCGGCTGCTACAATGGCACTGTCCCCGCGAGCCTCGATGGTTGAAGGAGCAAGAGCCCGGAGGGCATCGTCGATGCGTCCCTCCTGCGCGGCGGCCTGGGCTCGCCGCAGGATGGGATCGCGGCCGCGCAAATTCACATCCATGTTGGCGCGCGCGATCCCGGCCTGCTGGACGAGGTCGAAGGGCTTACCGGCATCGACGGCGCCTAGCTGTCGCTTGTCGCCGACGAGAACCAGACGATGGACTTCGGCTAGGTTTGCCAGCCGTACCAGCTTGGCCTTGTCCTCGTTCGACACCATCGACGCCTCGTCGAGCATCAGGACATGGTCTCCGAGCGCGCTCCGAGCCTCACCCAGCAGCGAGGCATTTCCCGGCTCATGCAGCAGCCTGCCCCATTGGGCGAGAAAGCGGGCGATGGTCATCGAACGGATGCCGGTATCGCGCTCTAGCATCTGGACAAGCGTGTTCTGCACCGCGAGCCCCAGCACCTGCTTGCCTTCCTCGCGGAGCAGCTGGGCAACCGGCTTCATCACGCTGCTTTTGCCCGCCCCGGCTATGCCCTGGATCGCTACGATCCTGTCACGCGATGAGAGCACAAGGCCCGCCGCATCCTCCTGCCCTTCGTTGAGCGAAATTCCGTGGTTGATCGCGGCAACTGCCTGAACCCGTTCTGCGGCGTCCGATCGATCCAGGATAGGCGACACCGCACCTCGTCCCTGGTCGACACTAGCGAGAATGGTGCTTTCAAGGTCTAGCGCCTCGCGGCTCGCCAGCCAGCCTTTATGTTCGCCTTTGCCGGGCTCGAGTGCGCCGCTTCTGACCAATGCGTTCACACGGGTTTCGACGTGGTCCACCGTTGTCGGCAGCCCAAAATCGAGCGCCGCCTTCAGCAATCCCTCACGGGGAAAGGCTGCCTCGCGTTGCGAGAGATGACGCACCGCAGAGGCCACGGCCTGTGCGGCCGCGATGGTCGGTGCATCCTGGTTGAGAACATGGGCAGGGATCAGTGGATCAGCCGGATCGCCCTTGATCCGCAGCGCGAACTCTCTCAGCTTCGCAATTCCAAGCTGAAGAAGGCTCCCTTCTTTCGAGCTGGGAATGTCCTTCGTTGCAGCTCGCATCTGCGACGCATCGATCAATCCGGCAAGGTCAATTCCAACTTCCTGGGCTTTCTGCCGCCATGCATCGAGAAGGCCTTCCCGGTCCCTGACGGGCGCCTTACTCTTCCTTGTATCGAGCACGGCGATGTCGCGAGTTTTCGGAGTGTTCTCACCCAGCTTGCGTACCGCGTCGAGGACTTCTTCGCGCCGCGTTGAGAACGCCATCACCTGCTCGCGGGCAATGCCCGCTGCTTCGAAGTTGCCATGCTTTCCAACCGGCCCTGCTTCGTAGCCCATCTTCTCGACCGCCAGACGAAAGCGCGCCATCGTCATCGAGTTGAGCAGGGTGTTGAACGACCAAAGCTTGTCGTTGCGAAGCGCGCGCCACTTACCGTCGCTGCCTTGCGTGACATTCGCCACGACCGCATGAAAATGCAGGTTTGGCTCCTGGTTGCGGTTGGTGTCGTGCTGGAAAAGACCAATCGTCAGATTATCGGTCGCGACCTTCCCGTACCCAGCCTTGCTACCCATCCTTGTCTGCGCAGCGTTCTTTTCTGCCCAGCGCAAGGTCTCGATGACGGCCTCGCGATAAGCATCGATAATCCGCTGGTCGCCCCCCACCAGCGCAAGCAGCGACCAGCTTTTCGGGAGTGAGAATGTGAGGTCGGTTCCCGGCCTGTGGGCCTGGCCCGCGTTACCGACCTGGATGCCGACGGGCAGTTCTCCCCGCAGCAAGGCATCGAACTGCTCGGCGCTGACGCGGCCCTCAAGACCAAGTCGTTCCGCTCCCTTCCCGAGCCAGGTTCCGGAACGATCGGCGTCGGCGCCGGTGTAGTAATTGTCTGCCGCGAAATAGCTCGCGGCAGCCGAAGGGGAGCGCACATTGGCGACGGAAAGCATCCAGTCTGGTCCTTCTCACGGCTCCCCTCGCGGCCGAGTAATCCCTCCCCATTTGCCTTTCACATATCGGGCTCGAACTCGCCGAAATCCTTTTCCGGAGGATCTGCCACCGCACCTTCACGCAGGTCTTTTTCGACCGGCGTGAGCGACTGACGCCCGTTGGCCGCCGCACGGCCTCGTTGCGTCGAACCAGCCTTGCCACCTGCGTCATCGCCGGCGGTTCCTGGTTCGCACGGATGCTGTTCCGGGCCCATTGCTGGTGCATCCTCACCGGTTTGCACGGCAGCCAGAGGTAGCGTTGGGCCCGCATCCAAACGAGTATCGGAGCGGGCTTCGGCATCGAGATCACCAATAGCGCGCCCTGCATTCAGCTTTTCAAGTGGCACAGGCTCCTGCCGGTCCTGCGGTTGATCGGCGACACGGCGCTGCCCCTCGAGGTCGAATTTGAGCTGCTTTGAATCGACAGGCTTACCGGCACCGTCATCATTCGAAGCGGGATGCTCGTCATTCGGTTTCGAACCCGGGTTCGCTTGGGGCGTCGCTGCCGCAGGACCCTGGCCAGGCTTTATGAGCGGTTTCTCGCGGGCGATGAAACCTTCGGCAATACGACCACGCGTGCGCGGAATGAGCGAGACCGGCG
>JAZBPE010000195.1:0-16669 GCA_036353345.1 Erythrobacter sp. | reverse complement strand
ACCGCCACAAGCGCGACCCCCATGGTCGGCCCGTACTTCTTCATGAACAGCGTCGCATCGTCCTGGCGCACGGCCTCATCGATCTCGCGCATGAGAACCTCGTCCTCGCGCGAGGCTTTGGCTGCGCCGGAGCGATCCTTCGAAAGAGCTTTGGTGCCGGCAGCTGAGCCGCCGGTAGGTTTACGCGCCACCTTGGGGGAAATCCTTACAATCTTAGATCATGGCTTGCGGCCGGTCTTTAAGCGGGGGCGCCGACATCCGCAATGGCACCGCCGAACCCCGCGCACAGCCACACTTAGCTTGAGGAATTGAGATTTTGCACCGGTGAGTTGAACGCGCGCTTAAGCAGGCGGGTCGATCGCACCAGTTCCCCATGCCTCGCGATAGAGCGCGCGATATTGTGCGATAACCTTGGCGCGATCGAACCGGGCACAGACATGCTCGCGATTGGCGGTGCCGAGCCGGGCTCGCATACCGCGATCATGCGCAAGCATCTCGAGCGCCTCTCGCAGGGTCGCAACATCGCCGGGCACGACCAGCTGCGCATGGTTCACCTGCGCTACGAGGGCGCGGTTGTCGGGCGTATCGGCCACGGTGACGGGCAGCTTCGCAGCCATCGCCTCCAATATGTTGCGGTATGAGGGCCGGGTGGCGGACGGGGCCGCGAAAAGATCGAACAGTCCCAGTACATCGGCTCGGTCGATATCCTCACCAGGCCAATGCAGGCGGTGAGCAAAGTTCATGTCTTCAGCAATTGCCCGAACGGTATCGAAGCGCTCGGCCGATCCCAGAACGACGCAATGCCAGTGATCGGGTAGAGCGGTGGACGCCTCTATCAGCAGCGCAAGCGCCGCCGGGGTCTCGCCGCTCGCGACGACCGCGATCCAGCGTTCACCTTTGCGCTTGACCAGCCGCATGGCACCCGGTTCCGGCTTGCGCGAGAAACGGACCGTGTCGATGGCTTCGGGAAGCATGCGAATGCGCTCGGGCGGCTGGTTCCAGTGATCGCGCGCGATCCGTTCGAATGAAGGGCGCGGGACGACCAATGAATGAGCGCGCCGTAGCGCTGCCCCGCGCATCCATTTGCGTGCAATGCGCGGGCTTCCTTCGCCCGTCGCATATTCATGATGAATCAGCGGTGGTAGTCCGAGCGGTTCAGCAAAGGCGGTGCGGGCAAGGCTCGCATTGATCGCGCCCCAGCCATGAGTGAGGATTAGATCGAAGCCGCGCATTGCCTGTGCCATGGCGTAAAGCCGCGCAGGATTGGGCCAGCCGCTTAAGCCCGGAAAATCGGAAAGCTCAGTAATCTCGTAATGCTTTGTCGGCGCGTGTCCTGCGACATATTGTTCCGCCACGCCGTCCAGCGCCGCGATGGCAAGCGCGCCGCCGCCAGCGCGTGCGCCAAGGCAATGCAGAACGCGCATGATAGCTCCAACCCTCGCCCGTGCTCAGATCTGCGCAAGCAACGCGTCGATCGCGGCGCGCGCTTCAGGTTCATCGAGCGTGGGTGCATGGCCTATCTGCGGGACCGTTATCTGCGTGATGCCAGAGTGGCGCGCACCCATCCGCTCAGCCGTGTCCACACTCAAGAGGTCCGAGAGCTCACCACGTATCAGCAAGGTGGGCACATCCCGCAGCGCTTCGTATGCAAGCCACATATTCGCCGGCTTCGCGCCGCCGGGCGCGCTGAAGGGTTCGGCAATGCCCATGTCGTAATCATAGGCAATTCGGCCGTTCTGACTGACTGTAAGTGTGCGCTTCGCCATGGCAAGCCAATCGTCAAGCTCATAGCCGGGATAGGCATCGCTGTGAACTTCGCACAGGCTGCGCGCAGCGTGGAGCCAGGTGGGATAACTGCGCCCCTGTCCGACATAGCCCGCTATCCGCTCCAACCCCGCTGGCTCGATCTCGGGGCCGATATCATTGAGTACGAGCGCGCTGAGCGTGCGGGCGCCGCGCCCCTTCCAATCCTGCGCCATCAGCATGGCCATCAGCCCGCCCAGCGATGTGCCGACGATGACCAGGCGCTCGATCGCCAGTTCGTCCAGCAACCGCTCAACATCATCGACATATTGCGGCGGCGCGTAGCTTGCAGGATCGGTAGCGTAGTCGCTCTCCCCCCGGCCACGCATTTCAGGAACGAGCACGCGGCGATGCTGCGCCAGATGCAACGCAAGATCGTGAAAGTCGCGCGCATTGCGCGTCAGGCCGTGCAGGCACAGGACGGGTTCACCCTGCGGCTCATCGGGCCCCGGATAGTCGCGATAATGCAGGCTCAGCCCGTCCGCACTCTGCCAGAATCTGTCTTCGAACCGTTCGCCCATCGTTCCTTCGCGTATGTCTGGCGCTTGCCGAAACCGCATCGCACGTTGCACCTTGCACGCGGCCCGCGCGCCTCTATCACCATCTAGCCGATGAACGATGATCAACTTCATGTCCATGACGCGCAAGGCCGCGATCCGCATCGGCGCGCGAAGTACCGTCCCGATCCGGCCATCAAGGCCATCGCGGACTGGCTTGCCACCCCGGTCGCAGCCGCTGACTTTCCCGAAACCCGGCTGCGCTTTCGCAACGACCGCGCGGCAGCGAGCATCGGCCTGAACGATTTTACCGATATTCAGTGGATCAGGCATTTCGGCCGGTTCAACGCGTTGGAAGATAACCTCCAGCACCCGCTCGCGCTCGCCTATCACGGGCACCAGTTTCGCAACTACAATCCCGAAATCGGCGATGGGCGCGGCTTTCTTTTTGCTCAGATGCGTGATGATGCCGGGCGGCTGGTAGACCTTGGAACCAAGGGTTCCGGAACCACACCCTACAGCCGGACGGGTGACGGGCGGTTGACGCTCAAAGGCGCGGTGCGCGAGGTTCTGGCGACCGAAATGCTCGAAGCACTGGGCGTCCATACCTCGAAGACGCTTTCTATCGTCGAAACAGGCGAAGCGCTGATACGGGGTGATGAGCCCTCGCCCACGCGGTCCGCCGTGCTCGTGCGTCTGTCACATTCGCACATTCGGATCGGAACTTTTCAGCGACTGCTCGCGCTCGAAGATCCGGCCGGAATGGAGGCGCTGATCGACTATTGCCTCACGCATTTCGAAGGCCCCCTGCCGCCGGAAGACGCGCCTGCTCGCGAGGAGCCTGCGGTTATGCTCATGCATCAGGTGACGCAGCGGCTCGCCGATTTGGCGGCGAGCTACATGGTGGCCGGGTTCGTTCACGGCGTGCTCAATACCGACAACATGAATGTCACCGGGGAAAGCTTTGATTATGGCCCGTGGCGCTGGCTCCCGCGTTGGGACCCGTCCTTTACCGCCGCCTATTTCGACCATGGCGGGCTTTATGCCTTTGGGCGTCAACCTGAGGCCATCCACTGGAACTGCGGACAGTTCGCGGTCGCGTTGCGGCTACTCGCCGATACCGAGCCGCTGGTTATGGCGCTAGAGCGTTTCGGGCCACTTTACAGGGAAGCGATCGCGCGCCGCTGGTGCTGGCGGCTTGGCGTCATCCCGCGCGGGGTCGAAGACGACACCGCACTGGTTGGCGCGTGCGAGCGACATATGCGTCAGAGCGGCGAAAGTCCGGACGCGTTTTTCTTCCGCCACCGCGGGGGACGCACGGCAAATGACGATCTCGGCAAAGCGCTAGCCGATTACGAGCCGGTCGAGAACAGTCACGCCTATTGGCAGGACGATGCGCCGCAGACGATGCTGATCGAGGAGGTCGAAGCGATCTGGTCCGCAATCGAACAACGTGACGATTGGCAGCCCCTGACGGACAAGATTGCGGCGATCCGCCGGATGGGTGATGCGCATGGCTCACCACCCTCGCCCCGAGGGCATTTGCAGCCCCGCAAGTCTGGCAGCGGCTAGCGCGCGCGAGGCGCCGGGGTTTGCTGGATCTGAGGCGACGCCGCGCTGTCCGGCGGCGCGGGTTGCGATTCGGTCATCTGCTGCGGGGTCAAATCCACGCCGAAGAGCTTCCAGCGGCCTTGCTCCCACTGATAATAGATATCGAAACCAATCGCGATCGGGCGCAGCTGGAACACCCCGCGCGCCCGGAACACATCATTGCTGACCCGCGCTGGCGCCTCGTAGTAAGTGGGCGGTACCAGCAGCGCGTTTGACAGATCGATGTCGAGGCTACGCAGACCGGAGAAGATCTCGGTCAGACGCGCAGGGTTGAAGTTGATCTGGAAACGCTGAGCAGAAATGTCGCGCAGAACCGAATAATTGCCCGACCGATTGGCATGGTCCACCGCGGCGATCGTCGACCACAAGAGTTTTGCCAGTTCGATCTGGCTGGGGACCGGGCTGACAGAAGCCGGCGGCTGGACGCTTGGTCCGCCAGGCTGCGCCTGTCCCTGCTGTGCGGCGGTTTGCATGGCGACCAGCGGTGCGCTGCCAAGGTTCGCAGCTTTTGGCGAAAGCGGCGCGGCAACTTCGACGCGCGGTAAAGAGAAGGGCGTTGCAGAAAAGCGCGGCGAAGAGACGGGCGGTGGAGAGGCCGGTGGCGCAATAGTGAGCGTGGATGAGACGGCTACTGCGGAGACCGGAGCTGTTGCCTCGCGCGCGTCGAGTGCGGTTATCGGCACGGCTGCAAGAGCGCAAAAAAGGGCGATAAAACGAAATGCCGGGGCGCTGGGCCCCGGCATCGCGAAAGTCTTGGCCAGATGTGTCATGGCCCTGATGTCTAACGACTTACCATGCAACTTGGAAGCCGCCGCGTGCACCGACTTCGCCGCTGTCGAAGCCGACGCCGACACCCGCGGAGACCGAGGCGGTATCGGACACCCGCGCGCTCAATGCGACGGTACCGGCCCCCTGGTCTTCGAAGTAGCCTACACCACCCGAAAGCGCGAAGGACGTACCGGCCGGAAGCATGGGGCTTTCCATGGCAAGCGCCATCGCGACACCTTCGTTAGCGCGGTCGATCGCCTGGCGGTTCGCTTCGGTCTGACCGAACAGCGTGTCGATGCGGGTTGAATTGGTGGCACCCAGCGTCTGAAGCGCCGCAATGTCGGCCTCGGTGGCCGTGATGCGATCGTCGAACTCGGCAACGTCCTCAAGATCGCCTTGCAGTGCCGCAATGGCAGTCTCATTCGTTGTTACCCGCGTGCCGATGCTGCTGATCGCCGCGGTGTTGGCAGCCACGTCAGCGACGCTTCCGAAGGAGACAGTGCTCACACCCTGGCCGAGCGTGCCCGACCCATCGGTGGTGACGAGAAAGATTTCCCCGTCCTGTGCTTCGGTGCTCGCGGCAAGGTCGCCCACGGTCACCGAACTGCCCGAGCCACCCAGCACGACCTGGTTGGTTCGAGCCGCGCTTGCCCCGGTGCCGATAGCTACGGCTCCGTCGAACCCAGCGCTTGCGGACGCTCCGATAGCAACCGAGCCTTCGCCTGAGCTTGTGGCTTCTTCACCCAGCGCGATAGCCCGCGCGCCGCTCGCTTCGCTACGAGCGCCAAATGCGGTCGCACCTTCGCCGGTGGCAAGCGCCTGCCAGCCAAAGGCCGAACCACGGTCTGCCGTAACGGTTGCGCGCCAGCCCACTGCGGTCGCCCCGTCTGCAAGATCTGTGGGGCGCAAGCCACCGCCGCGCAGATCTTCCCCGTCGGCAACCTGGCCTGCGAAAGCCTCGCCGCCAAGAACGGTGGTACCGTCGCCATAGGCGCGCGCACCATTACCGTCATTGTCGCCGCCGATGGCGATCGCGTCTTCGCCAAGAGCAACCGCGAGGTTGCCCATCGCGATCGAGCCTTCGCCGACCGCGTCAGCATTGTCGCCGACCGCGATAGCAAACTGCGCGGTCGCTTCGGCTTCCTCGCCCACGGCGAGCGAGCGCACACCAAGGGCGCGTGCAAGATGACCGAAGGCTTGTGCGCGCTCGGCAACGGCGGTCGAACGCCAACCGACTGCGGTGGCACCCGCGCCGATTGCGCGCGATTCGCCGCCGATTGCCGTGGTCGAATTACCGGTAGCCTCGGCCCCGACGCCGCCATCATCGCCACCAAGCGCGACGGCATCCACACCGCTCGCGCGCGAGTTGTTACCGATGGCAATCGCCGACGTATCGGTCGCGATCGAAGCGCCGCCGAGCGCTATGGAATTGGTGCCGGTTGCGATTGCATCCCAGCTGATCGCGGTTGAGCCGAAGCCAGCCGCTGCCGCACCGTCGCCATTGCCATCGCGGTCGTTACCGATGGCAACGCCATATTCGCCGTTGGCCTGCGAAAGGTGACCGATGCCAACGCTCTGAATATTGTTGGCCTGTGCATCGCGGCCGATGGCCAGTGAGTTGACACCGGTCGATTCCGCCCCCGTACCAAATGCCTGCGAGCCGGTATTGTTCGAAATGGAGTTGGCGCCGACCGCCGTGGCCGACTCTGCAAAGACGCTGGCGCCGCGGCCAATCGCGGTCGCATCATTGCCGAGCGCGCGCGAACTGGCACCAACGGCCGTCGCGCTGGCACCATTGGCCTGGGCATCATCGCCGATAGCCGTGGAATCGTTGCCGGTCGACAGAGCACTTTCACCGCAAGCAGTCGCATCGCCGCCGGTCGCAACCGCGCCGCCAACCGTGTCACCACCATCGGATACGCCATTGCCGTTTGTATCAAGCAGACATTCCTGCTGCGCAGCTGCCGGAGCTGCGAGGCCAAAACCAACCACGGCAGCGATCACCGCACTGGAAGCCGTCAGGCTCAAAGATGCGAGTTTAATCTTCGAGATATTCATTGCACTCTTCCCCTATTGGCGCGCCAATAATCTGGTGCGTCCATGCTTGGCCATGAAACGACCTGCCAGGAAAAAGCGCCGCGAGACCCCCAAAAGCCCCTGTTTGCACCTCTCCGGCTTGCGCGCTGTTTAATACGCATTCCTTACCTGAACGCAAACCCGTAAAATCCCCTTGTTTTGTTCAATTGCTTGCAAGGTTTGACCCGTAGCGTTTAGCTCGCGCGAGGAATTACGGGGGCGCGGCCACTCAAGTGTGGATTGCGAGCAACAGAGGGACGTTTTTTCGGTGACACAGCAAATCCTGGTATCCTGCGCCCCGGCGACTGGCGAAGAGATCTGGCGCTCCCCGCTTGGCAATGTGGATGAGACCGTTGCCCGCTCGCGTGCCGCATGGCCGGCATGGGCATCGCTGACGCTTACCCACCGGATCCAGCTGGTCAGAGCTTTTGTCGAGCAGGTGCGCGCCGACAGGGACACGCTGGCCACGCTGATCGCGGCGGAGACCGGCAAGCCGCTCTGGGAAGCGGAAACCGAAGTCGATGCGGTGATCGCCAAAGCCGACATTTCCGTTACCGCCCATTCCGAACGGACCGGGCGCAAGCGGACCGAGGGCGCGGGCGGGATCACTTCCGCCGTTCGTCACAAGCCGCATGGCGTGATGGCAGTTCTTGGCCCCTACAACTTCCCCGCGCATCTGCCCAACGGTCACATCCTACCGGCGCTGATCGCGGGCAATACCATCGTCTTCAAGCCTTCAGAAAAGACGGCCGCGACGGGCGCGGGACTGGTCGGTCTGTTCGAGAAAGCAGGCTTTCCCGAGAATGTGGTCCAGCTCGTCATCGGCGGGGTGGAGGAAGGCAAGGCGCTGGTCGCGCATCCCGATGTCGATGGCGTGCTGTTTACCGGTTCGGCCCAGGCGGGCATCGCGATCAACCGCAAGCTTGCGATCAATCCGGGCAAGATCGTCGCGCTGGAAATGGGCGGCAACAACCCGATCGTCGTCGCTGAGACGCATGCCATGGCCGATGCCGCGACCCTCATTATTCAGAGCGCCTTTACCACCGCCGGCCAGCGCTGCACGGCAGCGCGGCGACTGATCGTGCTAGAAGAGATCGCCGAGGCCCTGATCGCCCAGCTCGTTCCGATGGCGAAGCGGCTGATCGTCGATGAACCCTTTGCCGATCCCGCTCCGTTCATGGGCCCGGTGATTGATAACGAAACGGCAGAAAACCTGGTCGAAAGCTTCGTCACTTTGATTAAGGCAGGAGGCAAGCCGCTGCTCCACATGCGCCGCCCCGACGAAGATCGACCGTTTCTGACTCCCGGCATCATCGATGTAACGGCGATCCCCGATCGGCCGGACATCGAGCTGTTCGGACCGCTGCTTCAAGTCATTCGCGTGCCCGATCTAGATGCTGCAATCGCTGAGGCGAACAACACCCGCTTTGGCCTGTCGGCTTCGCTGATCGGCGGAACGGCCGCGGATTACGATCGGTTCTGGGCCAATGTGCGCGCCGGGATCATCAACTGGAACCGGCCGACGAACGGCGCATCTTCGGCGCAGCCCTTCGGCGGGATCGGTCTTTCCGGCAATCATCGCCCGGCTGCCTTCTATGCGGCGGACTATTGCGCGTACCCTGTCGCGAGCACCGAGCTTGACGAACCGCGCGCGGCAATCGCTACCGGCCTCAGGCCTGAGCCGACCGAGACCGATGAAAGACAACCGCGTTGAGTGCAAAACGCTCCCATGCCCCCTGCGAGGGACATGGGAGCGCCATTCGCGGCTGGTGGGAGCCGCGCCCGGACCATCGGTGGAAATGGCCCAAGATCGTGTCGAAAGAGTCCCTGCGATCATATCTGATCGGCTACGCTTTCGCCCATTACGTTCATATTTAGAGACCATAAAATGAACACGTCACGAGCAGCGCTGTTAATCGCGGTTCATTTTCAGCCAGAATGACTGGTTGATTTCGTAACCTCGGCGCTGCTCAGATCTCCGCCGCTTTCTCACCGCGTCTTGAGCTGTCCTGCCGCACGCGCGCTGCTTGCACGGTTGCAGCGCTGCTTCTAACGCGGGCCATGCGCGATGCCGCCGATCCTTCGACCTCCCCCACGCATTCAAGTCCGCGCGCCGCCCAATCGGGCCTTGCCGCAGCCCTTGGCGCTTATGTCATCTGGGGATTCCTGCCGCTCTATCTGCTGCTGGTCATCGCGGTGCCACCGGTCGAATTCGTGGGCTGGCGTATCATCTGGACGCTGCCGCTATGTCTCGCGATAGTCGCCTGGCGCGGTCAGTTCGCGGCGTTGAAGACTGCGTTCGCGCGGCCCCGAACCATGGCGGCGCTCGCGTTTAGCGCGGCGCTGATCGCACTCAACTGGTTCGTCTACATCTGGGCGATCATGGAGCGAGAGATCTATGCGGCCAGCCTTGGATACTATCTCAATCCGCTGCTCAACGTCCTGCTCGGCACGCTCTTCCTGAAAGAGCGGCTGACAAGGTGGCAGTGGCTTGCCGTCGCAATCGCCTCATTCGCGGTCGCGATCCTTTCGGCTGGCGCGCTGACGACCTTGTGGATCAGCCTGAGCCTCGCGGTGAGCTTCGGGCTTTACGGCATCGTGCGAAAACAAGTGGATGTGGGTGCGCTGCCAGGACTTACGATCGAGAGCATCATTCTGTTGCTGCCCGCCTGTGCCATCGCCGTTTTCTACGCCGTCCGGCCCGCGGGACCGTCCTTCGGGCAGGAGCTATGGCTCAGCCTCGCCATCGCTTTCTCCGGCGTTGTTACCGCGATCCCGTTATTGCTGTTCGCGATTGCGGCGCGGCGAATGAACTATTCGACACTGGGCTTCATCCAGTATCTGGCGCCGACGATCGTCTTTTTCCTCGGTCTCACCGTGTTCGGCGAACCGCTGGAAACGGTCGAGCTTGCAAGCTTCGTCCTTATCTGGAGTGCGGTTGCCATCTTCATGTTCGACTTGTGGTCAAGAAGCCGCCGCGCTCACCCGCGCACAGCTTAGATCGCGATCCGCCACCCGAGGGTTTGCTCCGCGTGGAAGGGGACGATGGTCTCACCGGCGAGCGGTAGTTCGGCGGGAACTTCAGTCGCGGCGCGCTCGAATGTGACCCGTTCTTCGTTTACCGGGAGCTTGTAAAAGGCGGGACCGTACAGCGAGGCAAAACCTTCGAACCGGTCCAGCGCGCCTTCCTGCTCGAACACGGTGAGGTAGCTTTCGAGTGCGTTGGGGGCGTTGAAGATGCCAGCGCAGCCGCAAGCGCTTTCTTTCGCGGATTTCGAATGCGGAGCGCTGTCAGTGCCAAGGAAGAATTGCGGTGAGCCCGAAGTCGCCGCCGCGCGCAGGGCCAGTCGGTGAGTCTCGCGCTTGGCAACCGGCAGGCAGTAATTGTGCGGCTGAATACCGCCCACCAGCATCGCGTTGCGATTGATGTGGAGATGCTGCGGGGTGATGGTCGCGGCCATCCGATCACCGGCGCCGCTCACGAAATCGATCGCGTCGCTCGTGGTGATATGTTCGAACACGATGCGAAGCTGCCCGAAGCGCGTCCTGATCGGTTGCAGATGCCGCTCGATAAACACCGCCTCCCGGTCGAAGACATCGACATCGTCGTCGGTCACTTCGCCGTGGACGCACAGCACGATGTCAGCTTCCTCCATGCGCTCCAGTACCGGATAGATGCGGGTCAGGTCGCTCACCCCATGCGTGGAATTGGTCGTCGCATTCGCCGGGTATAGCTTCGCGGCTGTGAAGACGCCTTCGCGCGCGCCGGACACCAGATCGTCGGCGTCGGTCGTGTCGGTCAAGTAGCAGGTCATCAGCGGCTCGAAGGTCACGCCGCCGGGAACCGCAGCCCGGATCCGATCGCGATACGCGCGTGCGCGCTGCGTCGTCGTTACCGGCGGGGAGAGATTGGGCATCACGATCGCGCGGGCGAACTGGCGCGCGGTATAGGGCACGACCGCCTGCATCACCGCGCCATCGCGAAAGTGGAGATGCCAGTCGTCAGGGCGGCGGATCGTGAGGCTCTCAGTCATCCGGGCCGCCATAAGCGCACGCGCCGTGGCTTTCCAGAGGGCGCACGCTCGCCTAGGACGGCACCCCATGCGCCGTATCGCCTTTCTCGCGTGTAAAACTACTCTTCCCGCTAGCGAACAGCGGCGCGCTGACGCCTACGAACACGATCTTACAATGGCGGCGCTTCGCCCGGCGTTCGAAATAGCCGGACTGGATCTGCAAGCGGTGGATTGGGAAGCGCCGCTCGAAGCCTTTGCATCCTTTGATGCAGCCCTGCTGGGCACGGCGTGGAACTATCAGGAGCGCCCGGACGCCTTCCTTGCCCGGATCGACGCACTGGCGGCTCGCGGGATCGCGATGTTTAATCCGCCTGAAATCGCACACTGGAACATTGCGAAGACCTATCTGAGCGTATTGGACGAAGCGGGCGCTCCTACCGTGCCAACCTTGTGGCACTCGTGTGCTGATGCGGCAGATGCGTTAGCTGCCATGGACCATTTTGGCTGCGACAGGCTGGTCGTGAAAAAGCAGATCGGAGCGGGTGCCGAGGGCCAGATACTGCTAGAGCGGGAAGCCGTCCTCGATCGCTGGCGCTTCGATGGGCCGGCCATGCTCCAGCCTTTCCTCCCGGCTATCGCGGACGAAGGCGAGCTCAGCTTCGTCTTTATCGACGGCAGGCTCAGCCATGCCGTGCGCAAGGTCCCGGCCAGCGGCGACTATCGCATCCAATCGCTTTACGGTGGGCGCGAAGAGCCGTACCAACCCGCGCCTGCGGACCTCGCGGCTGCAGCCCGCGTCATCTCTGCCCTGCCGTTCCCCACGCCGCTCTATGCGCGCATCGACATGGTGCGCGGACAACGCGGACTGTTGCTCATGGAAGCGGAGCTGATCGAGCCCTATCTTTACCCCGAACAGGGACCGGGCCTTGGCCACCGCCTTGCCGCCGCCCTCGCTGAAAGGATCGTGCGCGCATGACCGCCTCCCGCTTATCCCAGCGTGCCATCATTCAGCTCGCCCCACGCGAGACCGGCGAAGATGTGCGCGCTTTCCTTCAAGGTCTGGTGACGAATGACGTGTCTGGCACACTTCCGGTCTACGCCGGGCTGCTTAGCGCGCAGGGCAAGGCGATGTTCGACTTTCTCGTGTGGGAGGGGGCGGACGGCGCACTGCTCGTCGATTGCGAGGCGGCGGTGGCAGGCGATCTGGTCAAGCGGCTGTCGCTCTACCGCCTGCGCCGCGCGATCGACATCGCCGTGGACCAGACGCTCGCGGCGCATTGGTCGCGCGAGGCGATAGAGGGCGCGGAGCCCGATCCACGGCTCGCCGATCTTGGCTGGCGCTGGGTCGGTGCCGCCGACGATGGCGCGCTGGCCGATGAAGCGTATCGGGCGCACCGGCTGTCGCTTGGCGTGCCGGAGGGGCAGGCGGAGCTTGGCGATATCCTGTGGCTGGAAACCAATGCGGTTGAACTCAGGGGCGTGAGTTTCGAGAAGGGCTGTTACGTTGGACAGGAAAACACGGCGCGGATGAACTGGCGGCAAAAGGTGAACCGCCGCCTCGTCGTCGTCCCGCTGGAAGCTTCCGATGAGAAGCGGCGGCGGGCCGCCTATCCCGATCTTGGTATGGCGGTCGATCATCTGCGGCTCGGCGATATCGACGCCGCTGCCCTGCCCGAATGGCAAAAGCGGGCGATCTCCGCTTAGGTGCGGCTAGGCCTGCTGCTCCGCCAGTGAGGCCTCTAGACTGGCCGCTGCACCCATCCGCGCCGCATCGCGCGGCAAGCCCAGCGAGTTTGCGAGCGCCGCCCCGATCAGCGCATCGCCAAGCGCCAGTAGCACCAGGCTCAGTGTGTCCTTGTGAATGGCCTGCGGGTCGGCGTGTGCTGCCGCCACGCCGGGTGCAATCTCGTCCACCAGTTCGTGGATCGTGCCGATGATCGGATTGAGCGCATCTTCGTTGCCGGTAAGCAGCATCCAGCTCGTCAGCGCCGCCGCTCCCTCGCGATCGAATGCGTCGAAGGCGAGATCCACGACTTCGCGCGCCGAACCCAGGCCCGCGCGGCTGGCGTGAACGGCCTCTATGATGGTCTCGCAAACGGTGCGCGCAATATGCTCGGCCAAGGCCTTTTGCAGACCCGATGCCGAGCCGAAGTGATGCAGCAGATTGGCATGCGTGCGCCCGATCCGCGCGGCGACGGCCTTGAGCGTGACCGATTGTGGTCCGGTGTCGATCAGCAATGTGCGCGCCGCTTCAAGCGCGGTGGCGCGCGATTCCTCGGGCGAAAGGCGTTTGCGAATTGTCATGCAGGGCCGCGCTATCGCATCACGCGGCAAGCCTCAACAATCAGGCCGCGAACTGCCCCTCGCCGCCAGTGCCGTGCGTGCCTTCGCGCAGCTCTCTGCCGGTGAACGAAAGCACGTGCTGCACACTCGCCGTCAGCGCGCCGCGCGCGCATGAATGGCGTTCGATCACGCGGCCCGTCGGTGCAAAGCCAAGCTTCTTTAGAACACGCCCCGAGGCCGGGTTGTCGAGGAAATGCGATCCGACAAGCCCGCGGTGTCCGAGCGTGCGCGCGAGGCTGATGACGGCGCGGCCCGCCTCGCTCGCATAGCCACGCCCCCAGTGCGCGCGTGCGATCCAGTAACCAAGTTCGACGAAGCGGGCCGGTACGCGTTCGGCTTGGGGCGGCGTATCGATCCCGATACACCCGACGAGCGCGGCGTTGTCCGCGCGCGCGATGATGAAGCGTGGGCGCAGCGGATCGACCGGACGCTGCGTGAAAGCGCGCGCATCTTCCTCGCGATAGGGCCATGGCGCGCTGGCGAGATTGCGCACTACGCCTTCATCCGCGATCCCGGAAAAGACACTTTCCCAATCCTCGGGCCAGACGGGCCGCAGAAGCAAGCGTTCGCTGCGATGGAACACGTGGTTTATCCTCTCTCCCCTGCAGGACATGCTTGAGCACGGCTGCATGACGTCTTTGTTTCCGCGAGACTTTGTTATCGCGCGAAGCGTTGCGAGGGAGAGACGAAAAGAGGGAGGCAAGGCGCTCCCGCTTGAAAAAGCGAAGGGGCCTCGTCTCCCTCTTGTGAGCCGATCTTTACAACCAGCTATTCGAGAACCGCCCCGCGAAGGACGGTCCTGATCGTGAACCGCCCGTTTATTCGGCTGCTTGTGCCACTGCATCGACCGATACGTATTTGCGGTCCTGCTTGCCGGAGTGGAATCGAACCACGCCTGCTTCAAGCGCGAATAGCGTATGGTCCTTGCCCATGCCGACATTCGTGCCGGGATAGAATTTGGTGCCCCGCTGGCGCACGATGATGTTGCCGCCGATCACATCCTGACCGCCAAACTTCTTCACGCCAAGACGGCGACCGGCCGAATCGCGACCGTTGCGCGATGAACCGCCTGCTTTCTTATGTGCCATGGTTCAAACGTCCCTTACTTCTCGTCGCCCTTGGGCGCTGCCTTCTTGGCAGGCGCTTTCTTGGGAGCGGTTTTCTTCGTTTCCTCGGTGGTCGCCTTGGCCTCGGCCGCAGCGCCCTTGCTGGCGGCTTTCTGGGCCGGAGCGTTATGGTCCGAAGCCTTGTCCGCCGTCTGCTCGCCCGTCGATCCGTTGCCATGTGTGCCCGTGGCAGGCGCTTCGTCCGCTTGCTTGACCGAAGCCGTCTTGGCCGGAGCCTTCTTCGCGCCGCCTTCGCCAACATCGGTGATGCGCAGCAACGTCATTTGCTGGCGATGCCCGGCCTTGCGACGGTAATTGTGTCGCCGCTTCTTCTTGAAGACGACAACCTTCTCGCTCTTAGCCTGCGCGATGATCTCGGCTGACACCGTGATCTTGGCGGCATCGGCGATCTCTTCGCCTTCACCGGCAAGCAGGACATCACCCAGGGTGACCGTGTCGCCCGCTTCTCCGCTGAGTTTCTCAACGGCAATCTTGTCTCCGGCGGCAACCCGATATTGCTTGCCGCCTGTGCGCACTATCGCGAACATGGCTGAATACTCTCAATCTCAAGCTGTGTCTGGTGAACGCTGCATGCATTACCACCAGACGGCAGTGCGGCGCCGCACGAAATGCAGCGCTGCGAAAGAAGCGCGGCGTTACGCAAGGATCGCGGTCAAGTCAACGCCCAAGGCGCGCGAAACTGTCGGACCGGCCTCCCCTGAAATCATGCGGCTATTGTGCGCGGACGCGTTCTGATAGAAATAGCGCGAGATCCCGTCATGCCCATCCCCGCTCTACCTCTCTTGATAATTTTGGTCGCGCTCTCGGCTTGCGCTGGCCACGATCCGCGCTTCCCCTCGCTCGCCATTCGCGACGTCGAGCGCAATGCCGGGTCTTTCACGTCCGGTGCGGTGCCGCCTCCACCGGTTCCGCCAGTCGCCACGGCTGCAGAAATCGCCGTCATCATCGAAAGCGCGCAGGCGCTTGATGCGCGCTTTGCCCGTGAACAGGGCGAGGTTCGCCGCATAATCGACGCGGCGCGCGGGCTCGGGGTAGAAAGCAACAATTATGGCCGCGCTGCCATCGCTTTTGCAGAGCTGAGCGCCATCAGCAGCCGCTCTGCAATCCTGCTCGGCGATCTCGATGCGCTGGTCGCGCAAGCGGCGAGCACAGGCGCACCGCGCGATGTACTGGAAGCGGCGCAGAATGAGGCGGAAGACATCGTTATCGGTCAGCGACGCATACTTGCCGAGCTTGATGCAGTGCTGGTGCGATGACGCTAGCCTGCGATACCTGCCCGGTAAAGGACAGTGCCGCCTGCGCGGTCCTGACACCTGAAGAGCGTGACACGCTCGCCGCGGCGGGGCATACCCGCACGCTCGAACGCGGCGAGATGCTGTTTGCCGCCGGTGACAGCGATACGGCTTGTGCGACCTTGATGAGCGGCGCGCTCAAGGTAAGCGCGGTGAACCGCGATGGCGACGAGCAGATCCTGGCGCTGATCCATCCTTCGGGCTTCATCGGCGAGCTGTTCGCGCCCTTCGCTCACCACGACGTCATTGCGCTGACAGACTGCCGGCTGTGTACTTTTGCCCGGGCCGATATGGAACGCGCGCTGGACCAGTTTCCGGCCCTCGCGCGCGCCCTGTTGCGGCGCACGCAGGAAGACCTGATGGCGACCCGCGCATTGCTCGAACTTACCGGTCACGCCAGCGCACAAGCCCGGCTTGCTGCGCTGCTCCATGAGTTTGCCGCTGCGGCGAGCGATACGTCATGCCATCCGGCGCGGCGCTTCGACCTCCCGCTTACCCGCGGCGAAATCGCCAACATGCTCGGCCTCACGATCGAGACGGTGAGCCGCAAGCTGGGCGAGATGGAGCAGGACGGGGTCATCCACCGACACGGCAAGCGCGGGATCGAACTGGTCGATCCCGCGCGACTTCAGGCACTCTCCGGCCGCATGTGACCGCGGTCACACGCTCGCAGCGATGATCGCTATCGCGACGCTCCAGACCACGATCAGAGAGGGCAGGATCAGCATCTGGATCGCAGCATCGCGCGGGGCGAGACGGCCTGTGTGGGTCATGATCCCGTCCGCCTTGAACCGCGCCTGGCTCATCGCAGCGCTGTCATTGTTCTTCAATCTTACCCACAGCGCAGGCACGCCGAACCCGGCCACGATAAACAGCGCGAAAATAACCATCGGGATTACCAGTTCCGGCGTGTTGAAAGTGGCAAACATCACGCCGACAAAAGCAAGGTAGAGCGCAACCGTCGCGCCATAAAACTGGGTCGGGAGCCCGAAATTGCGATCGATCTCGACCTGATGGCGCGGCGCATTGCGCAAGAGCGGCGCGGCTGTCGCTGCGCTCGCCGTCGGGGTTACGGGCGCTGCAACGATGCGAGCTTTGCCGTGAGCAAGTACGGTATCGAGTTGTCTGGTCATCGCTGT
>JAZBPE010000194.1:0-6068 GCA_036353345.1 Erythrobacter sp. | reverse complement strand
TGAGCGATTGTCAGTGCCACCGATTTGACCGAGCGACTGATTGGCAAGCGCGAGACTAACCCCGAATTTCCTTCCTTCGGCGAGTAAAGACTGAAGTGAATCGCCCCGGCAGTTCTGAAATTCATCGATGTAGACGCGGACAGGCTTACGGTTCCTGCGGCCGGCTCGCGCCATCGCAGCAGCACGAATCTTCATTAAGCACGCAGACATCGCCAGTTCAGTCAGCCCTTCGCCAAGCGCTCCCTTCGGACAACGAAGAATAAGGATTTTCTGATTGTCCATGATCTGATCAAAAGAAAGGCATTTTTCAGATGTCGGGAACATGGCACGGGCATGCTTGGAGGCGATGAAGCGCGTAAGTTTACTCGTTATGTATGGCGTGATGTTTTCAAGTGCAGCCTCACCCCCGGTACGCCCTGCTGACCGCCAGAAACCGCAGACCGACGGGATAGTGCAAGCCTGCAAGAGTTCTCGCCGAAAGGCCGGTTCGTCGAAAACACGAGTGAAGTTCACCAAACACCGTTCAGTGGGATCGGCACCTGCAAGCAACGCTAGGGCGTTGCGGAAATAGCTTTCAAACATTGGGCCAAAACCCTCGGGATTGGCCGAGTACATTGACCCCTTGAAAATACTGACCAGCATGTCGGCTGCAATTTCGAACGATGAACTATCAGCTGCCTCTGGGAGAAGGTCCACGGCAAATTGGCCGTTCTCGTCAGCAGCGTCAGCGTAAACGACATCGTCTGTCCTATGATCTGGGATGACATCAATTACATCTTCTGCCAGGTCCCCGTGTGGGTCGAAAACTACCACACCTTCCCCAGCGTTGATGTCCTGAAGGATGAGTGATTTGAGTAAGGTCGATTTGCCTGTACCAGTAGCCCCGATAACATAGAGGTGCCTTGCTCGATCATTTTCTGAGAGCGAAACTTCTACTCCGCCGTCACTTTGTCCGATCAGCCATCTTTTTGGATCGCTGCAACTTCTGAACGGTCGGGAGGCTGCCAAGCTAGCCGCCTCATCTGCCGTTGGGACCATGCGGTCGGGTACCTGGCGCGATCCAGCGAGGAGGCGCAGATCAGCATCGGGGCCATCCGGCCGACCCTCACCGGCTAACGTGCCGAACAGCGCCAAGGAGATGAGATTTCCCACTGTCTCGCATTTTTCTGCTACTGAAACCGAGACTTCGAAGCCGAGAAGCGCGGGATCCTCGAGCATAGCCTGGCAGTTCAACTGACCGGCAAGAACAACGCGATCATCCGGAAGCGAATAGCCGGCCGCGATAAGTTCGTCCTGCAGATCGGTAACGATCCGCAGGAGCCGTGCGTCGCGCGCGATATTCTTGACAGTAAGGATAAGGCGCCCACCTCCGGCGGCGGCCAGCGTCGCTAAGGCTCGTTTGATGTCCCAAGGCCAGGTTGCTGGAGGTTTGGGGATTTCAAGGCACCATTCCTCATCTTGTCGCATTGGCCGCGGAGCTCTCTTGGAATCTGAAAGCGTACGCCACTGTGGGAAGATCGCGACTTCGCGGCCAGCAGCATGACGGCCGCTGCCCATCAGAATCCTGCTTCCGGGTGCGATCGAGGGAGCAGCCAAGCCTAATAGTGGTGCAAAGACATCGTCCTCCCAACCGAGGCCTAACTGCTTCAAGAGAACAGTTGTTGCTCCCTCTGCCGAAATTGAAATTGCCGATGATATGGCCGTTCCCGCTGGGAGAGCGGCGACAGCCTCAATCGACATCCGCTTGAGTGATCCCACGTCCGGAAGTCCAAGCAAGGCGCCGACTTCAACCTCCCGCCAACATTCAACGTCCTCGATCCCTAGACACTGCTCCTTCAGCTTCCCCATCGCGACCCTTTCTCCGCAAATGCAACCAGCGCATAGATCACGCCAGGCTTTTGAAACTCGCCCTAGGTCAAATATGCTGACCCAGTCGGATCGACCAGACGTCAGTCTCACGCCGCAGCATCTGCATGAGACAGCAAGTCTTCTCTTCGCACTAAGAAGCTTCTCCAGCGGATGCCAAACGGATCCGTCACACATGAATGGAGAAGAGAATGGGTTTGTTCGACAAGCTGCGCGGCAACACCGAAATCAATCTCAGCCCGCGCGGGGCCATGCTGCTTGCGTGCATCTCGATGGTGGGTGCCGACGGACATATCGACGAAGACGAGATCTCCATTATTTACCGGATCGACGGTGAACAGCGCACGCTGGCATGGGACCAAGCGCTGGATGCCTGGCGACGGGTGAGCTCGGCGGTCGATTGCGTGAACCTAGTTTCAGTGCGGCTGAATGCCGAACAGCGCCGCTTCACGCTGGCCAACCTCGTCGACATCGCCATGGCTGACGGCTTCCTGGAAGGCACCGAGAAGGCGCTCCTGGAAATGTACCTCGAGGCTTTCGACACCGACCCGGTATTCGTCGATGCCGTGTGTGAGGTGATTGGCACGAAGAACAACCGCAGCCTGTTCGCGCAATAGGACCTGCGAGGCGAGTGACAGCGATGGCGGGAAAGCTGATCGAGACGATCTATGGATCGCGGGCAACTTACGAGATCCGCGAGCAGCCGTCGTGCCGCTCGGTCAAGTTCGTCATTTACCGCAATGGCAGCCCGTGGCGCGGCGAATATCTGTCGGTCTCACAGGCTGTCGAAGTGGCGAAACGCGGCGGTTGATGGCACCGTGAAGAGCTTAAGCAAGACAAGGAAAGGAACGGGGAATGGCAAAAAAGAGGGTGGTCGTGAAAGGCGGGGGCGAAAACCTCTACTACGTCTCGGAGAGTTCGGGGACCTACTACGTCTACAAAGGCAGCGTCTGGGGCAGTGACACCCAGATCGGCAAGGCCCGCTCGATGAGCGACGCGCTGGCGATCATCACCAGCTATTCCGGCCGCGCAATCGAAAGCATCGGCTGAGCAATCGTGCGTGTCTTATCCCAATGAACTGCAAATCAACGATCAGGAGATCAAAGATGGCTACTGTGAAGAAGTGCCCGAAGTGTCAGAGCGGACGGACCAGCGTGCTTTTTGAATGCATGAAATGCGGCAGGCGCTTCTGCGGCAACTGCGGCGGGAGTCGCTACGGCGACGTGTGCAGCGGGTGCAACGGCACGGGGCGCCCCGTCGGCAAGGTCGGTTGAACAGGGTAAGGAGAGAACACGTATGAACGCATGGATCGCAAGGGCGCTCGATGTCGGCACAGGTACGGTAGACTGGCGCGCCACTTTCATTCTCGCAGCAATGCGGTCAGCCTCCGCCGGCGTTACCTGGGCGCTGCTACAAATGCTGATGGGCAACTTTGATGCCGTCCTACCCTTCCTGCTGTTGGGCGCACCCATCGGAGTCTTTTTCATGGTGCCGCTTGCTTTGGTGGCGCTGGTCGGGGGGAAGGTGTTCTGGCCGATCGGCTTGGCTGGGATCATCCCGCTGGTATTCATGGTTTCGGGCGATCCGCTTCTGTGGCTGGTTGAACGGTTGCGCCCGGGCACCATACCAATGGACGATTTCAAGCCAATCAACGGAAAGACTATCCTTGTCATCTTCAACGCGGAAGTTGTCGAGTTCGTCCAACAAGCGAAGGACGAGGCCATGGCCACCGCCACGCAGATGGGCCGCGATACCTTTGCGCAGTTCCGTGAGCAGGCGAGCAGCAAGGCTGCTGCGTTTCGCGGAAGGGCCGAATCAGTATCGCAGCCTGAACTTGGGCTGGAGCCCGAGCCTGATAATGCGGCGATGTCTGACCGGGAAATCTACGAGGATGCGCTGGCCAAGTTCAACCGCCTCGCGATGAGCAACGGAGATGCCGAGGGCATGCGGGAGCAGATGATGCGTATCAGTGCGCTAGCCGATGCCGGCTGCGCAATTCCCGGCCCCTACAACTTCGTTGCCGACAAGCTCGCGCAGGTCGACTTGGCGGACAAATTCGAGCTTTGCGTCCAGACATTGCGCAAGGGACATGCCAGCTGCAACGGCAACCGCGCGCACCAGGAGGAAATCGAAAACACCTTCTTCGGTCTCGGCAAGCTGTGCTGGAACGAAGGGTATGAGTTGTTCGCCTTCCGCGCTTACATGGACGGACTGGATCGCTGGCGGCAGGCGGGAAATACTATCAGCCAGTCCTCACCGCTGCTTCCGCGTATCGCCTTCGTTGCCTCGCGCATGTTCGCGAAGAACGCGATGGAGAAGCACGAAAACACCGATCTCGGCGTCGAACTTCTCGACTTCTGCGAGGCTTCAGGGATCGACATGAACTTGGAGATCGACGTATCCGACGCGCCGCGAATTCCGAACTAAAGCAAAAGTTGCATCACCCGTCAGGGAAAGCGCAATGCCTTGCGCGCCTTGGTCGGGGCAGAGAAAGTCAGGGAGAAAGGGTGGAGGCAGGCGACCTTGAAGTCGCAGGCGTCGGGACCGAAGAAGGTCTCCACATCAATCACTCCGTCGTCTGCCACTCTCAACTCGGTCGGCACCTTGTCGTCGCCTTCCCACATGTCACCCGCATGACCCATGCAGATTGCCCGCCGGCCTCGCTTGTGGACGATACCATAGGGGCGCCACAGGTGATCGCGCGAGCGTTTGCGCTTGTAGGCGAAGTAGTAAATCCGGTGCGCGTGGGGCACGTCGTCCTGCGGGTCGCCGATCACCCGCAGGTGGGCGTAGACGTTGCTGATAGTATCCGCCGGGTGTGTGAATTCTACGGTGGTCCAGCGCGCATCATAGAAATCGTGGCTGATCTCGGCGCTCGGCCAATGGCGAGAAGGGCGCACCAGTGGCCACAAGGCCGACAGCTTGCCCAAAGAAACGAGGTTGGCGAGAAACAGCCCGAACTCCACCGGCAAGATCTTCTGGATAGCTGCGCTCTCGATATCGAGCATGACCAACGGATCGATGCCGAGCGTGGCGGCGAAGCCGAAGATAGAGTCGCGATCATTGGGCATTCCGCCCTTAAGCCAACGGTAGATGGTCTTTTTGTCGCGCGCCGCGCCGGTCTTCTGGAAGCCGTCTCCGACCCGCTCAGCCCAGCCCCTTTCCAGTTCAGCAACTGAGCCCCATCGGTCATTTATGACTTGTTGTACGAATGCCTTGTTTACCGGAATAGCCATCCGACAGATAAATCTATTCGGAAAAGAGCAGAGTCAATTTCCAAAGGCATGAAAGGTTGTTCAAAAAATATGACCAAAGAGGAGGATGCTTGGCGGGATTTGCTGGAAGCAGGCCAATCCCTTCCGAAGAAAGAGGTGTTGCTCCTCGCTGAATTGAAGAGGTCGGCACTCGCCTATGCGCATGCACGCAGTACGTGGCTGTCGCCTAACGCCTCGGAACGAGCGGATCTTGAGGATGCACGAAGCCGGAACCATGACCGCTTCATCGACTCCTGTAACGCCTTGTCGCGAGCATGCGGGCGATCCGGCCTATCCCAGGAGTGGAGAGCCATTTGGGGCGAGGCACGTACGGGTGAACCGAGGCGTCGCATCGGCGATTTCGCATGCTACATTACCTACCAGCTCGCGCTGGAAGCACGGTGATGTCGGATCAACCCATCCATTGAAGGAGGCTGTCTTTGGAGGACACCCATTTTGTCGAAAAGGTGCGGATGGCACTGCAATTGGCGCGAGAGGAAACTTGGGATCACCCGATTCCAAAAACCCCCATGAGGCTGAATGTGCTGCTTACAATGCTCAACAATCGTTTTCCTGCTTATTGGAACGAGGAGGCGGACAGGCTTGCGGACGAATTACTTAGAAGTAGTCACGCATTGGCTCTGAAGCTGGATGAATTCGATACACTAACAATGGGCTTTGCGATGCGAACACAGCGCTTCGTGAAGAGATCACTCGACAACAATCCCAGCCCAGCTCCTGGCCGTCGAGCGAGAACCCGTCAATGACCCCCAAACAAGGGAATGCTCCCATTCTTCGACACTTCATCCGCCAACCTTGTCGGCGCTTCCGTACTCAACACAGCAATGCGACGGAGGATCTGCAGCAATGGAATTCAATAGCAATATCACCAATGCGGCACAGCGGACCGTTGAACTCCATGGTCCCTCGACCGAACCTCTGGAGATA
>JAZBPE010000193.1:0-3002 GCA_036353345.1 Erythrobacter sp. | reverse complement strand
GCATTGAGCGAGCAGCGCATCGAAGCCCTCGCTTTCATGCAGCGCGCGATAGGCAGACGCGATAATCCCGAGCGTATTGCCTTCTTTCACCTGCCCCTCTTCATGTTTCCGCGGACGATTTTCAAACGAATACGTCATCTGGCGTATGACACTGCCTCCAGTTGCCCGCAAGACAATGCCTCGGCGTGATTCTCGGCGCAGGGGGATTTTATCATGGGACTTGGCAAGAAATTTCCGAAAAAGATCAAGAAAGCGGGCGAAAAGGTAACTGACAAAACTAAAGGCGCGGCCGACAAGCTCGTCGACAAGGCCGAAGACGCTGCGCGCAGGGCCCATGACATCGCGGAGCGCGAAGCCCGCGAGGCCCGGCAACGCGCGAAGGAAGCCCAAGCCCGGATCGAGCGCGAGGCGCGCGAGGCGGCTGCAAAGCTCAAGGCCGAGCGCGAACGCATCGAGGCCGAGGCCCAACGCCGGACTTTGGAAAAGGCACAAAAAGCGCGCGAAGCCGCCGAGGCAGCCAGGGAAAAGCTCGAGGAGCTGCCGGGCGAAATCCTCAATAAAGGAAAAGCCAGTTTGCGCCGGCTGGATGTGAAAACCTGGCCCACGCGCGCTGATGGGTTCAAATTTCCTGAAATGGGCGACGCGATCCTCGAGCGCCGGCCCAATATCGGCCTTGCGGTGTCGGGTGGCGGCACGCGCTCAATGGCTCTCTCGCTTGGCTACATGCGTGCGCTCAGCGAGCAGGGGGTGCTCGACCGGACGCGCTATATCGGCGCGATTTCCGGTGGGTCATGGATCACAGTACCCTATGTCTATCTGCCGCAGGGTACGACCGACGCGCATTTTCTGGGAAGCAACATGCCCGCGCGCGAATTGACAGTGGACAGGCTGTCGGTGCTTCGCCCCGAAGATGGCCTGATCGCCAAATGCATAGCCAAGTCCGAGCTGCTTCTCCCGCTTTTGTCGGGACTTGCAACCAGCGCTCTTGCCCGTGCCATGAGCCTGTCCAAAGTGCCGTTTGCGCGTATTCGCTTCGGGCTCGACGATGTCGATGAACAGTGGGGCCGCGCTCTTGGCGGGGTGTTCCTGCGGCCCTTCGGAGCCGACGGCAATATCTATGCTTCCTGGCGAAAGGAGCACGCCCAGGCGATCATCAATCGCAACACCAATATCCTGGGCCAGGACAGGCTGTCCCCGTCCGACTTCGCCGTACAGATGCCCGATCGCCCCTTTCTTTGCGTCAACGGGGCGATGAACCAGGACGCCTATCTCATACCCGACGATCCGCAGGAGAAATGGAGACCGCTTGGCTGGAGAAGCTGGGAGCATTTCGAGTTTACCCCGCTCTACAGCGGCATCCATCGCCTTTCGCGCGGCGCGGCAAAGCTCAATATCGGCGGCGGCTATATCGAAAATGTCGGCATGGACACCGTCTTTCCCGTGCAGAAGGGCGATTTCCTGCGCGTATCGCCCGGGCTCGACCATCACCGGTTTTCGCCTCAGGATATGATGGCGATCTCCGGCGCGGCGCCCGCCTACATCACGCATGGTGTGGGCCCGGTTCTCAGGATGCTTCCGGCCGGTGCGGGCAATGCACTCGGCAAGCTGATGGATGTCATGCCGAAACTGCGCAATTGGCCTATCGAATTCAACGGCAAGCCCCTGGTGCGCGAACGCGCATTCGGCGATGGCGGCTATGTCGACAATTACGGCATCGTCCCGCTCTTGAAGCGCAAGGTCGACAAGATCATCGTCCTCATCAACACCGACACCGCGCTGGGCCGTCACGAAACAACGGTGATGGGGGCCAAGCCGCAATGCGACACATTCCTGCACACGCTTTTTGGCGCGGATACCGGACCTTCGGCCTCGATTGGCTCTCCATCCGATTTCCTGCAGCCCGGTCGGTTCCTGGGCCGGGAGAACGGACAGGTGTTCGACGAAGCGGGGCTGCGTCCCTTGCTCAAAGGCATGATCGCCAATCGCGAGGCCGGCCGTCCAACCTTCCATCGCGGCACCTACGTGACGCGCGAGAACCGCTTTTTCGGCATTGAAGCCGGGCACCGTTGCGAGATCCTGTGGATCTACAACGATCTGTTCGAAAGCTGGTACGACATGCTGCCCTCGCAAACGCGCGCTTTGTTCAAGGGCGGTGCGGCCCCACGCCGGGGTCTTGCCAAATTTCCGCATCTCCCGACCGCCGCAACCGGCAGCGATGCCGAGACGGCGGGCATTGATCTCAAACTGCTCAAGGCGTTCGAGCAGGGCGGAATGGCGAGCGTCATCAATGCGCTCGACCGTATCGTCGACCTCGACAGCTACCAGGTGCAGCTGGCCGCGAGCCATTCCTACGCGGTCGCGACCGCTCTTCGCCGCGAGATTGCCGACCTCGTCGGCGACTGAACGCCCCGGCGCGGCCCCCAATCCCAACACCGCGATACAACCGACACAACGATTGGAGCATCCCATGGCCAAAGCAGAAAGACTGTCGAAGAAGGAAATCGAAAACCTCGAAATCTCGGATTTGCGCGATTTCCTCTACGGCGCGGTGCAGTCGATGATCGAAAACGACGTGCCCAGTGGGATCGTCCATCACTATCTGATGCCTCCCATCCCGTTCGGACCCGAGCTGGCAAGTTTCATGAAACTGGGCAAGGAGCCCGAGCCCGCCGAGGGAACCGATGAGAGTGGCAAGGTCATCTACACCGGCAACGACATGATGCGCGCCGCGATCAATTTCGCGCGTCTCGTCGATATGGTGCCTGTGACCGACCCGAAGAAGCCGGGCCGTCCCGATGAACAAAAGGTCATCGATCTCACCCAGTTGCTGGCAAGCGGCGATACGATCTCGAAGCAATGGGAAGCACTGCTGACGCCAGGCAACTGCTTCGTGGTGAACAACGAACTGAGCGACAAGGAAAAGGCGATCCAGCAGAAACTCTACAACCTCCTCTACAAAGGTCCGATCGATCCGGCCGAAGAGGAAGGAGAGCCTGCGCCTG
>JAZBPE010000192.1:0-7459 GCA_036353345.1 Erythrobacter sp. | reverse complement strand
CGGCCCCCGTATCGTCGACCCATTCGCGCAAATCCGGCCCGCCATTGATGACGTCGATCGCCAACCGCCCATGGGCGTATTCATAAGGGAAGTCCCGCCACAGATCGTAGCTCGGGTAAAGCCGCCGGATCGCCTTGAACGCCAGCGCCTGTAGCCGCCATGGTTTGAACGCGTCGTGGTCGTAGCTCGGACCTTCCGCGTGCAACATCAGCGCGTTACACAGCTTTCCTGCATGTTTGTGGAAGGTCGGCTCGAACCAGCAATCGCGCATCCGCACACCTTCGCACCAATCGGGTGCGAACGCCCGCATCTCCCTCGCCACCGCCTTCGCGTCGACGTCTGGTGCGCCGAACAGAACCTCCAATGGCCGCGTGGTGCCCCTCCCCTCGCTCAGCGTCGTGCCTTCGAGCATCACCGTCCCGGCATAGCAGCGCGCCATGTTGACGCTCGCGGCGTTGGGCGAGGGGTTGATCCAGATGCGGTTCGCCGGCCAGCCATAACCCACGCCCACCGCTTCGCCGCCTTCGTCCGGGTCCCAGCCCTCCATCGCGATAACGCGATATTGCACATCGAGGTCGAAATGCTCGATGAACCAGTGTCCCATTTCGCCCATGGTCAGACCGTGGCGCATGGGCATAGGAGCGGCACCCACGAAGCTCTCATGGCCGGGCACCAGAAGCGTTCCCTCGACCGGGCGGCCGGCGGGGTTCGGGCGGTCGAGCACCCACACTTCCTTGCCGTGTTTCGCTGCCTCTTCGAGTAGATAAAGCAAGGTGGTGACAAAGGTGTAGATCCTGCAGCCCAGATCCTGCAGGTCGAACACAAAGACATCGGCGCTCGACATCGTCCGCTCCGTCGGACGGCGCACTTCGCCGTAGAGCGAGAAAATCGGGATGCCGTATCGGGCGTCCATCTCGTCCGCCGTTTCGACCATATTGTCTTGCTTGTCGCCCTTCAGCCCGTGCTGTGGACCAAAGGCGCAGGTGATGTTAACTCCCACGGCAATCAGCGCATCGAGGCTGTGAGTAAGATCGGCTGTGACGCTGGCTGGATGGGCAATCAAAGCGACGCGTCGCCTGCCCAAAGCGCCAAGCAAATCGCGGTTCGCAAGCAAGCGATCGATGCCGAAAGAAACAGGTTGAGCCATGTCGATGTCGCCTGAAACAGCCGCGCGTCCAAAGCAATCGCTTTTATGAACGGCGCAAGGTCAAACTGGCTCTCGCCGAAACCCGCGCGATGCTGTATCGCTTTCAATCTATGGACATTGAATGGACCCCCGCCATCGTCGCCGCGCTTTGGGCAATCATCCTTGGCGGGGCGGGCGGCGCTCTGACGGATATCGGATCGTGGTACCGCAACCTCAAAAAGCCCAGCTGGCAGCCGCCTGACTGGTTGTTCGGACCGGCCTGGACGATCATTCTCGGATTGTCCGGCTGGAGTTTCTACCGAGCCTGGACCGGCGCTGCGAGCCTTGAGGACGGCATTCTCGTCGGTGCGCTGTTCGGCGCCAATTTCCTGCTGCATCTCGCCTGGTCGCCGCTCTTCTTCAAGATCAAGAGACCCGATTTCGCGCTGGTCGAGAATGTTTTCCTGTGGCTCTCGGTGCTCGCGTTGTGCCTCGTGCTTCCCCGTTTTGACAGCCTCGCGGGCTGGCTGAACCTTCCCTATGTTCTGTGGGTCAGCTTCGCCTTGGCGCTCAACTGGAAGATCGTTCAGCTCAACCGACCCTTTGGTGAGCGCGCCGCGGAGGCCTAAACCGCTTCGACAATAAGTTGCCGGCAGGCTTCGGAATGGAAGTCGGGCCTCCCGGGGCCGAATGCCAGTGCCCAATATTGCAGAACGCCATCGGCATGTTCGATCACCGCGCTAAGGCCGACTTGCGCCGGACCAGGCATTGTTGCAGCGATCGTCGCCGTGACTTCGAGCGCCTGCGCGTTGGCTCGTGAAACCACGCTAATCGCATCGACCGCCGCATCCGCGCGGCCTTCGCGGTACCTTTCGAAATGATACGCCGCCCATTCGCTTGACGGTGAGAAATTGAACTCGCGATAGGCCGAGCCCCCGATCGGTTGCCAAAAGACCTCGCAACAGGTCGTGCGCCACAGATCGTCAGCTCGCAAAGATGGGCTAGGCTCAGCTAAACGGATCGCATCGATCCGTCCTTCCAGGCAAAATCGCACGGTGCAGCCTGTCTTACTGGCTTCAATACCTGCCAGAACGGCGCGGATGGGCCCGAGGTCGCAAGTGCGGTGAAGCATGAGTGGCTGCATGTCGTGAGCCTATCGCCTGCCCGCCCCGCCCTCGCAAGACCTCTGGCGACGGCGCGCTGGCGCTGATAAGCGCTTGCCGCAATGAAAGATACGACCGACACCTATCAGTCCGAACTTATGCAGCTGCTCGAAAGCCGCGGCTACATTCATCAGGTCACCGATGCAGGCGCACTTGACGCGCTGGCCGCGAAGGAGGTGGTGCCAGGCTATATCGGTTTCGATGCGACCGCGCCGAGCCTGCATGTCGGGAGCCTCGTTCAGATCATGATGCTGCGCCGGCTCCAGCAGGCGGGGCACAAGCCGATCGTGGTCATGGGCGGCGGGACGACGAAAATCGGCGATCCGTCGGGCAAGGACGAAAGCCGCCGGATGCTTACAGGTGACGCGATCGCGTCCAACATCGCCTCGATCCGCACGGTGTTCGAGCGCTTGCTTACTTTCGGCGACGGACCGAGTGGTGCGGTGATTGTCGACAATGATGCGTGGCTGTCCGAGCTTGGCTATGTCGAATTGCTGCGCGATGTGGGTCCGCATTTCACCGTCAACCGCATGCTCACCTTCGATTCGGTGCGACTGCGGCTCGACCGGGAGCAGCCGCTCACCTTTCTCGAATTCAACTACATGATCCTGCAAGCCTATGACTTCGTCGAGCTGGCGCGGCGCTACGATTGCCGCTTGCAAATGGGCGGGAGCGATCAGTGGGGCAATATCGTCAATGGAATCGAACTGGGCCGCCGGACCGAGGGGCGCGAACTGTTCGGGCTGACGACGCCGCTGCTGACCACGGCTGACGGGGCGAAGATGGGCAAGACGGCGGCGGGCGCGGTGTGGCTAAATGACGATGCGCTGCCAGCCTATGATTTCTGGCAATACTGGCGCAATTGCGATGACCGGGACGTCGGGCGCTTCCTGCGCCTGTTCACCGATTTGCCGCTGGGTGACATTGCTGAGCTCGAGTCGCTCCAAGGTGCTGAGATCAATGATGCGAAAGTGGCGCTCGCCAATGCAGTGACGGCACTGGTGCGCGGCGAGGATGCCGCGCGCGCGGCTGAGGCGACGGCTGCGCAGACTTTTGACGCAGGCGGCGCGGGCGCAGACCTGCCCACCCTCGCGGTCGGAGCTGAAGGGATGCGGATTGGTGCGGTGCTGACTGAGCTTGGCTTTACCGCCTCCAATGGCGAGGCGAAGCGCAAGCTCGCGGAAGGCGCTGTGAAGCTTGATGGCGATACGATCAGCGATCCGGGCGTCATTATCGCACCCGCGCAGGGCGCAGCGCTGAAACTCAGCCTCGGCAAGAAAAAGCACGGTATCATCACGCGCTGACGGAGAGCTTTGGACTTGCGCTGCGCAGCCGCGGTACGGAACTTTACCAAATCTCAGCTTCTCCGCCTTACCCTACCTGCAAACCGGAAGAGTCCGGGTCGCAACCGAGAAGGAGAACAGGGTCTGTGTCTGCCGGAGCCAATCTCAGCGTGACCGACTTGCGCCGCGCCGCGCGTCACCCGGTTGATTTTCCGGTTATCGTCGAGCATTTCAAACGCGGCGATATTGACATGCATGTATGCAATATCTCAGCGCATGGCTTCATGGTGGACGATGCAGAGGGGCTCAATCGGGGCGACCGCGTGATTATCCGGCTGCCGATCGTCGGGCGGATTGAGGCCTACGTAATGTGGACGCGCGACCGGCGTGCCGGCCTTCAGTTCGAACGGATCATCCGGCTCGATGATTTCGTTCTCGTGATCGACGAATTGCAACCCAATCCACGCCTGCGGCGCAAACGGTAGTACCAGCGCCAGAGCCGATCTTTACGCCGCAGGTGAAGCGCTGGCTTGGCAGCGGGCGGCGCGCCTGTCATTGCGCGCAATGTGAGCGTCGCTGAACCAACCCACCCCATCCAGATTCATAATTTCCGCGCTTACTGGACTGCGCGCCTCACCATGACGCTCGCGCAATATGCGATGTTGCTCGTCATTCAGTGGCAAGCTTACAATCTTGCGCGCGACGGGGGGATGAATGTTGCGCAGGGCTCCGGAGCACTCGCCATCATCGGGCTCCTCCAGTTCCTCCCGCTATTTGTGTTGACCCCTTTTTCAGGACTGGCAGCAGACAAGTTCGACCGGCGGTTGCTGGCCGTTCTGACCATCCTGCTCCAGCTCGTCTGTGCAGCAGCGCTTTCCTGGTTCAGTTCGCAGGACGCGGTGACACTGCCGCTGCTGTTCGGCGTCGCGATCGTGCTGGGGGTTGCGCGTGGCTTTGCCGGGCCTGCACTTTCCGCGCTCGCGCCCAACCTTGTGCCAAAAGCGATCCTGCCAACCGCGATCGCGCTGTCATCGATCTCGTGGCAGGCGGGCATGCTGGTTGGTCCAGCGATCGGCGCGCTCCTCTATGCGGTAAAGCCTGCCCTGCCCTACATGATCGCTGCCGTGCTGTTCGCCGTGTCGGCGGGGGCGCTCACGCTTATCGGACGGGTCCCGCAGCCGCTCATGCGCAAGGACCAGCGCCCCATCGGCGCCATCGTGGATGGCCTTCGCTATGTGGTGCGCAACAAGATGGTGCTGAGTGCAATCACGCTCGACCTGTTTGCGGTATTCCTCGCCGGCGCCAACGCGCTTATTCCCGTGTTCGCGCGCGACATTATCGGAACGGATGAAAACGGGCTGGCCATGCTCGCCTCGGCCACGCCCGCCGGTGCGTTGGTGAGCGCGATCTACTTCTCGGTTCGCCCCTTGAAGAGCGGCGTAGGACCAAAAATGCTCGGCGCAGTGGCGGTTTTCGGAGTAGCGACCATCGTCTTCGGCCTGTCGACCAGTTTGCCACTCAGCCTCTGCATGTTGTTCGTCATCGGCGCGTCCGACATGTTCAGCGTCTATGTGCGCCAGTCGCTCATCCAGCTTCACACCCCTGATGACAAGCGCGGACGCGTTTCCTCCGTGAGCATGATGACGATCAGCGCCTCGAACGAGGGTGGCGATGCGTTTTCCGGCGGGCTCGCCTATCTCCTAGGGCCCGTCGCTGCAATCGTCGCCGGGGGAGCGGGCGCTTTGGCCATCGTAGCGCTATGGAGCCGCGTGTTCCCGGTTTTGCGGACCACAAAGACCTTCGATCCGCCTCCCGATCTGCTAGATACGGGGCAAAGCACAAAGCCGGAAGGACATCTGACATGAAAGCCGCCCATATCCTTGAGACCATTGGCAACACCCCGCATATCCGCCTTTCGCGACTGTTTCCCGATCACGAGGTCTGGCTGAAGTCCGAGCGCGCCAATCCCGGCGGATCAATCAAGGACCGGATCGCGCTCGCCATGGTCGAGGAAGCCGAAGCCAGCGGCGCGCTGAAGCCCGGCGGCACGATCATCGAGCCGACGAGCGGCAACACCGGTATCGGCCTTGCCATGGTCGCGGCGGTCAAGGGCTACAAGCTGGTCCTCGTCATGCCCGAATCGATGTCGATCGAACGGCGCCGCCTGATGCTCGCCTACGGCGCCAGCTTCGACCTCACCGACAAGTTGAAGGGCATGAACGGCGCGATCGAGCGGGCAACGCACTTGGTCGAGGAGACCGACAATGCTTGGATGCCAAGCCAGTTCGAGAACCCCGCGAATGTCGCAGTGCACGTGCGCACCACCGCTCAGGAAATCCTGGAAGATTTCCGCGAGGAGCCGATTGATGTGATGATCACCGGCGTCGGCACGGGCGGGCACCTGACCGGGTGCGCGGAGGAATTGAAGAAGCATTGGCCCGGCTTCAAGGCTTACGGCGTCGAACCTGCCGCCTCCCCCGTCATCAACGGCGGCGAACCCGGCCCTCACCCGATCCAGGGCATCGGTGCAGGCTTCATCCCCGGCAACCTGCACACCGACAGCATTGACGGCGCGATCACCGTCGAAGCCGACGACGCAAAAGAGATGGCTCGCCGCGCCGCGAGCGAGGAAGGCATGCTGGTGGGAATTTCAAGCGGCGCGACCCTGGCCGCGATTGCGAAGAAGCTGCCGGAGCTGGATGCAGGCACGCGGGTGATGGGGTTCAATTACGACACGGGCGAGCGGTATCTGAGCGTGCCGGACTTTTTGCCGGAGTGAGGGAGGCGAAAAAAGGCCCCGCAGAAGCGGGGTCAAGGTGTTGTGGAGAGGGAGCGACCGAAGCCGCCCCCTGACGATTAGGGCATCGCGCTAACGGGAGCGCCAGTGCGCTCGGACGTGTTCGATACGCCCAAATCGGATGCGGTAATAGGCCGTGATATGGACCATGACGCATTTTCCTTGCGGTTGGCGAAGGAACATGCGATTTTCGAAATGCTAGTGGCGAAATCACAGCGGTTCCTCCGCTGGGTTGAGTCCAGGAGGGTCGGCCTTCGGGTCGGCCCTTTTTGCGTTCCGGCTATCGTTACCGGACCCGTCTAATCATCTCTCATTGCACGCACCACCTTCCTATCGCCCTCATCGGGTTCGAGACACCTACCTGAACTAGCCTCGGACATTCGTCAAGCGCCAGATTGGACAAAACAACGGAATGTCTTGCGTAGCCTTCGCAGCGCGCTTATGTGCAGTGTGAAAGGAGACATCGAATGTCTGAGAACGAGACCGCCCCTAAACCTCAAAAGCGAAAGGTGGGCCGTAGTCCGGCATACCCTTTTATCCCGGTCGAGAAGGCCATCGCGCAAGCGCAGGCGCTTTATGACCAAGAAGGCGAATACGAAGCGCCCTTGACCTCAGCGGCGAGCGCATGGGGCTATAGCCCGAAAAGCAGTGGTGGACGCCAGACCCTCGCTGCCATGAAATATTACGGGTTGATCGACATTTCTGGCGAAGGTGACAGCAGGAAGGTCAAGATAAGCGAGATAGCGAAGCGGATCATCCTCGATCAGCGTGAGGATGATGCCGAAAAAAAGGCGCTCATACGGAAGGTCGCGCTCACACCAGCCGCACACAAGACCCTCATCGACGAATACCCGAACGGCCTAGCTTCCGACAATTCTGTCGAGCATTTCTTGGTATTCGAACAGGGCTTCAAGACCGACGGCGCGAGGGATCTGATAGCAGAATTCAAGGAGACAGCCTCCTTCGCTGGTATTTTTCAGCCTTATGATGCACTGGACAAATTTGCAGATTCTGATAACACCGAGAGCGATAAGAACAACTTCGTGAAGGCAAAGGTCGGTGACCGCGTGCAGGTGACGGTCGACGGAGT
>JAZBPE010000191.1:0-2974 GCA_036353345.1 Erythrobacter sp. | reverse complement strand
GGGCGCACGAAGCTCTATGAACTGATCTCCAGCGGTGAACTCGAAACGGTGAAGATCGGCAAGGCAACGCGGGTCACCACTGCCAGCTTGAATGAGCTGGTGAGGCGGGGTCGGACGTGATTACTCCCCAGACTTGCCCCTTGGGCAAGCTTCGGTATCTAAAACTCCTGCCAGTTTGTCAGCTTTTGACCGTCAACCATCACTGCCACACAAAATGGCCTCACGGTGACCTCATTGATGAGCGCGCCGGTGTCCCGAGGATCATCAAGCGACGGCCTCCGGTACTGGAGATATGATTCGTCCTGGCCAATCACGGAAGCCAGAACTCTAATGACGCCCCGCGTCTTTAACGCCATAGCCGCGTTCGCATTCATCGGAAGAAAGCGGTCGTCTGGCAAGACAGAACGCGCATTTTCGAAGCGAACTGTGAATACCCGCTCTCGGGAGCGCTCGACTTCTGTCATTGCACCGAATGCGCTCGTTCCAAGATAAATATCGTTGAGAACGGAGCTTCTGCTCAGCGTCGTGTAATCAGGCAGATCGACCCTCATCATCAATCTATCGGCGTTGTAGGTGAGGCCGTTGGGGTCAATCTCAAAGGCAAGGCTGACGAAAGGGTCATGCCGTTCAGTACGGCGCAATTCAAAGGCGGCGGTTGCTTCGAATTCTCTCTTCGTCAACTTCACGCTGCGATAGTTCATCAGCCATGCGTTATTTGGCTCCACGGTCGCAAGACGGCTTTCCCAATCGTCACAAGATTGAAAGCTGACGGACCGACGGGACTGCGAGTAATGTATGGTTGCCGGACTGGATAGCGCAGGTAACGGCATCGCAACCTCTACTGGCCGAGGAATCCGTGCCTCACAGATGTTGCCGCTTAATTTATAGCGGACTGGTCCCTGCTGAGTTGCCGGTAAATCCAGATAGATGACTTGGTGGTTGTCGAGGAATCGACCGAAGATAGCTTTGTTGCCACATAGTGCATTTGTGACAGTTCGAGCGGCGGTGCTTCCCATCAATTGAGTGGGCCTGCCGATGCCGTTGCTAGGCCAATTTGCGCCCTCAATGGTAAGTTCGAGCGATACGAAATCAGAGGCAGCCGCGTTCGTGATTATTGACCCATCATCCAAAGTTATCGGCAGTTGTCGACGAAGTCCTTCCGCAAGCGTTTGCGGCGTCAATTCAGAGGACGCCTGACCCATCGTAGTTGCAGGACTGGCGAGAATGCCAAAGGCAACCGAGAAACCCACTAAACGCTTGAGCATCAAGAAATCCATCCGAAAGCTTATGGCTTGCGGATAGGGTGAAAACCTTGCCAATTTGACAACTTCGTCACTGCTTGTGGCGTCCGGCATTAAACTCGAAATCGGCATATGCTAGTGCAGCCGCTGGCCATCACGACAAGAACTCCGCCCACATCGCCATCAACTCCCGCCGCTTGTCGAAGAAGTCGGTGCGGCGATAGGCTGCTTCGACCTGGTTACTCAGCTTGTGCGCCAAGGCCTTGTCTGCCACTTCTTTCGGAAAGTCGGTCTTGTCTGCCGCCCAATCGGTGAAGGCGGAGCGGAAGCCGTGGACGGTTGCGCCCTTGATCCCTGCATCGCGCAATAGCTTGGTCATTGTCATATCGCTGATGGGCTTCTCGCCATTGTTCGAGAAGACGAGACCATCATCGCTCGTGCGCAGTTTCCAGCGCCGACGCAGAATGGAAACCGCTGCCTTAGAGAGCGGCACCACATGCGTTTCCTTTGCCTTCATGCGCTCGCCGGGGATGGTCCAGACCGCCTTGTCGAGGTCGATCTCGGTCCAGACGGCCTTGCGCGTCTCGCTTGACCGCACTGCATTATAGATCGTGAAACGCAGGGCATCGCGGCCCGTGGTGGGTGATGCGGCCGCCAACTCCTTTATGAACGCCGGAATGTCGGCATAGGGCATGGCTTTGAAGTGTTCGACCTTGTCCGTCTGGCGCGGCAATCCCTTGCGGACTGAGCGCAGCGCGGCCTCTTCTTCGCGCCATCCCTTGATATGCGCGAAGTCGAGCACGGCACCGATGCGCTGCAAAATCTTGCGGGCGGTATCGGGGATTTCGAGCCAGATGGGAGTGAGCACCTCGACGACGTGGGTGTTGTCCACCTGATCGACGGGCTTCCTGCCGATCAGCGGGAAGACGTGGTTTTCCATGCTGGAAATCCAGTTGCGGTAGTTCTGGTTCTTCCAGCCGTCCTTTAACGCCTCGTAGCATTCGCGCGCTGCGGTTTCGAAGCTCGGCACCACCTTGCGCGACTTCCGTCGCTCGGCAACCGGATCGATCCCGGCGCGGACCTGGCGGCGCAATGCGACTGCGGCGTCCCGCGCCTCGGTCAGCGTCACATCGAGCGCCGATCCCAATCCGTAGTCGCGCCGCCTGCCGTTATGCTGCATCCGCAAGACCCAGCTACGCCAGCCACTTTCCTTTACGAAAAGGCACAAGCCACGGCCATCAACGTAGCGACCAGGCTTGGCGTTCTTCACCTTCAACGCTGTCAATGCCATAGGTTATACACACCATAAAATTGTTCCAACTTTCGACCCCACATGGTGATCGAAATGCAGGCAAACGGGGGCGATCAACCGTGAACACGGTAGACAACAAATCCCTGATTTTACAGAGTGGTTAGGGACGTCCCGACACTGCCTGCGACAGAAGTTTTAGCAATGTCGGGTGCGCCAGCTTGTCAATGACTTAGAGAGGCGCCGTTCGCTCCGTACGGAATGAGTATGGAAAACAGGGGATCTGATTAAACGCCGCTCTCCTGCCGTCCAGTAATCGATAATCGCCAAGGTTTTGGGTCAGAGGATGCTTATAGCATGCTCGAAAATCGTAAGAATTCCGCCATTCCTGAATGAAGCATCATGAGGTGATGCTAATGGCTTGCTCCAACAGTGGCGGAATCTCGCTATTCACGCGCGCGTGGGGTATGTTCCCCTCTAGCTG
>JAZBPE010000190.1:0-14153 GCA_036353345.1 Erythrobacter sp. | reverse complement strand
GCAGATCGCGTCGGCAGCGAAGGGCGGGGGGACGTAAATGCACGAAGCGGTTGCGCCGGTGGCTTCCTTCGCCTCGCGCACGGTGTTGAAGTTCGGCAGGCCAATATGCGTCGTCCCACCTTTGCCCGGCGTCACGCCCGCAACCATCTGGGTCCCGTAATCGAGCGCCTGCTGCGTATGGAAAGTGCCGGTATCGCCGGTCATCCCCTGCGTGATGACCTTGGTGTCTTTGTTTACGAGGATGGACATTAAAAACTCCATACTTGGCCTTCCGAAGGCCGAACTTGTTGATCTGCCACACGCACGAGGGAAACTGTGCGCTCCTTGATATTTCCACGACACTCAAACTGCATGTCGTAGCTGTCTCGACGCCTGTCAGATGGTTGGCGAAACTCAAATGCACCTCGGTCATCGAACTTGATGTTCTCGGGTTCCATGACCGCGAGTGCGCGAGACTTGGTTTCGTCGTTTGTGAATCCATACAGTTCCGGAAACTGTTCCCGCCAAGCCTCAGAGCAGCCGTTCAGCGCGGCCATTTGATCGTCCGATGGAACGAGCAAGCGGCGACGCTGGCGGTTGCCGAAACCAAGGCGAGCGCTCTCCAAATCACGCCAGCGACCCATCCAGGCCTTTGCACGCCTCGAGCAATTCCTCGACCGCGTCGGTGCTGACCTTGAGGTTGCCGCGCTCTTCGTCGCTCAATTCAATCTCGATCACGTCCTCGCAGCCGCCTGCGCCGATCACGGTGGGGACGCCTACGTAAAGCCCGTCGAGACCGTATTTACCCTCGACATAGGACGCGCAAGGCAGGATGCGCTTCTGGTCGCCGAGATACGCCTCGGCCATCGCGATCGCGCTGGTGGCGGGGGCGTAATAGGCGCTGCCGTTGCCGAGCAGGCCGACGATCTCGCCGCCTCCCTTGCGCGTGCGGTCGACGATTTCGTCGAGGCGGCTTGTCGCAACGCCCTTGATCTTCGCCATGTCTTTCACCGGGATGCCGTTGATCGTGGAATAGGACAGGACCGGCACCATCGTATCGCCATGACCGCCCAGCACGAAAGCGTTCACGTCCTTGACGCTCACGTCGAATTCCCAGGCGAGGAAGGTCGCGAAGCGCGCGCTGTCCAGCACACCCGCCATGCCAACCACCTTGTTATGCGGCAGGCCGGAAAATTCGCGCAGCGCCCACACCATCGCGTCGAGCGGGTTGGTGATGCAGATGACGAAGGCGTCGGGCGCGTTGTTCTTGATGCCTTCGCCAACCGCCTTCATCACTTTCAGGTTGATGCCGAGCAGGTCATCGCGGCTCATCCCCGGCTTGCGCGGCACGCCTGCGGTGACGATGATCACATCCGCGCCCGCGATATCGGCGTAATCGTTCGACCCGGTGATCCTGGCATCGAACCCTTCGATCGGGCCGCAGTGCGACAGATCCAGCGCCTTGCCCTGCGGCATGCCCTCGGCGATGTCGAAGAGGACGATGTCGCCCATCTCCTTTTTCGCGGCGAGGTGGGCGAGCGTGCCGCCGATCATGCCGGAGCCGATAAGCGCGATTTTCTTGCGTCCGGGTTTCTTGGCCATGAGCGGGAGGGGTCCTTCCTGTCAGCGTGAGACGAGAACGATGCGAAGGCAGCGCCGCGGCCGCTCGTCCCCTTGGCCAGGCACCCGTTTTTACGGCGTGGGCCTAGGCGCTCGCATTCTCGAATGCAACCAGGATAGCGTGCCAGGTGCTATTATCTTTGATATTAGTTCGCAGATGCAATAAGCGCGCGCTGGTTTACCGTTTCTTCGAACAGCGCACGGGCTTGGCACTGCAAAGGAGCTTCATTTCCTTTCCCGTGCGCGCAGCACAGCGCGAGATGAGATCACGCAGGGAACGCCACGTCCGGTCTCAGGACCCGTCGTGGACGCGTCCTGTCGTAGAGTGATCTGGGCGCAGTCCAAAAAGCGCACATGGCGTCACGCTATGACACGCGCCCGACGCTCAAATCCGCGCAAACAAGGTCTTACCACACGCTATCGACCGAATGTTTCAGTAAGAGGCTGGGGTGGCGGCGCTTGTTGTTGGGTTCGTGTAGCTCGAGGCACCCGCGGCTCGCCAACGGCGTCCTGGGTTGCGCGCGCAAGTCGTTCGTCGAGTGCAGCCAGGATGGACAGCCACCAGATAAAGCCTTCGCGGTCGCCCTGTGCCACCGCCCGATGTGCGAGCGCTTGCGCCGAATGCGCTGCACCCATACCGTGGATCGCAAAATGCTTCAGCGCGGCCTTGAATACCGGTGACGGTTCGCGAAAGGGGTTACCTGGCGCTTGGGTGCGCTGGTGATCGTTTGCGGCCCTCTCCCGCATCCGTCTTATCATGGCGCGGGCGATGGGTTTGCACACGCGGCCATGTGCAGGGTTGACGGCAGCGGCAAAGCGGATGGTCATAGGATGGCGTGCATTTCATGACGAACGTGGAATATCGCCGGCGTAGACCAAGGCAGGCTAAGGCTTTGTGTGAGCGAAGGGTTTCCAGTCGTTTAAGCACGCGCGACGATCGCGCCATCTCGCTCTGAACGGTTTGAAGGTGCCAATGGCGGATCTGCGCGATAGGCGTGGCTCGGCGAATCCGGCCGGCAAACGCCTGTTCGTCAGTTGGGCCGATCAAAGGGACGCGATCAGCCGCTGCCAGAACAAACGCTGATGGGAGAATGACATATCGTCATTTCGGTAAACCGATGCCCATCAACCGGCCCGGACCGCCGAGCCCTCATCCGCTGTGCCTCCGTCGGCACGCGGGCAAGCTCTCAAGCCAATCCAGCGCCCGGCACTGAAAGGTGCGACCCGAAGGGCCCGGCAGCGGCAGGACTCGCGAAAGAGGCTTGTAACTTGCGCTTGAATTGGGCGGGGCGCGACTTCAGATTTTCTGTAGGGCGCTCCCCGAAGGTAGCAGGATGAGCGTGAGATGGGGGGCACCGTCGAGCAATCTGCGCGTTCAAGAGGTGTAATGAAGCGAATCGTACAAGAGGCCGATGTCGACCGCGAACTTCTGATCGACCGCTGGTTCGAGCTGACGAAAGTGATTCTTCCCGGCCTTGCCCGCGATCGGCGGTTTCCAGTCCGCTTCGATCACTGCTTTCAGCGTATCCTGCTCGATCATGCCTGCGGCGGGCCATGGCGGAAAACGATTGCTGCCCCGGCCTATCGTAACGCAGATGGCCCAACGCTCCGCCGGGCGGTAGCAATCGGCGAAGCGTTGATGAGGGGTGAAGCGGATTGCAATGCTCTCAATATGCAATCGCTTGTTTGGCGTGGAAAATCAGGACCGAAGCGCTCGGCTTGATCGTTCAGGATTGCCGTATGGGCGAGGTTTCCTCGCGCGGATCGCTGTAATCTGCGTTCATGAAGATCTGGGTTCGGCGTTCGCTACGATGGACGAGACCTGTGGCTACCTTGTTTTTCGCGCTTGTATATTCCAGCTCCTGCGCGATCGCTTCATGATCGCCCGCTTCGATCGCCTCATTCAGACGAGGGCTTTCCCGTTCCGATACAGTCCCTTCACCCACGTTGAAGACAAGATCGACCAGAGCATCAAATTCGTTCTGACTGACCGCCAAATCACCGACGAGGTTTCGCACTGCCTCTTCGGCTTTGCTGATATCCTGTTCGAGAAACGACATGGCGTCCCGATGCGAGATCATATCACCGACCCGCAGGTTGTCTTCGGGCAAAACACGGTGCCCAACTCCAACTGTCGGATATCCGGCGACGTCGCGATACACATCGTAGCGCACGCCTTCTTCCTCCACCATCGCTTCCAGCATATGCTCGCTAACATTGAGGTTCGCAGCGTTCACACGTTTGTTTAGGTCGGCCAGTTCGGCCCCGTTCGCCTTGCTGAAATTGTCCATGAAGCTTGCGGCGGCAATGGGATCGGCACTCAGGGCCAGTTGCGAAGCGCCCGAAAGGCCGAGCGCGCTCACACCCAAAGCGAAGGCTGTACGCTTGCGACGCCGGCCAATCCGTGTGCCCATCGCGAGGCGATATTCGAAACGTTGCGAGCTTCGTGCGGCGCTCCCGATTTGGCGATCACGCCACCGGCGCTTGACACTTTTGACGAAGCGCCGACGTGAAAGGCTGCGAGTTTCTTCTATATTCGGAGCCGACACGACCTGTCTATCACTGATAAAGCGCGCGCCCTCATAGGGTACCGCTACAGACTTTGTCGATACACCAATTGTGGTCTCTCGGCCGATGTTCATCGAACCAATTGGCGAAGCTGAAGAACGCGGTATGTTAATCGGGACGTTTAGTTCTGACACGTTTAAATTCTCCTGCGACGCAAGAGATTGATTTTGCCCTTTTGCACGATAATCGTATTGCGTACGGGAAATTTCACCAAATAACTGTTCGCGATGTGAACAAACTTTAGTATGGAAAGGCATCAATGTCTGGTCGCTAAATTTTTGTTTGTTGAAGCGTTATTTTTGTTTCAGGGCGCTTCACTGTAATTAGCTTTCACTATATCAACGGATGGGCATGAACTCCGGTCCACAACTCGTCGTACGTGGGGAACGTTCTGTGTAGGCGGCGGACTGCTGTCAGCCTTTCCCTGCGCTTGCGGGTTCAAAAGGGCTTTCGCGCATTGTATCGGTTCCGGCCTACGCCATATGTCAGAGGCCCCGCTCTTGGCGCACTATTGCGAGCAGCCTCCATTCTTTTCCCCGGCGCGCACCATGCTGCGAGCCGGTTTCGAACCCCCTGCCTTTACACCATCGAACATTTGCGGAACAAAGCTGTGCTATGAGTCTGACCAAAATCTCCGTGCGCGGCGCGCGCGAGCATAATCTCAAAGGGATTGATATCGATCTGCCGCGTGATGCGTTGATCGTTGTCACGGGGCTTTCGGGCAGCGGCAAATCGAGCCTCGCCTTCGATACGATCTATGCCGAGGGCCAACGGCGCTATGTCGAGAGCCTTTCGGCCTATGCGCGCCAGTTCCTCGAGATGATGCAGAAGCCCGATGTCGAGCACATCGACGGGCTTTCGCCGGCGATCAGCATCGAACAGAAGACGACGAGCCGTAATCCCCGCTCGACTGTCGCGACCGTCACCGAGATCTACGACTACATGCGCCTGCTATGGGCAAGGGTGGGTGTTCCCTATTCCCCCGCGACCGGCGAACCGATCACAGCACAAAGCGTCAGCCAGATGGTCGACCGGGTGATGGCTCTTCCCGAAAGCACGCGCCTTTACCTCCTCGCCCCGGTTGTGCGCGGGCGCAAGGGCGAATACCGCAAAGAGCTGGCCGAGTGGCAGAAAGCGGGCTTCACCCGCGTGCGGATCGATGGCGAGATGTATGGCATCGAAGAAGCGCCTGCGCTCGACAAGAAGTTCAAGCACGACATCGAAGTGGTGGTGGACCGACTGGCTGTGAAGGAGGGGCTCGAAACCCGACTGGCGGACTCGTTCGAAACCGCACTGAGGCTCGCCGACGGCCTCGCCTATGTGGACCTCGCGGATGGCGCTGTTCCGGGGCGCGAAGACGAGGACGCATCAGGTGGCGCTATGAAAGGCGCAGGGCTCCCAGCCAACCGCATCGTCTTCTCCGAGAAGTTCGCCTGCCCGGTCAGCGGCTTCACGATCGAGGAGATTGAACCGCGGCTGTTCTCCTTCAACTCGCCGCAGGGCGCTTGCCCAACCTGTGACGGGATCGGCGAGAAACAGCTTTTCGACGAGCAACTCGTCGTCCCCAACGAGGCGCTGACGCTCAAACAGGGCGCCATCGTTCCGTGGGCGAAGTCCAACCCGCCATCACCCTATTACATGCAGGTGCTTACCAGCCTCGCGAAAGCCTACGAATTCGACATCACCACCCCGTGGACTGATCTCGAGCCCGAACAGAAGCTCATCATCCTTCACGGTACGAACGGTATGCCGGTCCCGCTGACCTTCAAGGACGGGCGCAAGCAATACACCGTGAACAAGCCGTTCGAAGGCGTCATCGGCAATCTCAATCGTCGTATGATGCAGACCGAAAGCGCATGGATGCGCGAGGAGCTAAGTAAGTTTCAGACCGCGCAGCCGTGCGAGACCTGCGGGGGCAAGCGCCTCAACGAAAAGGCGCTGGCGGTGAAGATTCCCGGCGCCTCCGACCCGACCGATATTGCCGCGCCGACGAAGATGAGCGTCTCTGATGCGCGCGCCTGGTTCCTCGACCTGGAAGCGCATCTTACCGACCAGCAGCGCCAGATCGCACGCCCGATCCTTAAGGAAATCAACGAGAGGCTGGGCTTTCTCGACAATGTTGGTCTCGACTACCTTAACCTCGATCGCACCAGCGGCACGCTCAGCGGCGGCGAAAGTCAGCGCATTCGGCTGGCCAGCCAGATCGGCAGCGGGCTATCGGGCGTGCTCTACGTTCTCGATGAACCCAGCATCGGACTGCACCAGCGCGACAACGACCGGCTGCTCGAAACCTTGAAGCGCCTGCGCGATCTCGGCAACACCGTCATTGTCGTCGAGCATGATGAAGACGCCATCCGAACCGCTGATCATGTAGTCGACCTTGGGCCGGGTGCGGGCGTGCGGGGAGGCGAGGTGGTCGCGCAAGGCACGCTGAAACAGATCATGAAGGCCAAACGATCGCTCACCGCCGATTACCTCACCGGTCGGCGTGTAATCGCGGTCCCGAAAGAGCGGCGCAAGGGCAACGGGCACAAGCTCACCGTGCATGGCGCAAGCGCGAACAATCTCAATAATGTCACAGCCAGCATTCCGCTTGGCACCTTCACCTGTATTACCGGCGTATCGGGCTCGGGCAAGAGCTCCTTCACCATTGACACGCTCTATGCCGCGGCCGCCCGCACGCTGAACGGCGCGCGCGTCATCGCGGGCAAGCACGACAAGATTACCGGCCTCGAATATTGCGACAAGGTCATCGAGATCGACCAGTCTCCCATCGGCCGCACTCCGCGCTCGAACCCCGCGACCTACACCGGCGCCTTTACCCAGATCCGCGACTGGTTCGCAGGCCTCCCCGAAAGCCAGGCGCGCGGGTACAAGCCGGGCCGCTTCTCCTTCAACGTGAAGGGCGGGCGGTGCGAGGCGTGCCAGGGCGACGGCGTCATCAAGATCGAGATGCACTTCCTCCCCGACGTCTACGTCACCTGCGAGACCTGCGGCGGCAAGCGCTACAATCGCGAGACGCTGGAGGTGAAATTCAAGGGCCACTCGATCGCCGACGTGCTCGACATGACGATCGAGGATGCGGAAGGCTTCTTCAAGGCCGTCCCCCCGATCCGCGACAAGATGGCGATGCTGAACGAAGTGGGCCTCGGCTACGTCAAGGTCGGCCAGCAGGCGACGACCCTGTCAGGCGGAGAGGCGCAGCGCGTGAAGCTCGCCAAGGAGCTCGCCAAGCGCTCGACCGGCCAGACGCTCTATATCCTCGACGAGCCGACGACTGGCCTCCACTTCGAAGATGTGCGCAAACTGCTCGAAGTGCTGCACCGTCTGGTGGAACAGGGGAACAGCGTCGTGGTGATCGAGCACAATCTCGACGTTATCAAGACCGCGGACTGGATCGTCGACCTCGGGCCGGACGGCGGCGTCCGCGGGGGTGAGATTGTCGCGGAGGGGACGCCGGAGGAGGTCACGCAGGTGGCGCGTTCGTTTACCGGGACTTATCTGAAACCGATGTTGGCGAAGGCGAGCGCTACGCGTCAGGCTGCGGAGTAGACTGTTTTGATGATGACCAGATAAAGGCCGCGATTCGCAATACGAGAGCAGTGAACCTTCAAGACAGTGTGGAGGTCTCCGGAGTGATGCAGTTTCCCACACGCTGGTTATCTCGGGCGCTTATCTAACTGAGCCGACCTTATTTGCTGCCCTTCGCATCGGGGGCCGTTTGCGGGCCGCCGGTTCGGGCTCCGGCGGTGCTTCGCAGCCGCTGGCGGAGGCGGGTGTCTCTTTGATCGATCCCGAGGTTCGTGCGCGGCAGGGTCAGGCGAGGGCGCTTCGGGCCTGAACGGGCTTTTCGTGCATTGTTTCAATCGACAGCCGCAAACACGATGAAGGACGCTTTCGCCATGATCCGCACTCCCACCATGACCACCCGCGCCGCCGCCTCGTGTGCCAGCCTTGCCGGGCTCTTCGCCATCAGCGCGTGTGCCACGGTAGAAGTACCGGGCGACGCTCCGCTCTATCTGGCAACGTCAATCGAGGCCGAGCTTAGCGGTGCGAATGAGGTGCCAGAGCTTGGCGATCCCGATGGCGAAGGGCGCTTCGTTGCCGAGATAGAGGAGGATGGACGCCTGTGCTACGCGATCAGCGCGGCGAACATCGCCCCAGTAACCGGCGTTCACATTCACGAAGGCGCTAGCGACGTGAATGGCAACGTGGTCGTCGATCTCATCATCCTCGGCCCAGACATGGAGGTCGAGGCCTGCACGAATATCGAGCCGTCACTGGCGAGCCAGATCGTCGCGGACCCCAGCGCCTTCTACGTCAACCTGCATAATGAACCGTATCCCGGCGGTGCGATCCGTGGGCAGCTGCGATAGATTCCAAGACGCGGGGGCGCTTAGCGGCGCAGAAGTTCCAGCTCCACACGCGCATGACCTCGGCGGACCAGGCCAAGACGCTCGGCCGCGGCGCGCGACAGATCGATGATGCGGTTTTTGGCGAAGGGCCCGCGATCGTTGATCCGGACGGTCACGCTGCGGCCATTGCTCGGATTGGTAACACGCACCTGGCTGCCGAAGGGCAGGGTAGGGTGCGCGGCCGTCAGAGCTCTCATATTGAACCGCTCGCCGCTGGCGGTGCGGCGACCATGGAAGCGGCGACCATAATAGGAGGCGATGCCGGCAGCGAACTGGCGCGCGCGCTCGATCGGAGCCTGAAACGTGTCGAGATTGACGGCGGATTGGGGGACGGCAAGGTTGATACCGGCAAGGTCGGGGCCCAGCGGCTCGAGCACGCTTTCGAAATGGGCGACGAAGGACTGCGGTTCGCTGCCATTATTGCCAGCATCATCGGCGGCGGCGGGTGCGCTGGCCAAGGCGAGCAGGGCGGCAGCCAAAAGCCGCACGGACGTAGGATAACTCATAGACATGATGCGCGCTTGCATAAAGGTACGCCATTAACAAACCGGAATCGACAGGCTGGGGGAGGGTCACGGCAAATGGGGCCAGCATCGCTGCCGACACCACTCTAGTTCGCGAGGGGAACGCTGGTCCGACCGGCGGTGCCTGGGCGAACCCGCATCCCGTTTCGGGTCAATTCGGAGGCACCTGGCGCCCGGTCTCTACCCCGCCGGTCTGTTTTGCCCCTTCAGGAGCGGTGCCGGGCCGATGGTTTGTCACCAGCGCTCGCGCCGGCATCCGGCTTCGCTTTAGGATCGTTCGTTCTGGCACGCGGGCTCGCCATGTTGGTGAGGCGAAGCTGGTGAGCCCTGCTGCACGGTCCTTTAAGCGCAAGGTCTGAGGAACCCTGCGCCTCATGCCAACGCAGCCCGGCATCGGCGCCCGTGACGATGGAGCCGCTTCGCGCTCTCCTCGGGCAAGGCAGCATCCCGTTGGTATAAATTTGCGAAAAGCAACGAATTTCAGCCTGAAGCAGCTCCGCGCCGTGAGGTCTTTTCGATTGCGAAACTTTGGCAAAGCTGCGCTGCGAAGCAACGGCTTCGGCCCAAACTACCGCTACGATCCATGACCGGTACCGCGCTTTGCGAGGAGGCGGAGCCGCAATGCATTCAGTTTGATGAAGCCCGCCGCATCCTGCTGATCGTAAGCGCCCGCATCGTCCTCGAACGTCACATGCGCCTCGGAATAGAGCGAATGCGGCGACCGGCGCCCGACTACGCTCGCAAGCCCCTTGTAAAGCTTCATGCGCACCTCTCCGCTCACCCGCGTCTGACTGTGGTCGATCGCGGCCTGCAGCATCTCGCGTTCGGGACTGAACCAGAAGCCGTTATAGATGAGCTCGGCATAGCGCGGCATGAGCTCGTCCTTGAGATGCGCAGCGCCACGGTCGAGGGTGATCTGTTCGATGCCGCGATGGGCGCGCGCATAGATCTCGCCGCCCGGCGTCTCGTACATTCCGCGAGACTTCATGCCGACGAAGCGGTTTTCGACGAGGTCCAGCCGTCCGATTCCGTGATGACGACCAAGTTCGTTCAGCGCCGCGAGCAGGGTGGCAGGGCTCATCGTCTCGCCATCCAGTGAAACCGCATCGCCGCTTTCGAACCCGATCACCACAAATTCCGGCGTGTCCGGCGCGTCTTCCGGGTCCTGCGTACGCGAATAGACATAGCCGGGCGTCTCTTCCCAGGGGTCTTCGAGCACCTTGCCTTCCGACGAGGTATGAAGGAGGTTCGCATCGGTCGAAAACGGCGCTTCGCCGCGCTTGTCCGTGGGAACCGCGATCTGGTGCGCCTCCGCCCATGCGATCAAAGCGGAGCGGCTCGCCAGGTCCCATTCGCGCCACGGGGCGATGACCTGAATGTCGGGATCGAGCGCATAGGCCGAAAGTTCGAAGCGGACCTGATCGTTGCCCTTGCCGGTTGCGCCGTGCGCGATGGCATCGGCGCCCGTTTCATGCGCGATCTCGACGAGACGCTTGGAAATCAGCGGGCGCGCGATACTGGTGCCAAGCAGATAGTCGCCTTCGTAGCGGGCATTGGCACGCATCATCGGGAAGACGAAATCGCGCACGAATTCCTCGCGCAGGTCTTCGATAAAGATGTGTTCGTCCGGGATGCCCATTGCCCGGGCCTTGTCGCGCGCAGGCTCGATCTCTTCGCCTTGGCCAAGGTCCGCGGTGAAGGTCACGACTTCGAGGCCGCGCTCGACACTCAGCCATTTGGCAATGACCGAGGTATCGAGCCCTCCGGAATAGGCAAGGACAACTTTCCTGATGTCGGACATGATTGCGCGTTCTCCGCTCGAAAGCGCAGGCGGGTCGCAGCCGCGCTGCTAGCTGTCAAGCAGACGCCGCTCTTCCGCCTCCACATAGCCGCGCGTTAGGGGCAGCGCGTGGCGGTTGCGTACGAACTGGATCTGATAATTGCACATGCCGCCATGCTCGAACACGGTGGCAGCGCCCGCGAGGTAGAAGGTCCACATGCGGTAGAAGCGCTCATCATACATCGCGACGATCGCATCACGATTAGCGAGGCAATTGGCATACCACTTATGGATGGTCTTCGCATAGTGGAGCCGCAGCGTTTCGACATCCGTAGCGATCAGGCGGACCTTCTCGCTTGCCCGCACCGTTTCGGAGAGTGCAGGGATATAGCCGCCGGGGAAAATGTATTTGCGCGTGAAGCTGTCAGTGAGGCCGGGAGAGCCCATGCGCCCGATCGTGTGGAGCAGCATCACGCCATCATATTCAAGCAACGCCGCGCACGCTTCGAAGAAGGTCTCGAATTGCGGGCGTCCGACATGTTCGAACATGCCGACAGAAACAATCTTCTCGAAACGCTGCCCGGTCGCCGGAAGATCGCGATAATCGGTGAGTTCGATTGTTACCCGGTCCGCGACGCCCGCCGCCGCTGCCCGCTCGCGTGCAAGGGCCGCCTGCTCTTCGGAGAGAGTAATACCGGTGACCCGGACATCGTAGTGGCGCGCAAGATAGATCGCCATGCCGCCCCAGCCGCAGCCGATGTCGAGCACGCGCTCGCCATCGCGTACAGCAAGCTTCGCCGCAATATGCGCAAGCTTCGCCTCTTGCGCTTTGCCAAGGCTCAAATCGTCGGACGACCAGTACCCGCAGCTATATTGCCAGTGCTCATCATCGAGCATCAATGCGTAGAAATCGTTTCCGATATCGTAGTGGTGGGCGACATTGTCCTTCGCGCCGACCTTGTCGTTGGCCTGCTGCGCGAGGAAGGCCGCCCGGTTGAAGAGCTGTTTGGGAAGGCTGGGCTTGAGGTTGTCGTCGAACCGCTCCCACCGGTCATTGGCGCGCAGCAGACTGACAAGACCCATGATATCGCCCTGGTGCAGGACAAGGCGGCCGTCCATGAAGGCTTCCGCAGCGCCAAGTCGTGGATCCATGACAATGTCGCGCGGCACCGCATCGTCTGTGAACCGCATTACGATATCGGGAAAGCCGTCCGCTCGCGCTCCGTAGATCCGCTCGCTACCATCGGCGAAGACGACGCCGAGACGGCCTTGTTTGACGCCCCGGGTGAGAAAGCGGTCGAGGAGGGTTTTGCTCATGAGAAGCCTATTCGCTGAATTGCCGCATCTGGTTATGATGTTTGTGCAGGCGGCTATGTTTTGCGGGGGTAGTGCTCCGTGCTAGATGCCCGCATACCACTGGTAGTCGCCGCGGTCCTCCCAATAGCCACCCTTTCCCCTGCCAATATCGTCGAACGAGGCAACCGCCTCGATCGCGGTAAGATATTTGGCGTGCTTATAGCCCAATTGCCGCTCAATCCGCATGCGAAGCGGTGCACCGTTCTTTTCGGGCAATGGCTCGCCGTTGAGCTCATGCGCGATGATGGTCTGCGGGTGGTAGGCATCGACCATGTCGACGCTTTCGTAATAGTCGTAGCCATTGAGTTTGTCAGCGCAGCGAAAGATGATGAAGTTCGCATCCTCGCGCACGCGGGCCAAATCGAGCAGGGGGCCAAGCTGGGGACCGGTCCACTGCGCAATCGCGCTCCAGCCCTCGACACAGTCGTGACGGGTGATCTGGGTGCGCTGGGGGAAAGCGCGCAAGTCTGCGAGCGAGAGGCGCATCGGGTTATCGACCATCCCGCCGACTTCCAGCTCCCAATCGTCAAAGCCATTCGCCAGCTGCGCGCGATAGTAATCGGTTTCGACCGTTAGCGAACCATTGCCTCGGATGTCGGGCGCGCGATCCTCAAGCTCGTATTCACGAGCGAGAGCCTGACGTGCGGCCAATGTGCGATGCGCAGTGCGGTGCCAGTCCTCTACAGCTCCGAAGACCGCTTGCGCCCCATCGGTTTCGGCGAGATCGGTACAGGCTGCGGCGGGCATCGCGGCCATTCCGGCGAGGAAGGCGCGGCGGCGGGCATCAACCATGTGCGGGCTCCTTGCCGGTGCGACCGGTGATCATCGCGCGCATCTGCCAGATCGGCCCCGACAGAACGACCAGCGCGACATGGACGACGAAGAACACGAAAATGCCCCAGGCGAAGATGAAGTGCAGGCTGCGCGCGCTCTGCCGTCCACCGAGCAGGTCGATGAACCACGGCGCCATCGGCTCGACCCCGGGGCTGAGAGCCATTCCTGTCAGCACCATCATCGGCAGAAAGATACCGAGCACGAAGCCGTAGCTGATCTTTTGCAACGTATTGTACTTGCCCGCGCCATGCTCGAAATTGCCGCGCAGATGCTGGCGGATATCGCGCCACAAAGATGCCGGCGTCCATTCGCGCGCTTCGGTCGCGATGTCGCGACGGAAGTGGCGATTGATAAGGCTGGCGATCCACATTCCAAGCAAGGCAACGGCGAACACCCAGGCAAAGGTGTTATGCCAGTCGCGCGCTTCGGCAAGGTCATAGCGTTGCGGGATGGTTGCCCATTCGGGGAAACGGATGACGAACGTCCAGGCATCCTCGGCTGCGAAGCCATCATCACCCCAGTACAAACGCCGGTGTGCGTTCGATATGTTGAGCCCGGACATGAACAACACGACCAGCGCCAGAGCGTTGATCCAATGCCAGATGCGGGTAGCCAATGAATGGCGTTTCATTGCATCGGCCCTCCCTCGATATCCCGTGCGAGCCAGATTACATCACGATCCTGCGAGAGCAAGTGCTGGCCACTATCGACGAAGAGATGCGCACCGCTGCGCAGATTACCGGATGCTAGGAACAGCGCAGCATCGACGATTTCGTCCGGCATCGTGCGGCGTTCGAGCAGATTGAGCCGATGCGAGATCTCGGTTTCAACTTCGGCCTGATCGTGGCTGGCAAGGACAGCGCCGGGAGCGAGGCCATAGATCCGCGTGTCGTTGGCATGAGCCTGCGCGAACAGATCGGGAAGCGCGCCTGCCGCATATTTCGACAAGGTGTAGCTGAAGAAATCCGGATTGGGGTTGGCGAGCTTCATATCCGTGATCTGGATCGCGGTTCGCAGCGCCTTCGTCTGCGTTTGTGCGAGAAAGGCTGCGATCATGCGCGCAGGCGTCAAGGCATT
>JAZBPE010000189.1:0-3785 GCA_036353345.1 Erythrobacter sp. | reverse complement strand
TTTCGAAGGGTGAGCCAGGTTCTTTGAACACAAGGAACTTGGAAAAATGCAAAGACACCACCGGTTCGTGACCTATGTCACGCCCCTGATCGCCGAATGGATCAGGAAACAAGCAGAAGAGCGCAGGGTCAGCGCGAGTATCGTTGTTTGCGATTGCATCTTCGATGCCTGGCAGCGCGCAACCGAAGCTGATCTGAGGACGCCGGCGACCGATCCGGTCCGCCAGAACATCTTCATCACGGTAGCGCTCGATGCGCTGCTTACACATCATCACGACAGCACTCTGCGCGACAGAACGGTCGCTGCCTACCAGCGCCGGCTGGAGCGCCTCGGTATCGTTGCACCCCGACCCATGGGAGGCGAAGATGAAGCATAATCTCGTCAACTTCACCCGCGGCAGCCAGCTTCTCGGGCATTTTGGCTTCATGTTTGCCGCGGGCCTCAAGGGGCCCCTTATCGTGACATTCCTGGTCGTTCTCGGGCTGGTCTATTGGGACGTGAGTGGTGCGCTAGACGACTATCAGGTCTACCTCCTGTGGATGCATGCCTATGCCTCTGGCTATGCCTTCATGGAGTTCGATCCGGACAAGCTTGTGAACCTCAAGCTGGCCGACGGGAGCCTCGTCGCATTTCCCATTTCCGTCGTAACCGATTACCCGCCGATGCGCGAAGCGGTCGCGCTTTTCCGGAGTGCGGTGATCAGCGCTTTGTGGCTTGCAGGGTTCATTCTCGCGCCGCTCTTCGCGCTTTTCTGGTGGGTTGCCGAACGCTTCGGTGAGAAGTCGAAACAGAAGAAGCATGTACGCGGGGCGGAGCTTGCTACCTTGCGCGAACTTGTCCGGGAGATCGCCGCGCACAACCGCGATGCCCGTGCCCGCGAGTATGGCGATGCGATGGGCTGGCGCTGGCGTCTGGCCGGGTCGACTGCACTGCGGAATGCTGGCTTCTATTCTCCCGCGCATCTGGCAGGGGTCAGCTGGCCCTGGCGCCTCGAGCAGAGTCACGCGATGCTTGTTGGCACAACCGGGACAGGCAAGACCGTCGTCCTAACTGAGCTCACCAGGGAGATCCGTGAACGGGGTGAACGCGCGGTCATTTTCGACCTGACCGGAGCCTTTGTCGAAACCTTCTACGATCCCAAACGCGACATCATTCTAAACCCGCTCGACGCGCGCTGCCCCGCATGGAGCGTGTTCAACGATTGCTCCACGCGTGCCGAATTCCATGCCGCAGCGGAGTCGCTCGTCCCGCATGATGGGGGCGGCGCCGAACAGTTCTGGGTGCTCGCCGCGCGCACGCTGTTCGTCGAGACCTGTCTCAAGCTCGCCGAAGCGGCGCGGGGCACCAACGCCGCGCTGGCGCACGAACTCATGAACGCCGATCTCTCCGATCTGCACCGTCTCGTCGAAGATACCATGGCCGGTCCCATCAGCACGCCGAGCGCGGCGCGCATGGCGGAATCGGTCCGGGCAGTGTTCAATGTCAATGCCAAGGCGCTCCAGATGCTGCCCGAAGACGGGAAGCCCTTTTCGGTCCGCGAGTGGGTCAACGGGGCAGGTGAACCGGGCTCGATCCTGTTCCTGTCTGCCCGTTACATCGACATGAGCGTGCTCTCGCAGTTGCTCACGCTGTGGCTCGACACCGCGATCAATACGCTGATGGCGGGCCAGCGCTCGCGGCACATCAGGCTCTGGTTCCTGATCGACGAACTGGGCGCGCTGCATCGTCTCCCTTCGCTCGAGAAGGGCCTCCAGACCGCGCGCAATTTCGGGGGCGCGATCGTCACCGGGATTCATGCCTTTGCCAAGCTCAAGGATGTCTACGGTGAGAACATGGCGATGACCCTCTCCTCACTTGCCCGCACCAAGCTGATCCTTGGCACAGCAGATCGCGAGACCGCCACCTGGTGTTCCGATATCATCGGCCACCGCGAGGTTCGCGAGATGGAGGAAGGTTACAGCTACGGCTACAACAATGCGCGTGACGCGGTGAGCCTGACGCCCCGGCGCCAGGTCGTTCCGTTGCTGCTTCCTGACGAGCTGATGAAGCTCAAGAACCTTCATGGTTTCATCAAGTTTCCCGAAGGATTTCCGGCGGCACCCGTGGTTCTCGCACCGCGCAACTGGCCACGGGTAGCCGAAGGCTTCATTCCCCGCGATATGCCGAAGCCACCGCCGCAGACCCGGCACTCTGATGGTAAAGATGGAGCAGGGGGCGGTGCCGGAGCAGCCTCTGAAACAGGCGACAATGATGGTGATCCTCGCCGGATGAGGGACGCGCACGATCGCTCCGACAGCGCTGAAAAGAAAGCCGACAAGGAAGACAAAAAGGAACTGCGCCGGGCCCGTCGCAGCAACAAGGGCGATCAGGCTCGACCGGACCAGACAAGGAAGCGTCGCGATTCGAATGCACGAGGGAAAAGGGCGACATCGGACCTTCAGCGGCCGGCTCAATCCGAACTTCCTCTGTCTTCGAAAGCTGAGGAACACCGCGGCATGGAGCAACGGGCTGTGCCTTCCGCCAGGTCCGATATTCCCGATCCCGCAGCGCATCAGCGGGCACAAGTCGCGCGCGGCAAGGCCGACCAGAGGCTTCAGGAAGAGCAGCAGAAGTCGCTTCTTGGCGGTGCAGCAAAGCAGGGCCGCGATGCCGATCAGGGGCAGGACCATGGTCACGATTACGGGGACTTCGACCCGGATATGTGATGCTCGACCGGGGAGGGGACGAGGGCCAAGAGAAAGTGATCCCAGCCCATGCTTTCCGTCGCCAACGTCCGCTCGCCTTCGGCGGCCGCGAGCTATTTCGCTTCGGACAATTACTACGCCAGCGCCGATGCCGATCGTTCGGGCCAATGGATCGGTGATGGCGCGAAACGCCTCGGTCTTGAGGGCAAGGTCGAGGCCAAGGCGTTTGACGCTCTGCTGCGCGGTGAGCTGCCCGACGGCAGCAGCGTCGGCAATCCCGGTCAGGCGCACCGGCCGGGCACCGATCTCACTTTCTCGGTGCCCAAGAGCTGGTCGCTGCTGGCGCTCGTCGGGAAGGACGAACGGATCATCGCCGCCTACCGCGACGCCGTCCTCGAAGCGCTGGACTGGGCTGAGAAGAATGCGGCCGAGACCCGGATGGTCGAGAAAGGCAAGATCGTCACTCAGGCCACCGGGAACCTTGCGATCGGCCTGTTCCAGCACGACACCAACCGCAACCAGGAGCCGAACCTCCATTTCCACGCGGTCATCGCCAATGTCACGCAAGGCAAGGACGGGAAGTGGCGCACGCTCAAGAACGACCGGCTCTGGCAGCTCAACACCACGCTTAACTCGATTGCGATGGCGCGCTTTCGCATCGCTGTCGAGAAACTTGGTTATGAGCCGGGACCGACCCTCAAGCACGGCAATTTCGAGGCGCGCGGTATCACCCGCGAACAGGTCATGGCGTTCTCGAGCCGCCGCCAGGAAGTGCTCGATGCGCGGCGCGGTTCTGGTCTTGAAGCGGGCCGCATTGCCGCGCTCGATACGCGCGCGAGCAAGGACGGGATCGAGGACCGCGAGGCCCTCGGTATGCAATGGAGCGACACCGCGAAATCGATCGGGCTGGACCTCGCGCCCTTGGTCGAGCGGGCGCAGACCCGCTCACTGAAACAGTCGATCGAAACTGGCAGGTTCGGCTCACTTGTCGAGCGCGGGCGCGCATGGCTGGGACGCTTTGCCGCGCATGTCAGGGGCGATCCGGCCGATCCGCTCGTGCCGAAGTCGGTCCTCAGACAGGACCGTGAGACGATCGCAGCT
>JAZBPE010000188.1:0-2220 GCA_036353345.1 Erythrobacter sp. | reverse complement strand
CACGAAACGGCCGATGAAGGGAATTTTCTGGAGATTCAGTCCGAGTATGCTCCGAACATTGTCATTGGATTCGCCCGCTACGGTGGACAGTCGGTTGGCGTGATTGCCAACCAGCCCTATGACATGCACGAGGTTATCGCCAAGACGCTGGACGAGGGCGATTTCTTCGAAATCCAGCCCGCCCATGCGGCGAACATCATCTGCGGCTTCGGCCGGGTTGAGGGGCGCACGGTGGGCGTGGTCGCGAACCAGCCGATGGTGCTCGCCGGCGTGCTCGATATCGCCAGCGCCAAGAAGGCCGCGCGCTTCGTGCGGTTCTGCGATGCCTTCGAGATTCCGATCGTGACCTTCGTCGATGTCCCCGGCTTCCTCCCCGGCACCGCGCAGGAACTGGGCGGCATCATCAAGCACGGCGCGAAGCTGCTCTTCGCCTATGCCGAGGCGACCGTGCCCAAGATCACCGTCATCACCCGCAAGGCTTACGGCGGGGCCTATGACGTGATGGCATCGAAGCACCTGCGCGGCGATCTGAACTATGCCTGGCCCACGGCGGAAATCGCGGTGATGGGCGCGAAGGGCGCGGTGGAGATCATCTTCCGCTCCGAGAAGGACGACCCCGAAAAGATCGCGGCGCGGACCAAGGAATACGAGGACCGCTTCGCCAACCCCTTCGTCGCGGCGAGCCGGGGCTATATCGACGAGGTGATCCACCCGCACTCGACCCGCCGCAGGATTGCGCTGGGGCTACGCAAGCTGCGGACTAAGCAGCTGGAGAATCCGTGGAAGAAGCATGATAATATTCCGCTGTGACTACCGCCGAAGCCATTCTCACCGACCTGCTCGCTGACGAAAGCGACTGGTGGGCAGGTGAGATTCAAACTGTGACCGGTTTTTCCAAGGCCGAGTTTGAGGACTTGTTCTCACGATTATCGAAGCAAGGGTTCGTTCTTTGCTACAAGGATAGGCTTATGCTCCATCAGGCGGCAAACAACTTATTGGGTTATCCCGACGTCTCAACTGCGGCAGTCGAAGCGCTACTAGGGATGGAGTGGCAAGATTCGCTCGAAGATTTCATGAAAGTGATGGGCGGCAAGTGAAATGAGACTTTATCGTCTTTGCGAGCGTAGCGAAGCAATCCAGAGCGGCTCGCGATGCGCTCTGGATTGCCGCGCCGCCTTTGGCGGCTCGCAATGACGAAATTTCCGGCTCTCTACATCATGGCGAGCCAGCGGAATGGAACGATCTACGTCGGCGTCACATCAGACTTATCCAAACGCGCCTGGCAACATCGCGAAGGACTCGTCGAAGGCTTCTCCAAGAAATACGGTTGCAAGACGCTCGTATGGTTCGAGCGCCACGATACGATGGAAAGTGCCATCACCCGCGAAAAGAAGGTCAAAGCGGGCAATCGCAAAGCGAAGCTAAAACTGATCGAAGCCGCCAACCCTCAATGGCGCGACCTCTTCGAAGATATTGCGCTATGATCCGCCATTCGTCATTGCGAGCGAAGCGAAGCAATCCAGAGCGGGTTGCGATACGCTCTGGATTGCCGCGCCGCTTCGCGGCTCGCAATGACGAGAGGATCGTATGAAACTAGGCCGACTCAACCATATCGGTATCGCCACCCCCTCAATAGCGGACTCGATCGCGCATTACCGCGACACGCTGGGCGCGACGCATATCCATGAGCCCTTCGACCTGCCCGAACAGGGCGTAAAAGTCTGCTTCGTCGACACGCCGACCGACAGCGGGATGAACGGCACCCAGCTCGAGCTCATCGAACCGCTCGGCCCCGACAGCGCGATCAACAACTTCCTCGAGAAGAACCCGCTCGGTGGGCAGCATCACGTCTGCTTCGAAGTCCCCGACATCGAGGAGGCCCGCGCCGAGTTCGAGGCTATGGGCAAGCGCATCCTCGGCCCCACCCGCATCGGCGCGCACGGCACGCCGATCTTCTTCCTGCACCCCAAGGACATGCAGGGAATTCTGACCGAGATCATGGAGACGCCCAAGGACGGCACGCACTGGTCGAATTGAGCCTCTTGCCAGCGCCCGTCCGAAGCGCCTAGGTCGGTTGCAAAGAGAGACCTTGGGAGAGCCACATGACCTACGAAACCATCCGCGTGACCCGCGACGGGCCGCTCACCACCATCACCCTCAACCGCCCCGAACGGCTCAATGCCATGCCGCCGCAGATGGCGGACGAATTGGGGCAGGCCT
>JAZBPE010000187.1:0-7551 GCA_036353345.1 Erythrobacter sp. | reverse complement strand
CAGCCCTCGCCCCGCTTTCAGGCTGCTATTGCCCGAGGGCGCTTCGGTGGAGCGCCAACCCTTGGCGTGGGAGTAGTCCAGCACCGCACAAATCCGCTTGCGGACCTGGCGGGCTGTTTCGGGAATTTCCTGCCAGATCGGCGTGAGGACCGAGATGATGTCGGCAGCGGTGATCCCGCCGGTCGTCATGTCGCCCAGCTTCGGGAAGGCGTAGTTCTCCAGACTGGCGAGCCACTGGCGACCGTACACATCGCTCTTCCAGCCTGCCTCGGCCTCCGAGTGATATTGGGTTGCGGCCTCGCGGAACGTGACCTTGGCGGCTTCCTCGTCCTTGCGCTCGGTCAGAACGTCGCGCTTCTCGACCTTTACGGCCTTTCGAAGTTCCGCCGCTTTCGCACACGCTTCAGCCAGCGTCACGAGTTTTGCACTGCCCAGCCCCAAGTCTTGGCGTTTGCCGTCACGCTGGAGTCGCAAATTCCAGTAGGCACCGCCACGTTTGTCCCCTTTTATGAATAATCCGTCACCGTCTCGATAAGTGCCCGGATTCGCCAAGGCCGCTTTGATCGCTACCGCCGTGAGTTTACCCATCGCTCTACCCCCACACTTTTCGGGACCGAATTGTGAAACCAAAGTGTGGGGGTAAGCCACTTTACCCCCACACTACCCCCACACTCGGTTCCGGTTGCTGGCAAATTGCAGCGGTCAAATGCGGACGATGAAGGGGACAATGCGCTTGGTTTTCTAGGAGTTCTAAGGCTTTTCGGGGATGCCCTGAGAAAGGGCGGTGGTGGACAGGGCTGGATTCGAACCAGCGTACGCTTGCGCGGGCAGATTTACAGTCTGCTGCCTTTAACCACTCGGCCACCTGTCCACATTCGGGCCAATCCGCTGCTTGTCGCCCTGTCACGGGCCATGCGTCGGCGGATCATCCAGCGGCGCAGCCGCGCAAGATGCGCAAGAGCCGCTGTCGAGTGGCGCGCTTTGGCGAAGGCGCGCTTGCGTGTCAATGGGCCCGGTGGCAAGGGGCGCCCAGCGATTGGGAGTTGAGCAAACCGTGGCGAAACCGGAACGCAAACGAGCGCTGCGCGGGCGCGCGGGCCGGATGAAGGGTGGGCGCGGCTCAGGTCGCGCTAGCACCGGGCAGGTCCGGCTGTGGGGTCGTCACCCGGTCGAGGCGGCGCTCAAGAACCCGAACCGCTCGCACCGAAAGCTGTGGGCAACGCGCGAAGGGATCGCCAGTCTCGATGGTGAGTTGCCTGATGATTTTCCGGTCGAGTATGCAGAAGTCACCGACCTTGCCCGCCTGGTTACCAAGGACACGCCCCATCAGGGGCTGGTGCTTGAATGCCTGCCCTTGGAAGAGCGCTTTCTAGGCGAGGTGGCGACAGGCGAAGCGACACATCCGGTAATCGTGCTCGACCAGGTGACCGACCCGCACAATGTCGGCGCGATCCTGCGATCGGCGGCGGCCTTCGGCGCGGCATGCATCGTCACGCAGGATCGCCACGCGCCGCCCGAAAGCGGCGTCGTGGCCAAGGCCGCGTCCGGCGCGCTCGAAAGCGTTGCCTGGGTGCGCGTCGTCAACCTCGCGCGCGCGCTCGATGACCTGGCGGAAGCGGGCTACTGGCGCCTCGGGCTGGCGGGGGAGGCCGACGCGGACTTCGGCCAAAGCCTGACCGCCGGCCCGTTAGCAATCGTCCTTGGCGCCGAAGGCGAGGGAATGCGCCCAAATATTGCCGCGCATTGCGATGCCCTTGCCCGGTTGCCGATCACCTCCGCGATCGAGAGCCTCAACGTATCAAATGCTGCCGCAATCGCGCTTTATGCCGCAGCGACGCGGCCATCCGGCTGACGGGCGCATTCGTAAGCGTCCAGTTGACGAAACTTGTTCATAGTGGGGGGACACAATATGACGATGATCTCGCGGATCTTGGCGAGCCTTGCCCTAGGTATGGCCACGCTGGCACTGTCGGGCTGCTTCATTACGCCGGGCAAGTTTGCCTCGCAGCTCGAGCTGCTGGGCGAAGATCGCTTCACCTTCGTTTATGAAGGGGAGATATTCTTCCTTGGCCTTTCGGACCTTGCGCAGATGCAAGCTCGAGCGAACGGTGCGTCTGGCGAAGACGCGCAGTGCTTTGACTATGATAGTGGAGAGACGCGCGAATGCACCGAGGCGGAGCGCGTCGAACAGCGCGCCGCAAGCGAGGCGAAGCAGGCTGAGGAAGCGCGGCAGATGGCGATGATCATGGGCGGTATCGATCCGTCCGATCCCGAGGCCACCGCCGAACTGATCGCGCTGCTGCTGCGTCAGGAAGGCTGGCAGCGGGTCGAGGCGAAGGGTGGCGGCGTGTTCGACGTGCGCTTCGCCATCGAGGGAGCGCTGACCCACGACTTCCTGTTCCCGATGATTGAAGGATTTGCGACTACCAATCCCTTCGTCCAGCTGCATTTGCGCGATGACAATGTGGTGCGGATTAACGCGCCCGGATTTTCACCGGAGGGCCAAGGCAATCCTCTCGGAGCGTTGATGGGCGCCATGGGAGGTTCGGGCGGCTTTGCCAGCATGGCTGCCGCTTCTGACGCCAGTAAAGATGGCGGCCCGGACATGCCCAATTTTCCCGCTATCGAGGGTACATTCACGATCGTAACGAATGGCCGAATTCTGGCGAACAATACCGACGAGGGTGCTACGCGAGAGGGTGAAAGCGAACGGCTGGTGTGGGATGTTTCCCCCCGCACCACCGCAGCGCCCACCGCCCTCATTGATCTGACTTCGTAAGGCGTCCGCAAGGCGCTTAAGAAAAACCCCGCAGGGATCATGATCCATGCGGGGTTTTCGAATTGCGAGCGCAAACTCGTGCGCTCGTGAAACGCCGGAGTCAGTTCACGGCGTCCTTCAACCCCTTGCCCGCTTTGAACTTGGGCTGGTTGGAAGCCTTGATCGTCATCGGCTCTCCGGTACGCGGATTTCGTCCGGTCGAAGCCTTGCGCTTTGCCACAGAGAAGGTCCCGAACCCGACCAACCTGACTTCATCGCCCCCCGACAAAGCCTTGGTGATGGCATCGAACACCCCCTCGACCGCGCTCGACGCATCGTTCTTCGACAGGCCGCTATTCTCAGCCACAGCGCTGATCAGATCGTTCTTGTTCATTCCTGGGAACCCCCTCTGTTTGACTGTACGTTGCTTTCGGTGACTCGCTTCGCCCGAAAGCACGCAGACTGAGCCCTTTTTGTGGCAGCTGTCAAAGGCAAATCACCCGGAATAGCGCCGTTCTGGACCAAGCCGGGATGTTTTGCGGTGAATGGAACACACAGTGCGTTCCCGGCAACCTCGCGGGCCAACTTCCCGCAATCGCCTGCTGTCCCGGAGCCGTGCAAACTGAACGCCGCAACAGCGATCGTCGATCAGTGGGCCAGCGGCATATCCGGCGAAGACGCGGCGCCTGCAACACCGACTTGCGCACCTGCTGGCGGTTGCGAGGCGAGATCATCTGCTTCGGTCCATTCAATCGGCGATGGCATGTCGATGACCGCATGTTCCAGCACCTCGTCAACATGTTCGACCGGCACGATGGTAAGCCCTTCCTTCACATTGTCAGGGATTTCGGCCAGGTCCTTCACATTGTCACTCGGAATAAGGACCGTCGTGATTCCGCCGCGAAGAGCCGCCAGCAGCTTTTCCTTCAGACCCCCGATCGCGAGCACCCGGCCGCGCAGCGTCACTTCGCCCGTCATCGCGATGTCGGGACGCACGGCGGCGCCCGTCAGTGTCGAGACGATCGACGTTACCATGCCAACGCCCGCGCTCGGCCCGTCTTTCGGAACCGCACCTTCGGGCAGGTGAATGTGGATGTTCTTGCGCTGGAAGATCGAGGGCTTGATGCCGTATTGCGGGCTGCGCGCCTTCACGAAACTGAAGGCCGCCGCGACGCTTTCATTCATCACCTCGCCCAGCTTGCCCGTTGTCTTGACCTCGCCCTTGCCCGGCGTTGTCACGCTTTCGATGGTCAGCAACTCGCCGCCGACCTGCGTCCACGCAAGACCGGTCACCGCGCCGACCTGCGCGTCCTTCTCGCTCATGCCGTGCTTGAACTTGCGCACGCCTGCAAAGTCGCCGAGATTATCCGGCGTGACGGTAACGCTGGTCACCTCACCTTCGAGGATCTTGCGCAGCGACTTTCGCGCCAGCCGCGCGATCTCTCGCTCCAGCGTGCGCACACCGGCCTCGCGCGTGTAATAACGGATGAGATCACGAAGCGCCGCCTCAGTCAGTTCGAATTCGGCGTCTTTCAGACCGTGCTGCTCCACCTGCTTGTCGATCAGGTGACGCTGTGCGATTTCGACCTTCTCGTCTTCGGTATAGCCTTCCAGCCGGATGATTTCCATTCGATCCAGCAAAGGCTGCGGGAGGTCGAGGGTATTCGCGGTTGTGACGAACATGATGTCGCTGAGATCGAGGTCGAGCTCCAGATAGTGGTCCTGGAACTTGCTGTTCTGTTCCGGATCGAGCACCTCAAGCAGGGCCGATGCCGGATCGCCGCGGAAATCCTGCCCGAGCTTGTCGATCTCGTCTAGAAGGAAGAGCGGGTTCGAGGTCCCCGCCTTTTTGAGATTGTTGACGATCTTGCCTGGCATCGAGCCGATATAGGTGCGTCGGTGGCCGCGTATTTCCGCTTCGTCGCGCACACCGCCCAGCGACTGGCGCACGAACTCGCGACCCGTCGCCTTGGCGATCGACTTGCCCAGCGAGGTCTTTCCCACGCCGGGAGGTCCGACCAGGCACAGGATCGGGCCCTTTAGCTTGTTAATGCGCGCCTGAACCGCGAGATATTCGATGATCCGGTCCTTGACCTTCTCGAGCGCATAGTGATCAGCGTCGAGCACTTCCTGTGCCTTGGCAATGTCTTTCTTGACCTTCGATTTCTTGCCCCAGGGCAGCCCCAGCAGCACGTCGAGATAGTTGCGTATGACGGTCGCTTCAGCGCTCATGGGCTGCATGCCCTTCAGCTTCTTGAGCTCATTCTTGGCCTTGGTCTTCGCTTCCTTCGAAAGCTTGGTTTTCTCTATCTTCTCAGCCAGTTCCGCAAGCTCGTCACCATCCTCACCGTCGCTTCCGCCGAGTTCCGACTGGATCGCCTTCAATTGCTCGTTAAGGTAATATTCGCGCTGCGTTTTCTCCATCTGGCGCTTCACCCGCCCGCGGATCTTGCGTTCGACCTGCAGCACCGACAGCTCGCTTTCCATGAAGGACATGACGAGCTCCAGTCGCTTGAGTGGGTCGACCTCTTCCAGCAGCGCCTGCTTGTCAGCAACGCGCGCGTTGAACGCCGCAGCGATCGTATCGCCGAGTTGCCCCGCATCATCGACATCGGAAAGATCGACGTCGGTTTCCTCGCCCATCTTCTTGTTGAGCTTGGCATATTCACCAAATTGCTCGACCACCTTGCGCATCAGTGCCGTGACTTCGCTGCCTGCGACCGTTTCGGGATCCAGCACCGCGACTTCGGCCAGCACGAAACCGTCCTCAGCGGCGAGGCAATCAAGCTTGGCACGCTCGACCCCTTCGACCATGACGCGAACCGTCCCGTCTGGCAGTTTCAGCATTTGCAGAACCTGCGCGACCGTCCCGATCTCATACAGGTCCTCCCCAGCCGGATCGTCGGTCGCGGGATCGCGTTGGGCTAGCAGGAAAATGTCTTTGGACGCCTCCATCGCCGCTTCGAGCGCGGCGACCGATTTCTCCCGCCCGACAAAGAGCGGTACGACCATGCCGGGAAAGACGACGATGTCGCGCAACGGCAGAAGGGGGTAGTGCTGGGTCATCATAGTTTGTCCATGGCCGCCATAGGGGCGCGCCTTTGCGGGGGAATATGGGAAGGTGGCGGGGCGCCCGCAAGCGCTTGGTTGCGCAAGCTGTGGATGCACGAACGCACCAGGGGCGGTAATCCGGCGATGGTCAGCGATCGGACCAATGGCTTGCATTTCTGGCACGGGGATCACTTTGCCAGCCTGTCTCACAAGCCGTGGGTAAACTCACGCGGGTTCGCACTATTCGTCCCCTCCAGCGCAAGCGGCGCATAGCCGGCGATATGATTGCCGCCGCCAAACGGTGAGTTGTCGTTGGCCGCGGGCGGCAGCGCCCAGATGAACTCCGCCTTCACATCATTCGCCGAGGAGCCATACTCGCCGATCACCCGGCCCCCAGAAACAGACAGCGCGTCGTAGACGAAGTGCCGGGTGCCCGTCGGCTTGTCGACCCACACCCGGTCGCCCAGGCCATTATAGGTGTAGCTCTGAGCGCCGATATTGGTGCGGTCGTAGCTTTCGAGCCGCCCGTGCCCGTGCTAAAAGCGCATGCTCCTTGTCCAGTTTGAGCCTCCTCACGGAATTTTACCTAAACGATCCCATACTTTCTGGTCTATTTTATTGCGCCAAACACCCTTAAGTGTATGACGCAAAAGTGGATTGCGCTTTGCTTCGCGCTCTATAGTACTAATGAGGGTCTCTCCATTGTATACCAGCAAATCCTCGATTGGTCCCGCAGCTAGGTTGCTGATGATCCAAAAGCCGTCACTTCCTTTTGATTGAGCTTCTCTCAAGGTGTAATGATCCATCACCTTCAAAATCACATTCCATGCTAATATTGGATCATCTTTACAAATATCCATGAATTTAAAACTGGTTTGCATCAATTCCTCAGGAGCTGCTTTGGGATAGAGTAACGTATACTTAATCCAATTCAAAGCTATTTTCTCAGCGATATTCTTCTCTGTGCTCTGTCTCATCGGCACTATAGTACTAACGGCGGAGGGAATCTGGAATCCAGTGGCATTGTAGCGAGCTTCCAAGCATCTGAAGGGATATTTTTGCAACCAGCGGCACGAGCCTGTTCGAGGAGCCACCTTAAATGGATTTGCTTGTCGTAAAACTGCTTAGCATGCCCAGCCCTGCTTCCTCGACCAGTCCGTGGCAACTGCCCTCGATCTTCTCTGAAATCCTGCAGCCTTTCAGCAAGCTCATCTCGAACTTGTCTTATCTTAGCTTCAAGCGGAGGGCATGGATCAGGCTTCGAGGGAGTGGGAACAACCAGCGGAGGGTTGCCAGTTCCAGTAGATCCTTCGCTCGGGCACCATGCCCCCGCGAGTGCGGGGATGATGGCTTCAGAAGCAACGTAACCAAGCAACGCAGATCCGGCGCCTGCCGGAGACGGGGTTGGTATGGGCATAGTCGGCACCTTCACAGGTGCGAAGTCAGCCGGATTGCCGCGGAATAACCCCAACGGATCGATCATATTCACCGGATCGCTTCCGGCATAGACATACGGGTTCACATCCCCATCCAACCCAATCGGATCAGCCTGGACATAGCGCCCGGTCATCGGATCATAATCCCGCGCGCGGTTGTGATAGAGGTCGGCAAGAACCTCGCTCTGACCGGGAAAGCCGGGGCGCAGGAAGTCGTTGGCGGGAGTGACCACTTGGCCTTGAGCGTTGGAGGTGACTACCGGCACACCCAGGTGATTGCCATGGACCCAGTAGAGCTCCTGGCTG
>JAZBPE010000186.1:0-24551 GCA_036353345.1 Erythrobacter sp. | reverse complement strand
CTTTCCCGTAGCAGCGCTGGAAACCGATCTGCGCGATCCGGAGTTAGACTTCGCCTTTTACGGACCGACCTGCGATGATGCCGATTACATGGCCGGACCCTTTCCGCTGCCCGGCGACATTCAGGCGGGCGACTATATCGAGGTCGGAATGCTCGGAGCTTACGGCGCGGCGATGAAGACCGGCTTCAACGGCTTCGGCGATGCGAAAGTTGTCGTGGTCGAAGACGAACCGATGATGAGCCTGTTCGACGGATCACGCCAGCGCGAAGCGAGCGATAATGTGGTGAGCTTGCGGTAGGTTTGGCGTCGGTCTTATTTATGAAGGTTGGCTTTTCGTTGGGTAATCGCTCAAAGCTGCCATTCGGCTTTCGATCCCAAAGCGGTTGTCACAACAGCTACGGCGGCTTGTTCAAAGCAGCCGTTAGATATGCCAGATCATTCTTATCGGCTCTCACCATTGCTGCGTATTTCAGCACGATCGAGGTTCGCGATCACCCGCTCTAGGAGCGCCGGCAATTGCGTGCGCTCGTCCTCCGAGAAATCCTGTAATGCCTCGTTGTTTCCATCGAGGATAACCTGAGCGGCGTCGGGTAATCTTTCTTTGGCGGCATGCGTCAAATAGATGCGTCGACTTCGCATATCGTCAGGGTCCGGTGTTCGTTCGATCAAGCCATCGCGTTCCATCCTGGCGAGCATCTGTGCCATCGGCGGCTGCGCGACTTTGGCAAAATCAGCCAACTCTGTCTGAGTCTTCAATCCCTTTTCTTCCAGCGCTATCAGCACCGGCACTTGACCAGCAGAGAAGCCCAAAGGTTCAAGTCTTGCGTCGCTCAAGCGCACAAACCGTCGATACGCGAGGCTGACGAGGTGTCCTGGTGTCAAAAGAATATCCACTCGCAATCCTTTTGCAAAGACCTGTTGACTGAGAAACATATGCACGTATGCATATCAGTTAATCCCGTTTCTGACAAATTTCCAACTGGGAAATTAGTTCAATTGAAAGGAAAATGCAGATGGCTCGCGAGCAGATCACGATTGAAACTTCTGATGGCCAGTGCCCTGTCCACGTTTTTACGAGCAGTCATGCCGGAGAGAGTCCTGCGATCCTTTTATATATGGATGCCGGCGGCATAAGACCCGCAATTTTGGCAATGGCTGAGCGCCTTTCTGGCGCTGGCTATTTGGTTCTGGTGCCTGATCTTTTCTATCGATACGGAGCATACGGCCCATTCGATACGCAGGAAGTGATGCCGGCCGATATGATGGCCGTATTAGGACCACTTATCGCCACCACGGGCAATGCCAAGGCTGCTCAGGACACTGGTTCCGTACTGGAGTATCTCGACACGCGCGCTGATGTAGAATCTGATCGAGTCGGTGCCGTTGGTTTTTGCATGGGCGGGGGAATGGCAATTGCTTCAGCAGGGAGCTTTCCGTCGCGGATCTCCGTCGTTGCCAGTTTCCATGGCGGCAATCTGGCCACAGAGGCAGACGACAGCCCGCACCTCTATGCCGAAAAACTTCAAGCCGAATTATACATAGCTGCGGCCGAAGATGACGAATTTTATCCGTCATCTATGGCGAGGCGCTTCGAAGCTGCGCTCGGAAGGTTCGATGTGAGCCATAAAGCAGAGACCTATCCAGCAGCGCATGGTTGGATGGTCCCTGATTTTCCAACGTTCAATGAAAATGCCGCCGACAAAGGCTGGCGAAACATGTTGGCGTTCTACAAAAATTCTCTTTGAAGACGGCTGCTTGTCGAGCGACCTCAACAGTTTCGGACCGTCCCCTTTCCACCCCAGAAACCGGCATTCCCCGCGATCTCGCTCTCGCTTGTACGCCGACGCGAGATCGGCTCAGTCAAACCCCACGAACCGCGCCGCTTCCTCCACGCTTTTGCGGTTGGAGCGCACCGCGTTGGCGGGAAAGTCCGGATCGGGCCAACCCAGCGCGATGGCCTTCATGATGACCTGATCTTCCGGAATGTCGGCATGTTCGCGCACCACCGGGCTTTGCATGATGCCCTGTGAATTGATCACGCAGCCAAGCCCGCGCGACCATGCCGCATTGACCAGCGCCGTCGTCACCGCGCCGCAATCGAAGGCGGTGTCGTCGCTCTCCGACAGCTCGCGATCATAGGCGACGATCACGCAGACCGGCGCGTCGAACTGGCGAAAGCCGCGCAGGACCCAGTCCTGGCGCGCATCCTTGTCCTCGCGCGCAATACCCATGGCGCCGAAAAGCTGCTTGGCGACGCCGACCTGCCGCTCGCGATGAACGCCCGCGAACGGTTCTCCGCGTCGGAACTCGCGCGCATCGGGCTCGCCCGCGAGGATGCGCTCGGTATTACCGCGCCGAATGCGGTCGAGCGGCTCGCCGGTAATGACGTGGAAGTGCCAGGGCTGCGTATTCATCGAGGATGGTGAGCGGATCGCCAGAGCCAGCACCTCCTCGATCAACACTCGCGGCACCGGTTTGTCGAGGTATCCTCGGATTGAGCGGCGGGTGAGGACGACTTCGCTGTAAGTCTGGTCGGGCGTGCCGCTCATCTTGAGTACTTCCTGGAGTTCATGCGAGTAAGTTTCGTAGCGAGCATCGTCTTCATGAGGAACCCGTAAGTCTGGTTCCGAATTGTGCCACAGCGATATTTAGGCGCAGACCATTACCGCTGACTTCGACCCTGGCACTCGTTGCGACGATCACTTTCTTGAACTCGTTATCGCAGTCTCCACACTGACTGAAGAGGAAGTTGCCTTCGTTGCCGGTGGAACGACTGGAACAAGCGATTCAACCAAACACCCGATGGCAACGCCGTGGCAAGGTGGTTGCGATTCGGAAAAAGCCTACGAGAAGGGTGATTACTACTGAGCTGCTCTGTCGAAAGATTTGAACGGAAATGGTATAGCGAGATTTAGGTTTCGCCATGCTTTTTCGTTCAGCGCAATTCGCCCTTCAAGCCGCCTCGGCCAGTTGCATTTCCAGCCGGTCCCAGATTTCGACCAGCGCTTCGGTCAGTTCGTCCATCATGCCTTCGCTGTGGTGCGGGCCGGGGGTGAAGCGCAGCCGTTCGGTTCCGCGGGGCACCGTCGGGAAGTTGATGGGCTGCACATAGACGCCGTATTCGGCGAGCAAGATATCGCTGATTTTCTTCGCGCGGACCGGATCGCCGACCATCAGAGGGACGATATGCGTGGTCGAATCCATTACCGGGAGGCCGGCTTCGGCAAATTTTAGTTTCAGCGTGGCGGCGGCCTTGGCCTGCGCGTTGCGTTCCACGCTCGAACTCTTGAGATGGCGGACCGAGGCAAGCACGCCTGCCACCAGCACGGGGCTGAGCGAGGTCGTGAAAATGAAGCCTGGCGCATAGGACCGGATGCAGTCGATCACCCGCTGGTCGGCGGCAATGTAGCCGCCCATCACACCGAACGCCTTGCCCAGCGTCCCTTCGATGATGTCGATCCGGTCGGCAGCCTGGTCGCGCTCCGAAATGCCGCCGCCACGCTCGCCATACATGCCGACCGCGTGAACCTCGTCGATATAGGTGAGCGCGTTGTACTTTTCGGCCAAATCACAAATTGCGTGCAGAGGGGCAACATCGCCGTCCATCGAATAGACGCTCTCGAACGCGATGACCTTTGGCGTTTCGGATGCTTCACCGGCCAGCAATTCCTCGAGATGCTTCAGATCGTTGTGACGGAACACCCGCTTCTCGCAGCCTGAATTGCGAATCCCTGCGATCATGCTCGCATGGTTTAGCTCATCGGAGAAGATCACGCAGCCCGGCAGCAGCTTTGCAAGCGTCGAGAGCGTCGCATCGTTGGAGACGTAGCCCGAAGTGAACAGCAGTGCACCTTCCTTGTTATGGAGGTCGGCAAGCTCGCCCTCAAGCTCGACATGGAGGTGGGTGTTGCCGCCGATATTGCGCGTCCCGCCGCTTCCCGCGCCGACATCGTGCAGCGCCTCTTCCATCGCGCTAATCACCTTGTCGTGCTGACCCATGGCGAGATAATCGTTCGAGCACCACACCGTGATCGGTTTGGGTCCGTTATGGCCGTGGAAACAGCGCGCATTGGGATAGGCTCCCTTGTTACGCAAAATGTCGATGAAGACGCGGTAGCGCCCCTCTTCGTGCAACCGGTCGATTGCCGAATCAAAGATTTGATCGTAATTCACAGCGGCAACGTCTCTCATCGACATATACGGTATCGCGGCATGCGCAGATGCGGCTTTGTTCAGGTCAGGGAACCGATATTTCGACCGGACCCCACGTCTTTCGCATGGTCAGCTAGGGATTAACCCCAAGGTTCGCTACCCGTCTCTTTGCGATCATGGCGCGCGCGCAGCATCAGAAGGCTTCCGGCGCAGCAAAACCGCGCGAGTGCAATGCCGGTCCAAGGCCGGCGGCCGCTTCGAGCGGACCCGTGACGACGAAGCGGGCTGGAACACTGGCGCCAAAGGTTCGATCTTCGACCAGATGCGCAATGCGCCGGGCGATCCCGTCGGCGCCGTCGATCATCGCTGGCGCATTCGGAAACCAGGCCGCCAGCTCCTTGGTCAGCAAGGGAAAGTGCGTGCAGGCGAGCACGACTGTATCGATCGCCTCGCCTCCGGGTACAGCGCGGAGGTCTGCGACTGCCTTCGCGATGACGTTTGCGTCCGGTGTCTGACCGCGTAACTTCGCCTCAGCGGCGGCAACCAAGCCGGGTGCGGCAATGCGGATCAGGCTTTTGTCGACCGCAAAGCGCTCCTCGAGGTCATCGACATAGGCCTGGCGAATAGTCGCTTCGGTGCCGAGAAGGCCAATCACGCCTGATCGGGTGGCGGCGGCGGCGGGCTTGATTGCAGGGACTGTCCCAACAATCGGAATTTCGAGCACGTCGCGCACCATGCCAAGCGCGATGGTGGAAGCGGTGTTGCAAGCTATGGTGATGAGCCGGGGGTCAAAGCGCTCAGCCATGCGCCCCAGCAATCCGGCAACCCGCGCGGCAATCTCTGCCTCGGATTTCGATCCATAGGGCAGCCCGGCAAGGTCGGCGGCGTAGATTACGGGAGCATCAGGCAGGATCCTGCGCATGGCATCGTAGACGGTAAGACCGCCGACGCCGCTGTCGAAGATCAGGATAGGGGCGGAAGGATCGACCATCAGCGCGAGCCCGTGGCTGAGCCCTTCGCGCCGGTCAACTCTAGCGCGTGGGGAGAACCTTCACGACACTGGCGACTTCGATGCCGAGTTCCGCCAAGCGTTCTCGGCTCCAGGCATGATACTCGCGAAACGAAATGCGCCCGTCTGAATCGGTATCGGCGAGCGAATAGAACTCCGCGAGTTGTTCCGCGTTATTGCTGTCGCCTAGAACAGCTTTTCCTTCTGACGCCGCTGTGCTGTCGGAATCAAGAAACGCGACGGTCACGAACGGCGATTCCGGGTTCTCGAGAAAGCCACTGTCGTCTTGATCCAGAAGGTCGAACAGCCGCTCGGGATTGCCGTCTATCTGAATATCAGCGATTTCAGCTGATCCCCTGTCGTCCGGACTAGACTGGTGCGCCGGGGCGAGGATCAGAAGCGAGATGGTTACGAGAAACATCGCTACTCCTCCAAATACAATGGATTGGTGTCGCCATGATTTCCTCGGATTGAAAGCGAAATGGAGGTCCGGCGTCCGGGCCACGGTCTGCCCGTACCCCTCAGCCTGCGCCAGTATCCGCGCTACTTCGAGCGATGATCCGAAGCCCAGCTTCACGCGCGCCATTTTTAGACGCTTCTCGACTGCATGATGCGAAATGCCGAGGTCGATCGCGATCTCCTTCGCCGTCTTGCGATCGAGCCAGCCGCGCAAGGCGTCCTTCTCTCGCTCGGTCAGTTTCGCGGTGGTCGGATCAGAATCCATGACGTCAAGCCTAAACGTACCAGCAAGAGCAGGGAAGTATGGTCAGACCGTACTTCTGCTCGGCCGACATTTCGTGGGCTTATCCAATTAGACGAATCACAGCGCACGGGTATGAGACGCGTATGGAACCTATTTTCGCAGTCCTGCTCGGATACCTCACCGGTTCGATCCCCTTCGGCCTGCTGCTGACCCGTGCGGCGGGGCTGGGCGACGTGCGCAAGATCGGCAGCGGGAATATCGGGGCGACCAACGTGCTGCGAACGGGCAATAAAGGCCTCGCCGCAGGAACGCTGCTGCTGGACTTGGCCAAAGGGTTTGCCCCGGTGTTCGCCGCGGGTCTCATATGGGCGGGCGAAGGTAGCGATGTTGCCAAGTCGTTCGCCGCGGGAGGAGCGGTGCTGGGGCACTGTTTCCCGGTCTGGTTAGGCTTCAAGGGCGGGAAGGGCGTTGCCACCAATGCGGGTGTTGCCTTCGGTCTCGCCTGGCCGATCGGGCTCGCCTACGCGCTCGTATGGCTAACGGTGCTGGCGATTTTCCGTATTTCGAGCCTTGCCGGGATCGGCGCAGTGGTTGCTGCCGCGGCCGCTGCGCCTGTTCTTGGTTATCCGCGATTCTTCCCGGTCCTCGCCGCGATTGCCGCGCTGATCCTCTATCTCCATCGCGCCAATATCGGCCGGCTGCTGCGAGGTGATGAGCCGAAGGTCGGCGCCAGATCGTGAGCGAAATGCGCGCGCTTACGCAGGATGAGGCATTTGCCCGCATCCGTCTGCTGCGCTCCCCCAACGTGGGCCCGGTGAGCTATCGCCAGTTGCTCGGGCGGTTCGGAACGGCAGTCAGGGCGATCGAAGCGCTGCCCGATCTCGCAGCGCGCGGCGGCAGGTCCTACAACCCCGCTCCGGTCGAGCGTATCGAGCGTGAGATCACCGCCGTGCGCGCGGCCGAGGCGCGCTATCTCTTCCACGATCAACCCGATTACCCCGCGCTCCTCGCCGAGCTCGACAGCGCGCCGCCAATCCTCACCGCGCGCGGCAACCTTGCGCTAGCCAACCGTGAGTGTGTTGCCATGGTGGGCGCGCGCAATGCTTCGGCGGCTGCGGTGAAGCTTGCACGCGAATGGTCTGGCGCATTGTCACAAGCAGGCTTTACGGTGGTTTCAGGCCTTGCGCGCGGGATCGACGGGGCATGCCATGAAGGCGCGTTTCCGCACACGATTGGCGTCATCGCAAGCGGGATCGAGATCGCCTACCCGCCGCAACATGCCGCACTTCAGGAGCGCATCGCGAAGGACGCGCTGCTGATTGCCGAGCAACCGCCGGGCACGGAACCGCGCGGCCGCCATTTCCCCAGTCGCAACCGCATCATCGCCGGGCTTTCCAGCGGAACGTTGGTGGTCGAAGCCGCGCCCAAATCCGGCAGCCTCATCACGGCAAGACTTGCGGGCGAGGCGGGGCGCGAGGTCATGGCGATCCCCGGCAGCCCGCTCGACAGGCGCTCGCACGGTTGCAACCAGTTGATCCGTGACGGAGCCGTGCTGGTGAGTTCACCTGAAGAGGTTGTCGAGCTGCTTCAAGGGTTTACCGGCGCGCCGCGCTCCTCCTATCGTGTCGCGGAAGCCGGTGTGGACTTCGACTATTTGGAGCTCAGCAAGCTGGAATGGGGCGAAGCGAAGCAAGCGGGCAGCTCAAACGAGGTCGCGCGTTTGCTGACCAAAGCGCCCATCTCGATCAACGAACTCATCCGCCAATCCGGCGTAAGCCCTGCGGCGGTCCAGATGGCGCTGCTGGAACTGGAACTCGCAGGTGCGCTGGAACGCCACGATGGCGGAATGGTAAGCGTAATGTGAAGGCAATCCTCGAATGCGTTCCGACCGGAGCCAGCGTGTTGTCTGGAAAGGTTCGAAATCTCAATTTTTTGGGAAGATAACCCCGCACGCAACCCGATCCCCGGTCGAGCCAGATGGTGTTTGTCCGTAATCGTCGATCTTTGCATGGATCATGATTGCTGAGCCATCGTGATCTTGCAGGGTGAAGGGGTAGCTGTTGTCCTCTTTTGCCGCCAGCGCCAGTTGCGGAGCGAAGAAATCAGCCGTCGCCGTGCCGTCCGCCTGGACGTAGATATTGGGCAGATCGCCGACGTGATAACCTCCCTCGCTGTCGAAGCCGTGCGCAGCGTCGAGCGGGTTGTAATGGCCGCCCGCCGCCTGGAAGTCGGGCTCGCAAGCTCCGGTCTCATGGATGTGAAAACCGTGCGGCCCCTCGGAGAGATTGCGCAAGCGAGCGGTTATGGTGACACCGTGGCGGGTCTGTTCGAATGTGACCGTGCCCGCTTCCTGACCATCGGCAGTCATTACCGCGACTTGCGTTTTGGCTGTTTCGCTCGATGGCTGGTGCATCGCCATATGCTGGGCAAAGGCCGGCGTGCCAGCAAGAGCGAGCGCGCCAATTGCCGCCGATACGGTGTTGATGGAAGTGATTGGATACATTGCGCGATCTCCTGTGCGTGGTCCGGATTGGCCCCCGCCCGGCGCACTGCGCGCCGTTCCTTCCATTCAAAGACCATGCCCTCTTATGGTTCCTGATGCACGGACTTCGACGATGATACTGATCGCGCGGTTGTTTTTGCATGAGCGCTTGACGTCGCGCCAGCGTCCGCTCCACCCTCGCGCGTAGATGCACGCGTAAGGAATAACATACATCACCATGCAACTTGTGATCGTCGAATCGCCCGCGAAGGCGAAGACCATCGAGAAATATCTCGGCAAGGACTACAAGGTCCTCGCCTCCTACGGCCATGTGCGCGATCTGCCGCCCAAGGATGGCAGCGTCCGTCCGGACGAGGACTTCGCGATGGATTGGGAGATCTACTCCGACAAGCGCAACCGCGAACAGGTAAAGGCGATTGCCGACGCTGCAAAAGGCGCATCGCGCCTTGTTCTTGCAACCGACCCCGACCGTGAGGGCGAGGCGATCAGCTGGCATGTTCTCGATGTCCTGAAGAAGCGCCGCGCGCTGCCTGCCAAGGTCGATCGGGTGACCTTCAATTCGATCACCAAGAAAGCGGTCACCGATGCGATGGCGGCCCCACGCCAGCTCAACCAGCCGCTAATCGATGCGTATCTGGGGCGGCGCGCGCTCGACTATCTGTTCGGCTTCACCCTGTCGCCGGTGCTTTGGCGCAAGCTGCCGGGCGCGAAGTCCGCGGGCCGGGTGCAATCGGTCGCGCTGCGGTTGATCGTGGAGCGCGAGCGGGCGATCGAAAGCTTCAAGCCCGTCGAATACTGGTCGGTGTTGGCCAAGCTGGAGCATGATTCGACGCAGTTCGATGCGCGGCTCGTCAAGTTTCGCGGCGACAAGCTCGACAAACTAAGCCTGGGGGAAAAGGGCGTTGCGATGGAGGCCAAGGCTGCCGTCGAAACCGGGCGCTTCACTGTCGAGGAGGTCGAGAAAAAGCCGCTCAAGCGCAATCCTGCGCCGCCCTTCACGACCTCGACCCTGCAGCAGGAAGCCGCCCGCAAGCTTGGCTTCTCGGCCAGCCAGACGATGAGCACCGCACAGCGGCTCTACGAAGGGGGCGCGATCACCTATATGCGGACTGACGGCGTGCAGATGGATAATTCCGCCATCGCCGCTTGCCGCCAGGCTATCGGGGAGCGCTACGAGGCGAGTTATTGCCCCGAAAAACCGCGCCATTACGCGACCAAGGCGAAGAATGCACAGGAAGCGCACGAGGCCATTCGTCCGACCAACTTTGCGCAGGACCGCTTTGGCGGCGGCGATGAGGCCAAGCTTTATGCACTGATCTGGAAGCGCGCGATGGCGAGCCAGATGGCGACCGCACAGCTGGAGCGCACCACCGTTACCTTGCGCGACGCGACTGGTCAGAACGAGTTGCGCGCAACCGGACAAGTCGTGGTCTTCCCGGGCTTCTTCGCGATCTACCAGGAGGGCTTCGACGATAAGGATGAGGACGAAGACGGGCTTCTTCCGGCGCTGAAAAGCGGGGATAGGCCGGCCAAGCAAGGCGTTGAGGCCAATCAGCATTTCACCCAGCCACCGCCGCGCTTTTCCGAAGCAAGTCTGGTCAAGCGGCTCGAGGAGTTGGGGATCGGCCGCCCGTCCACCTACGCCTCGACCATCCAGACCCTGCGCGACCGGGACTATGTGCGAATGGAATCGAAGCGGTTCTTTGCCGAGGAATCCGGGCGGATGCTCACCGCCTTCCTCGAACGCTTCTTTCCCACTTATGTCGCCTATGATTTTACCGCCGGGATGGAGGATGAACTCGATACGGTTTCAGATGGGCGCGAAGACTACAAGGCGCTGCTCGCCAGGTTCTGGCACGACTTCAAGCCCAAGACCGAAGAGATCATGGAGAAGCGCCCGAGCGAGGTCACAGAAGCGCTCGATCAATATCTCGCAGACTTCCTGTTCCCCGAACGCGAAGACGGAAAACCGGCACGTTTTTGCCCACTATGCGAACAAGAGGGACGCGAGGGGGGCGAATTGCACCTTCGCGGCGGACGATACGGGGCGTTCATTGCCTGCGTAAACTATCCCGAATGCAAATATACTCGCCGCTTCGGGCAAGCGGGCACTGATGGGGGGGACCCCGTCGAGGACGGCCTTTTGGGTATTGATCCCGAAACGGGCGCTGAGGTCCATCGCAAGTCCGGACGGTTTGGCCCCTATGTCGAGATGGAAGTCGAAGAGACGAAAAAGCGGGCCTCGATCCCCAAAGACATCGACGATTTTGACCTCGATTGGGCGATCCGATTGCTCAACCTGCCTCGCATCGTGGGTGCGCACCCCGAAACCGGTAAGGAGATCGAAGCGGCGATCGGGCGCTACGGCCCCTATCTTCGCCATGATGGCAAATACGCAAAGCTGCAATCCACCCGCGACGTCTTCGATACGGGCATGAACGCGGCAGTCACGCTGCTTGCCGAAAGCGCCAATCGCAAGGGCGGGGGGCGCCAGAAGGCCGAGCCGATCAAGACGCTTGGCGAACACCCGACCAGCGGCGGCGAAATGAGAGTGATGCCCGGGCGTTACGGTCCTTACGTTACCGATGGCGCAACCAATGCGACGATCCCCAAGGACATGAAGCCGGAGGATCTCGAGGTCGCGCAGGCAATCGTTCTGATCGACGAGCGCGCAGCTAAGGGGTCGGCCAAGAAGAAGGGTGGCAAGAAGGCCGCATCCAAGAAGAAGGCTCCTGCAAAAAAGACAGCAGCGAAAAAGGCGCCGGCGAAGAAGGTATCGGCGAAAAAACCGGCAAAGGCCGCTCCATCCTCACGGTAGGGCTGGCTAGGGCGCAGGACGCAGGTTTCGGTGCGGGCGTTGGTAAATCCTTTAATATTGCCCGCTACACCATCGGGTGAGACTTACAGGATTCCCGCCCGTGATCGAAATCGAAGTCCAGAACGAAACCCATCAGACGCAGGATCGAATCCGGTTCGCCGCTGTGCCGCGCATTGGCGAGGGCATCCGCCTGCGCGAACCCGACGGCATCTGGGCAAGCTACGACGTGCTCGATGTCTGGTATCAGAAGGCCGAGTTCGGCGATGTCTGGATGCCCTACATCCATGTCTGCATTACACCGGGCGAGCGACCTGGTGACGAAGCGGTGGCGCAAATGCGCGATCTTCGCGGGGCTTCGGGTAAGGCACCAAACCAGCAGTTCAACCGGCACAGTGACCAATCGCATGAAGAAGCGGCGGGGGAGTTTGAACCATTCAAAATCTGATCAAACGCAATGCGGGCGCTCACAAGGGTGCCAAGGCTCCCTCAGGCAAGGCCACCACCGTTCCCGACGGGACGCCAGTCGATACGCCCGGTGACGTCAAAGCGGCGATCGAAGGCAATGCCGGCGGGGTCGACGATATAGTCGAAGCGGCGAAAGCTGCGCGCAACGGCGGACTAGCGGGCGATGCGGCTGCTGCATCGCGCAGTTGTCTCATCGTCGACGATAGCCGGGTGATCCGCAAGGTGTCGTCCAAGATCGTGACCAGCCTTGGCTACACGCCCAGCGAAGCGCAGGACGGCGAGGAAGCGCTGGCTCGTTGCCACAGGCAGATGCCCAACCTTGTCCTGACCGACTGGAACATGCCCGAGATGGACGGCCTGGAATTCGTGCGCCGCCTGCGTGCGATACCCACTGAAAATCCGCCGACAATCGTCTTTTGCACCTCAAAAGGTGAGGCCAGCGACATCCACGAAGGCATCAAGGCAGGGGCTGACGACTACATCGTCAAACCCTTCGACGAAGCCGCGCTCAAGGCCAAGCTGGAGAAGCTTGGACGGGGTTAGTTTGACCGGTGAACGGGCGTTTGTGGCGGGAAGGCGACGCGATATCGGAACCATCTCCAGAACCATCGCCAAAGCCCAACCGACCCGCTAGTGCGCGGAGCCATGAGCAAGGAAAACTTCGAACGACACAAGCAACCCTGGAACGCCGACGAGGCGGGAAAGCTGCGATTGCTCGCGTCCAAGGGGCAGGGCCTCAAACAGATCGCCAAGGCGCTGAACCGCAGCGAAGAATCGACGAAGACCTTCGCGAAGCAGCAGAAATCACGATCGCGAAGAAGCGGTAGAGACGCCAAGGCTGCTCATGACAGAGAGGCCAAGAAGCGGGTGGGCTGGCTTTGCATTCCAGTCCCGCAATCTCTAACCCCCCAATTTAAATGTTCGCCAATTCAATCACTTTGCAGTGATCAGGGAATTGACGGGCTCTCTTGTGGAGGATCCCCGAATATCACTCATCGTGCGGATCGACGAAGTGGGGTCTGTCGCCGCGTGCCAATCGGGCGGAGACGCGCGAGAGAACCTCGTGGCGATTGCCTGCAGCCAAGCCGAGCTACAGACCTTTGAGATGAAGGCGTTCAAGGGTGAAGGCGTCGATCATGTAAGGAGAATAAGTGTGGCGTTTAGCGCAAAAGGTTGATCACTTCACCCACTCCAGCCCGATTTCCTCGAACAGTTCGCGGTCCTCGCTCCACCCTTCCGCGACCTTGACGTGTAGGAAAAGGTGGACCTTCTGGCCGAGAATGTCCGCCAGTTCGCCGCGCGCCGCTTCGCCGATTGCCCTGATGCGGCTCCCGCCCTTGCCGAGCACGATGGCGCGCTGGGTGTCGCGCGCGACGACGATCTGCTGGCGGATTTCGACGCTGCCATCAGGGCGCTCTTTATACAGCTCGTGCCGGACCGCGCTGTCATAGGGCAGTTCTTCGTGGAGCTGCGCGTAGATCTGTTCGCGGGTGATTTCAGCGGCAAGCAAGCGCTGGGAAGCGTCCGAGACCTGGTCTTCTGGATACATCCACACACCGGGCGGCATCAGTTTGGCAAGCGCCTCCTTCATCTCCTCCACCCCATCACCAGTGAGCGCGGAGACGAAGAAGATCTCCTCGAATTCGAGCCGCTCCCCGAGCTCCTGCGCAAGGGCCAGCAGGGGCTCCTTCTTCGCTGTATCGACCTTGTTGAGGACGAGGATCTTCCGCTCGGGCCGGTTCGCCAAGGCTTCCACCAGCGGGTCGAGCTCATGGCGGCGCTGCTTGACCGGATCGACGAGCAGCACGATCGCATCGGCGCTGTCCGCTCCGTCCCAAGCCGCACTTACCATTGCGCGGTCCAGCCTGCGGCGGGGCGCGAAGATGCCGGGCGTATCGACCAGGATCATCTGCACGGTGCCGAACAGCGCAATCCCGAGCATACGCGCGCGCGTCGTCTGCGCCTTCGAGGAGGTAATCGCGACCTTCTGGCCGACCAGCTGGTTCACGAGCGTCGATTTGCCCGCATTGGGCGGACCGATCACCGCAACGATGCCGCACTGGGTATTGGGCGTTTCGGGGTTCATCCGTATTGCTCCAGAAATAGCTGCGCGGCGCGTCGTTCGGCCTCGCCCTTGCTGCTTGCATCGGCATACGCTTCGCCGACCGCGTGAACGCTGACCCGCACGGTGAAGCGCGCGGCGTGATCGGGGCCGCTGCGGTCCGTCACCTCATATTGCGGCATGGCACGGCGATTGCCGGCGGCCCATTCCTGCAGCGCGCTTTTGGGATGTTTGATGCGACCCTCATTGCCCTCCAACTCGCGCGCCCACAACCGATGGACGAGCGTGCGGGTCGGATCGAAACCGTTCGCGATGAAGTTCGCACCGATCAGCGCTTCCATGACATCGCCAAGGATGTTGTCGCTGTCGGCGCCCCCATCCTCGCGCGCCTGCTTGCCCATCACGATGTGCGGGGGCAGTCCGATCGTGCGGGCAATACGCGCGCAGGTCTTTCCGCTTACGAGTGCATTCAGGCGCTGGGAAAGCTGGCCTTCGTGGCTCGCACTGGCTTCGTAAAGCCAGCTTGCGACCGAGAGGCCGAGCACCCGATCACCCAGAAATTCGAGGCGCTGGTAGTCCTTCATCGTGCGCTCCCCGCCGGTATTGGAACTGCCATGGGTGAGCGCTTCGAGCCAGACGGTTTCGTCGGCAATCACGAACCCGGTATCGATCAACCAGCGACGCGTTTCGGGAGAGAGGTCGCTCACAGGACCGATCCGATACGGTGCCAGCGCGCGGCGGTGAACCAGCTTACGGGATCCGACCACTGTGCACTGCCATCGGTGGACCAGATCAGGATCAGCGCTTCACCCACGAGATTGTCCTGCGGGACGATGCCGGTCGCATCGCCGCGCTGCGCATCGAACCGGCTGTCGCGCGAATTGTCGCGATTGTCTCCTAGCACGAAGAGCTGGCCGGCAGGGATGGTGCGCACAGGCATTTCGTCGGACAGGCGCGGACCGTAATCAAGCACGGCATAGCTGCGCCCGCCCGGCAGGGTCTCGCGATAGCGGCGATAGCGGCACACGATTTCACCATTTGGAGCGAGCGCCGGTCGTCCGCCCCAATCGCAGCTGGTGTTCGCGGTGACCGGAATGTCGAAATCGGGTAGGCGCGTTTGCGGGACCGGCGTGCCGTTCAAAACCAGTTGCCCTTCACGGATCGCAATCGTGTCTCCGGGCAGCGCAATTACCCGCTTGATATAGTCCGTCCGGTCGATCGGATGCTTGAAGATGACGACATCGCCGTGCTCGGGCTCGCCTGCAAACAGGCGGCCGGAGGGAAGCGTTGCCTCGAACGGAAGCGATTCCCGCGAAAAGCCGTAGGGCCATTTGGCGAGCAGCAAATAGTCCCCCGTCCAAAGCCTTGGCAGCATGCTTTCCGAGGGAATCGAAAATGGCGAGACGAGCAGTACGCGGATCAACGCGACGACGACCACCACTTTGATGACGAAGCCACCATAGCTCCACCAGCTATCCCCGTCCGCTTGGCCCTGCGCGGTTACACTGCGGCCGCCGATTTCGCGCGCAAATTCGGGGGATGCGGCGGGAGCCTTGCGCGATTGCCACTTCAAATCCATCACCGCTCCCCTTACTCGCGCTCCCGATATCCGCAAAGAGGTTTGCCCGATGAGCGAAAATTCCGCGATCGCACAAGGCTGGGGGAGGCTTGCCGCCCTTCCGCGCCCGACTTTAACAGAGCTGTTCGAGACCGATGCCGACCGGGCACGCGCGCTTTCGCACCGGCTCGAATTCGATTGCGGGGAGCATGATCCGGTCGGCTTGCTGATCGACTGGTCGAAAACGCATCTCGACAAGGCTGCGCTCGATATATTGGAGGAAATCGCTCGCGAAGCCGGGTTCGAGCAGGCTCGCGAGGACTTGTTCAGCGGCGCGATCGTAAACCCAACGGAGGGCCGTCCCGCGACCCATGCGGCAATGCGGGGCAGCGGCACCGAGGCGCAGGTCGAAGAAGCCGAAGCGCTGCTTGCGCGAATGGACATGCTGGTAAGCGCCATCCAAGAAGGCGCGCTGGGCGTGGTGAAGCACTGCATTCATATCGGGATCGGTGGCTCCGCACTCGGTCCCGCGCTGGTGCTCGACGCGCTGACGCGCGACCTTGCTTACGTCGATTGCCACGTCGTCTCGAACATCGATGGCCTGGCGCTGGAAGAAGCGTTCGCATCCTGCGATCCCGCGACGACCCTGATCGCGGTCGCTTCCAAGACGTTCACCACCACCGAGACAATGATTAACGCGGCCAGCGCGCTCACATGGCTGGAGAAGGCGGGGATTGCCGATCCGGGAGGGCGGGTGATCGCGCTCACAGCCAATCCGGAGCGCGCAGTCGAATGGGGGGTGGACGAAACGCGCGTCCTCCCGTTCCCAGAGAGCGTGGGCGGGCGGTATTCGCTGTGGTCGAGCATCGGATTTCCGGTCGCGCTTGCGGTTGGCATGGATGAATTCCGCGCATTTCTGGCAGGCGCCAAGGCGATGGATGATCATTTCCGCGAGACGAGCGGACGCGCGAACGCTCCCCTGCTCGCCGCCTTCGCCGATCGTTATTACGCGCATGTGCGCGGCTGCGAAACCCGCGCGGTGTTCGCCTATGATGAGCGGCTGGCGCTGCTGCCCGATTACCTCCAGCAGCTTGAAATGGAATCGAACGGCAAGCGCGTGAGCGCGAAGGGAAAGCCGCTCGATCAGCCGAGTGCGCCCATCACCTGGGGCGGAGTGGGGACCGATGCGCAGCACGCGGTGTTTCAGCTCCTCCATCAGGGCACGCATTTGGTGCCGGTCGACTTCATTGCGAGCATCGCGCCGGGGGACGATCTCGACCCCGCGCATCATCGCCAGCTGCTGATGAACTGTCTGGCGCAAGGTGCGGCTCTTATGGCGGGCGAGAGCGCGAGCGACGAAGCGCGTGCCTATCCCGGCGACCGGCCATCGACCACCTTCCTGCTCGACGATTGCGATGCTGCGACGCTGGGCGCGCTGATAGCCTTCCACGAACACCGCACCTTCGCGAATGCTGTTTTGATGGGCATCAACCCCTTCGACCAGTTCGGGGTAGAGCTCGGCAAGCGGCTCGCCAAACAGATCGACCACGGCGGGGGCACGTTCGACCCCAGCACCCTAGCGCTGATGCGGGCCGCAGGATTGGGTTGATGATGCGGCCTCAACCTCGTCCTTGTCGCTCGGCGATCGAATTACTTTGACTTTCTCCAATCTCTTCCCCATTTGACGCGCAAGCGAGGCGTTACAGCCAGCGTGAAGCGGAAGGTGCAATGCATCGGCCCCGGTTACGCCTCGATCCAATCACACAGCTTCCCATTTCACGCGGGCGGTTTTTACCCCCGCGCCGCGCGTGCGCCGTTTTGTGCGCGCCGCGCTTTTTTTACGAGATTTCATGACACAATCGACCGACAATCCCCGTTTTGAGGATCTGGGGCTTTCGCAGCCCGTACTTCAGGCTCTTGACCTCAAGGGCTACACCACGCCTACGCCGATCCAGGCGCAAGCAATCCCGCCCGTGCTCGAAGGTCGCGACCTTTTGGGTATCGCGCAGACCGGCACCGGCAAGACGGCCGCTTTCATGCTGCCTGCAATCGACCGGCTGCGCGCGTCCGACAACCAGATACCGTTCAAGTCGTGTCGCATGCTCGTGCTTGCGCCCACGCGCGAGCTTGCCATGCAGATCGCTGCCAGTGCGAAGGATTACGGCGCGCTTGCAGGGCTCAAGGTGCAGGCGATCGTGGGCGGCACCAGCGTCAATAAAGACCGCAACAAGCTGCACCGCGGCACCGATATCCTGATTGCGACGCCCGGGCGTTTGCTCGATCTGATCGATCAGAAGGCCTTCAGCCTGTCCGGCGTCGAAATCCTGGTGCTCGATGAGGCGGACCAGATGCTCGACCTTGGTTTCATCCACGCGCTGCGCACCATCAACAAGCTCGTCCCAGCGGACCGTCAGACGCTGTTCTTCAGTGCCACGATGCCCAAGCAGATCAAGGAGCTGGTCAGCCAGTATTGCCGCGAGCCGGTCCAGGTCTCCGTCACGCCCGAAAGCACGACGGCCGAGCGGATCGACCAATACCTCTTCATGGTGCAGGCGGATGAGAAGCAATCCCTGCTCGAGCTCATGCTGTTGGGCAAGCATGACGTGCCAGGCGATTTCGAGCGCGTTCTCATCTTCACCCGCACCAAGCACGGCGCGGACCGGGTGGTGAAAAAGCTGCGGCAGCGCAGCATCGAGGCGAGCGCCATTCATGGCAACAAATCGCAACCGCAGCGCGCGCGTGCGCTCGACGAATTTCGCAAGGGCAAGATCAGCATTCTCGTCGCGACCGACGTTGCTGCGCGCGGGATCGACATCCCAGGCGTCAGCCATGTCATCAATTACGAGCTGCCCAACGTCCCGGAACAATATGTTCACCGCATCGGTCGTACCGCCCGCGCCGGGCGCGATGGGGTCGCTATCGCCTTTTGTGCCGAGGACGAGCGCGCTTATCTGAAGGATATTCGCAAGACGACCGGCGCAGAACTCGAACGCCTCGTACTTCCCGACGATTTCCGCGCCGTAGTAGAAGGCGTGGGACCGACCAAGCCTGCGACGCGGGTCGCGAACAAGCGAGTGCAGCCGCGACCAGCAGGAAGCGGCTCACCCGGTTCCAAGGCCAAGCGTCCGGGCGGCAAGCATCCGGGGCGCAAAGGTCGCCCTTCCGGCGGCGGACAGCGCAGTGGCAATAGCGGCGGCACTGGTGGTCGCGGCCGGAGTGGGGGCTCGCGTGGCCCTCGTTCAGCCAGCGCCTAAACGGAACATAAAGCATATCGCAGCTAAGGCGGGGCCAAGTCACCGCCAGAGGCCCCGCCACATATGATACGCACGCAAACCACGCTCATCGTCGGCGCCGGGGCCAATCGCGAGATCGAGATGCCCGACGGGCCGGAGCTGGTGGCGAAAATCGCGGCGGGTTACGAGTTCGAGCGGCTGGATGCCGAGGTGAAGTCGCGCGATCTCATCAATCTTGCACGGCTGTTCCAGTCGGTTTCTGACGAGATCGAACTCAGCTACGAAGAACTGGTCCGCGGCGCGACAGCGATCCGTGAGGCGACGCTGGTCACCTCCTCGATCGACGCGATTCTGGAGCAATATGGTCACGATCCGGCAGTGCAGGCGGCGGGCAAGCTCGCCATTGTCTATTATACGCTCCAGGCCGAAAGCAAATCGACCCTGGCACGCGAACCGCGCGCGGCGAACGAACTGCCACTGCGCGGCACCGACAATTGGCTATTCCAGCTTGGCCAGCTAATCGTGAAAGGCGTCCCTCGCGCGCAAGCGGAGGAATGCTTCGAGAAGCTCTCGATCGTGTGTTTCAATTATGATCGCGCGATCGAACACTACCTGCCCTACGTGATGGAGCGCGCCTTTGGCATGACGCTCGAAGAAAGCTGCGCGCTCGTGAATGCGCGGCTCCAGATCATCCACCCCTATGGCGTCGCTGGTCGGCTCCCGTGGGAAGGTTACGAGGACAAGGAAGCTGTCTGGGGCCTTGAGAATCCGCAGAATTACGTTGCGCTGTCCAAGGGCATCTACACCGGTAGCCAACGCGCCGCTTCGCGCCAGTTCAAGAGCTTTCTCCAGGCCGAAATGTCGCGTGGGCGAAGGCTTGGCTTTATCGGGTTTGGCTGGGATCCGATGAACGTCGCGATGCTGTTCGACGATCTCGAACACGACAATCCTGACATGCTTGTGAGCCTGGTCGATGTTAGCGAAACGCAGCGCAAAGCCATCCTGCGGCTCATTCATCGTCTGACCGGGATCGAGGATGACGGCCTTATCACACTGGAGAACATGAAAGCGTTCGAACTGCTGCGCGATTACGCTCGTTTCTTCGAAAGCTGAACGCACGCCGTGGCATGGCCGGGGCTTTGCCGCTTGGAAAGTCCAGGGCCCCGCGCCATATCATCTCCTCAAGCAAGCAACCAGCCCATGCGAGGAGCAGCGCGCCGATGGCGGAACCCGAATATGACTACGACCTCTTCACCATCGGCATTGGATCGGGCGGCACCCGCGCCAGCCGGGTTGCGGCGGCGCATGGCGCGCGAGTGGCCGCTGCGGAAGAGCACCGGGTCGGCGGCACCTGCGTCATTCGTGGCTGCGTCCCGAAAAAGATGCTCGTTTACGGGGCTCACTTCGCGGAGGATCTCGAGGATTGCCAGCAATTCGGCTGGACGATCGAGGGAAAAAGCTTCGATTGGGTGAAACTGCGCGACCACGTGTTGAATGACGTGAGCCGCATCAGCGAAATCTATACCGACACGCTCGAAAAGCATGATGTCGATATTTTCCACGAACACGCCGAAATCACCGGCGAGCACGAGATCACGCTCGCCAGCGGCAAAGTGGTGACGACGAAATATGTTCTGGTCGCCAGTGGTGCGCGCCCGCATGTGCCTGATTGCGACGGGGCACAGCACATGATCACCTCCAATGAGGCGTTCCACCTCGACAAGGTGCCCGGATGCGTGCTGATCCTTGGCGGAGGCTATATCGCCAACGAGTTCGCCGGCATCTTCAACGAGTTCGGCGCGAAGGTCGTCATCGCCAACCGCTCGGACGTGATCCTGCGCGGCTACGATTTCTCGCTGCGCGATCGCCTGATGCAGATTTCGATGACCAAGGGGATCGAGTTCCTGTTCAACTCGAATATCGAGCGGATCGAAAAACAGGAAAATGACACATTCAAGGTCAAGCTCACCGGGCTGGAAGAGCGCACGTTCGATTGCGTCATGGCGGCGACGGGCCGGGTCCCGAACACCGAGGGGCTGGGTCTCGACAAAGCCGGCGTCGAGGTGGGCGAGCGTGGCCAGATCAAGGTCGATGAATATTCGAAGACGAACGTCGACTGGATCTACGCGGTGGGCGACGTGACGGACCGGGTCCAGCTTACCCCGATCGCAATTCGCGAGGGTCAGGCTTTTGCCGACAGCCTGTTCGGTCCGGACGAGCCCTACGCTGTCGATCATTCCTGCATTCCGAGTGCGGTGTTCAGCCATCCCCCGATCGCTTCGGTCGGGTTGGACGAGCGCGAGGCGAAGGACCAGTATGGCCAGGTGAAGGTCTACACCTCTGATTTTCGGCCCATGAAGAACGTGGTCGCTGGCCGCAACGAGCGCAGCCTTATCAAGATGATCTGCGATGGGGCGAACGAGAAGATCCTTGGCATTCACATGATCGGCCCCGATGCCCCGGAAATCATGCAAGCGGCAGCGGTGGCGGTGAAGGCTGGCATGAACAAGGCTGATTTCGATGCGACCACCGCGATCCACCCAACGGTCGCAGAAGAGCTCGTGCTGATGCGCTGATGCGCGCGGGGCGGACAGGGAGAGAAAAGCGCATGGCGGACACCATCCTCGTTACCGGCGGAACCGGTTTTATCGGCGGCGAACTGATCGGGCAATTGCTCGCTCGGGGCAAGACGGTCCACACCACGGTCCGCAATCGCACGACGAGCGAGCCGCGTTTGCGCGAGCGGTTCGAGCAGGGGGTGGAACGCCTGCGCATTTTCGAAGCCGATCTGGAAACCGACGAAGGCTGGGCCGAAGCCGCATCGGGATGCGATGCGCTTGCCCATGTTGCCTCGCCTTTTCCGCTGCGCGTGCCTAGCGACCCTGACGAGCTGGTCATCCCCGCACGCGACGGCGCCTTGCGCGCATTGCGGTTCGCCCATGAAGCGGGCGCGACCCGCGCCATCCTCACCAGTAGCGCCGCCGCCATCGCCTATGGCCACCCGCCGGGCAAATCACGCTTCGACGAGAGCGACTGGACCGTTCTCGAAAACCCCGCCGTGCCGCCTTATCATCGCTCCAAGACCGTGGCGGAAAAAGCTTCGCGCGAATGGGTCGCCCAAAACGCACCGGAAATGGTTTTCGCTTCGATCAACCCGGTCGCGGTGCTCGGCCCAGTCGTCAATGACGACCTGTCGACCTCGATCGCGCTCATTCAGAAGCTGATGACGGGCGAGATCCCGGCAATCCCCGAGGTTGGCTTCGGCATCGTCGATGTGCGCGATGTCGCCGAAGCGCATGTTCTGGCGCTCGAGGCGTCTGCCGATACGGTGCGCGGCGAACGCTTCGCATTGTCCGAAAAGTTCCTGTGGATGCGCGAGATCGCCGACATTCTGCGCGAACGTGCCCCTGCTTATGCTTCCAGGGTCCCGCGCCGCAAATTGCCGAACGTTGCAATCAAGCTGCTCGCCCCGTTCATGGCCGACATACAGCAGGTGAAGACGGAGCTTGGCCGTACTCGTGATGTTTCGGGCAACCATGCCCGTGCGGTGCTAGGCATGGACTATATCAGCGCCGAAGACAGCATCGAGGCGACGGCGCGCAGTCTGGTCAATCACGGGATCGTCAAGCTGTGACGCGTTGACGTGCCGCGCTCCTCCCGCCTACCGCGCGAAAGCCGAAAGCAGGGGAGAGCTTGATGTCCGCCAATATCGCCGAAATGGAACGCCGCCGTGAAGCTGCCTGGATGGGCGGCGGGCAAAAGCGGATCGATGCGCAGCATGCCAAGGGTAAGCTGACCGCGCGCGAACGGCTCGACGTGCTGCTGGACGAAGGCAGCTTCGAAGAGCTTGACACCTATGTCGAGCATGACTGCACCGATTTCGGCATGGAAGAACAGCGCATTCCGGGCGATGGGGTGGTGACCGGCTCCGGCACGATCAACGGAAGGCTGGTTTTCGTGTTCAGCCAGGACTTCACCGTTTTCGGTGGCTCCTTGTCGAAACGCCATGCGGAAAAGATCTGCAAGGTGATGGACATGGCGATGAAGGTCGGTGCGCCTGTCATCGGCCTTAACGACAGCGGCGGCGCGCGCATTCAGGAGGGCGTCGCATCGCTGGGCGGCTATGCCGAGGTGTTCCAGCGCAACGTGCTGGCGAGCGGCGTCATCCCGCAGATCAGTCTCATCATGGGGCCATGCGCGGGCGGGGCGGTCTACAGCCCGGCGATGACCGACTTCATCTTCATGGTGAAGGACAGCAGCTACATGTTCGTCACCGGGCCGGATGTGGTGAAGACGGTGACGGGCGAAGTCGTGACGCAGGAAGAGCTGGGCGGCGCGGTGACGCATACGACCAAGACCAGCGTCGCCGATGTCGCTTACGAGAACGATATTGAAGCGCTGCTCGCGACCCGGCGGTTCTTCCAGTACCTGCCGCTCTCGAACCGCGAGGAGCCGCCGGTGCTGCCGGTGACCGATCCCTGGGACCGTGAGGAGCCGAGCCTCGATACGATCATCCCCGACAATGCGAACCAGCCCTACGACATGCACGAGGTGATTGCGAAGACGCTGGATGAAGGCGATTTCTTTGAGATCCAGCCCGTGCACGCCGCGAACATCATCTGCGGCTTCGGCCGGGTCGAGGGGCGCACCGTCGGCGTGGTCGCGAACCAGCCGATGGTGCTGGCCGGCGTGCTCGATATCGCGAGCGCCAAGAAGGCGGCGCGCTTCGTGCGGTTCTGCGATGCGTTCGAGATCCCGATCATCACGTTCGTCGATGTCCCCGGCTTCCTCCCCGGCACCGCGCAGGAGCTGGGCGGCATCATCAAGCACGGCGCGAAACTGCTGTTCGCCTATGCCGAGGCGACCGTGCCCAAGATCACCATCATTACGCGCAAGGCCTATGGCGGCGCGTATGACGTGATGAGCTCCAAGCACCTGCGCGGCGATCTGAACTACGCCTGGCCCACCGCCGAAATCGCGGTGATGGGCGCGAAAGGCGCGGTGGAAATCATCTTTCGCTCAGAGCGCGACGACCCGGACAAGATCGCCGAGAAGACGAAGGAGTATGAGGACCGGTTCGCGAACCCGTTCGTGGCGGCATCACGCGGCTATATCGACGAGGTGATCCCCCCATGCGCGACGCGTAGGCGAGTGGCGCTCGGGCTACGCAAGCTGCGGACGAAGCAGCTGGAGAACCCGTGGAAGAAGCATGATAATATACCGTTGTGAGGTAATATCTGATGGAGAATTTACCGACCGAAATCATAGGTCTATTAGGAGTCCTAGTAGGTGTTGTAATAACCCATATCTCTACTATTAAATTGGAAAAAGATGAATATCTTCGACAAAAGAGAATTGAAATTTACTCGGAGCTTATTGAGCTGATAGCAAATAGCGCGTTGATTACAACCGAGCACGATCTGATGATATCCGATAGGAAGATAGCTTTCATACGAACTCAAATTTGCCTTGTAGGTAGCTACAAGACGCTCAGAAATAGTCAGGAATTCTGGAAACATAGAGATCATGGTGCCGGTGACGGAGAGCAGGCCCTAATTGATTTGATAAGTGGAATGCGGCAGGATCTTGGGTTGCGCGTTCGAGGGAATTACTCTGCGTTGGAAGGCGCGCTGCATCAAAAGTTTGAAAAATAAGCTAATTGCCGCTCAGGTAAGAGCTTTGCATCCTCACGATTTCCGGAAACTTGTATTGGACCGCCTTAAGCAGATCGCGCCACCACGCCCCAAACTCACCCGTCACCCTGAACTTGTTTGACCTGTGGCCAGCTTCGCTTCCAGGGTCCATCCCGCCCCAAACACTGCCGATGCGGGCGACAGAATGGATGCTGAAACAAGTTCGGCATGACGGATTTAGGGACGCGGGCCAGCCCTTGCTGTTGACCATGTTTATAATTATAAGGACATGATAAACAGGGAGGAGGCCAGCATGGCGGCCACGCAGACACAAAGCGAACGCGTCACCTATCTTACTAACCCCGAACAAAAGGCTGCGCTTGAGGCGTTTGCGAAAGAGCGCGGGGAGTCCGTG
>JAZBPE010000015.1:0-4266 GCA_036353345.1 Erythrobacter sp. | reverse complement strand
TGCTCCTTCTAGGTTCGGTCATGGGTGCCCAATTCGGGACGCAGATCGCGATGAAGGCGCGGCCGGAGGTCCTGCGGCTGGTGCTGGCTGCCATCGTCATCGCGGTTGCCTTGCGCATGCTTTACGGGCTCGGCGTGCAGCCGGACGAGATCTACACGGTCGACCCGTTGTGAAGCGACGGGCGGGCGCCTTTGCGCTGCTGCTTTCAGCGCCGGTGCTGATGGGCCAGGCTGAGCCCATTCTCGTGCCCGAAGTCAGCCAGTCGCGCATCGAGGTGCGGCAGGGCTTTACCGGCGCCAACCTGCTGCTTTACGGAGCTATCGTCGATCCGCGCGGCATCCGGGGGAATCGCGAATACGACGTGATCGTTGTCCTGAAAGGACCGAGCGAACCCATCCGCCTGCGGGAAAAGGAGCGGATCGCAGGCATCTGGATGAACGCAGCGTCCAGCGATTTCCGCTCCGCGCCGTCCTTCTTCGCGGTCGCTTCCTCCCAGCCGATCGAGGAAATTGTCGATCCGCTAACCGCCGCAATCTATGAGTTCGGAACCGAGTTCATCCAGCTCAGTCCCACCGGCCAGATCGAGCCGCGCGAACAAGCGCGCTTTTCCCGCGGACTCGTTGAAATGCGTGAAGGGCTTGGTCTTTACAAGGAAGCACCGCGCGGAGTGCGGATCAGCGAAGGCGTGCTTTACCAAGCGCGCATTTCCTTACCCTCCAACGTCACGACGGGTCGATATACCGCCGAAACCTTCGCCATCGCCGAGGGCCGTGTGCTGGCGAGTGCGACCGCGGATATCGAAGTGGTGAAGACCGGACTTGAAGGGACCGTCGTGTTCGCCTCTCAGCGCTACGCTCCTCTTTATGGCCTGGGCGCTATCGCCTTGTCGGTATTCATGGGCTGGTTTGCGGGCCGCGTGCTTGCGCGCGACTGATACGCTGCGTCATGCGGAAGCTCGTTTGTTGACGCGATCTTAACCGAGTTGGCGTCACAAAGCCCGGGAAGAGACACACGCGTATACCGGCATCGCGATAGCTGCACGGCGCGTAAAAGCCAGGGGACACGCGCTTGCCATGAACGACATGAGCCGACAGGATTTTGTCCCGCCGTTCGAGGAAGAGACCACGCTCGCTGGCGAGACGCTCGAACACAGCGAGAGTGCGGACGCCCTCGACAATACGACCATACCGATCGGCATCGTGCTCGAAGTGTCCGGGGCGGGTTCGCAAGTCGCACTCGATCTGCAGCGTCTCAACGAATGCATGGAGGACGAGGACCGGGCGATCATGCTGGCCGGACAGGTCGGCAGTCAGATCAAGATCCGGGTGGGCGATCAATGGCTGCTCGCCAACGTTCGAGATCAGCGGCAGGATCGCCGTAACGAAAGCGGCATCATCGCTCACATCGACTTCCTTGGCGAAGGGCAGGAAGAAAAGCTTACCGGCCGCATCTTCGGCTTCCGCCGCGGGGTGACGCGCTACCCGACGCCGGGCGCGCTGATCTATCCCGCCTCCACGCGCGATCTTGAACAGGTTTATGCCAGCGATGGGCGCGCCAACATCACCATCGGCACCGTCTTCCCGACCAAGGATATTCGCGCCGGTCTGTATATCGATGCCATGCTTGGCAAGCATTTCGCGCTGCTCGGTTCGACCGGCACGGGCAAATCGACCAGTGCGGCGCTCATTCTTCACCGGATATGCGAAGCCGCGCCGGACGGGCATATTGTGATGATCGATCCGCACGGCGAATATTCGGCCGCGTTCCGCCAGACCGGGCAGATCCTCGACGTCTCGAACCTGCAGATGCCGTACTGGCTCATGAACTTCGAGGAACATTGCGAAGTCCTGCTGACGAGCGACGGGAACGAACGTCAGGTCGATATGGACATTCTTTCGAAGTGCCTGCTCCATGCGCGTTCGAAAAGCCGGTTGGCGCACTCGTTGGGCAAGATCACCGTCGATTCGCCAATTCCCTACCTGCTCTCCGACCTGTCGACGAAGCTTCAGGATGAGATGGGCAAGCTCGACAAGGCGACTTCGAGCGCGCCCTACATGCGCATCAAGGGCAAGCTCGACGAACTGAAGGCCGATCCGCGCTATCAGTTCATGTTCTCCGGGATGCTCGTCGGCGATACGATGACCGACTTCATCTCCAAGGTCTTCCGCATGCCCGGCGACGGCCGACCGATTTCGATCATCGACGTCTCGGGCGTTCCGTCGGACATTACCTCGACCGTTGTTGCGGTCCTCAGCCGCCTGGTCTTTGATTTTGCGATCTGGGGCCGCGATGAACCGCAACGCCCGATCCTGCTCGTTTGCGAAGAAGCGCACCGCTACGTTCCCAACGAGAAGAATTCGGACGGTTCGTCAGTCGCCAAGATCCTCAGCCGGATTGCCAAGGAAGGGCGTAAATACGGCATCAGCCTAGGCCTTATCACGCAGCGTCCGTCCGACCTTGCCGAAGGGGTGCTCTCGCAATGCGGCACGATAATTTCCATGCGTCTCAACAATGATCGCGACCAGGCCTTTGTCCGCGCGGCCATGCCCGAAGGCGCGCGCGGCTTCCTCGATTCGATCCCTGCCCTGCGCAACCGCGAATGCATCATCTGCGGCGAGGGCGTCGCCATCCCGATTCGCGTCGGCTTCGACAATCTCGAAGAGCACAAGCGCCCCGCTTCCGAAGACCCGAGCTTTGCCGAACTGTGGAATTCCAGCGGCGGCGAGGAAGAGCTGGTCGAGCGGGTGGTTCGCCGCTGGCGCGCTCAGGGATAAAGGGCCGTTCTCGGGTCCGGGTCAGGTCCCGCGTTCATCCCCGTATAGGTGGATGTGCAGCCGGTCGCTCATTCTGAAACCATGTTCTAGGCATAGCGGGGCGAGCCATGCCTGCCGCGCGCGCAACGCTTCGCTGGTCGTGCCCTCCGCCATCAGGAACACGCGCTCCGGCAGCATTGCATAAGCGCGCTTCAGGGCAAGGACTTCTGCAACGTCATCCGGCTCGGCAATCACGAACTTGAAGAAGGCGCGCGGATCGCAGGCATAGGCGTCGAGCCGTTCGGGGATCAGAGCGAGCTCGGCCGGGTTGCCCGAATGCGCAAGCTTGGGGCTGACATTATACTGGTCCACCCGGATATCGAGCCGGGGCGGGGCTTTCGTGGTTCCGTTGGTTTCGATCTCGACCGCGATATCGGGCAAATGCTCCAGCATTTCAGCCAAAGCGCGGCCCTGCATCAACGGCTCTCCCCCGGTGACGACAAGGCGATTGTGGCCAGTAGCCGCGATGCGTTCGGCAGCCTGTGAAGGAGTAAGCCTGACCTGATTGGCCTGCCGTTCGAACACGACGTTATCCCGGTGCGGTCGATTTTCACCGCCGTCTTTCGCGGCGAAGCGCCACGTATAGGCCGTATCGCACCAGATGCAGGCAAGGTTGCAGCGCGACAGGCGAATGAATGCGACCGGCATCCCTGCGCTCGGCCCCTCGCCTTGCAGGCTAGCGAAGATTTCGGGGCCGCCCGTATCATCAGTAGCGAGAACGAGGCTCATGATGTCTCCATCGAAATTGACAAACCTGACACGGGGTCACACAGCCAGAAAGAAATTTAAGACGTTGAATTCCCGACAAAAAACGTCGAATTGCGAAGTTGACACATAGGCGGGAAAAGTTCCGGATCAGCGCTGCTCATTGGCCTTCGATGCCATGCTGGCCGGGGGTAGGAAATGGCTGGTCCGCACCTCGCGGCTGGGTTCTCGTGGCTGCGTCAACATCATGCACGACGCCATGTTCAGCCTAGCCGCATCAGCGCGCCCTCCAGCCGTTCGACCTCCGCGCGATGATGGGCATGATCGGCGCGCGCCTTCTCAACTGCTTCGGGCGCGGCGCGCTCCACGAAATTGGCGTTTGCGAGGCGGCCTTCAAGGCTCTTCGCTTCTTTCTGGCTGGCCTCCAGTGCCTTTTCGAGCCGCGCTTTCTCGGCATCAATGTCGATGATCCCCTCCAGCGGGATGACGAACACGTCGCGCCCGCCCGACCCGGCTTGCGCGGTAACCTGCATGGCAGGTCCGGCGGGCGGATCGCCCTGGGTAACGGGCGTCAGCCGCGCCAGCCGTTCGATGGCGGCAGTTGAGCGCTCGATCGTCGCAGCGGCGAGCGCGGAGGGTTCGGGCACATAGGCTGCAAGTTTCGCGCCGGGCGGGATGCCAAGTTCGTTCTTGGCGCTGCGGACATTGGTGGTGAGGTCGATCACCCAGTCAATCGCGTCGGTCGCTT
>JAZBPE010000185.1:0-25592 GCA_036353345.1 Erythrobacter sp. | reverse complement strand
AAGCCTGTTCGACGGCTCGAATTGCGGGATCGCGGTGAAGGGCAAGCGCGCGTTTGGGGTGCAGTACCACCCGGAGGCATCACCGGGGCCGCAGGACAGCTTCTACCTGTTCGAGAATTTTGTCGGGGGGTTGGGGTGAAGCGCGACTTCGATCTGATCCGACTAATTCTTTTAGATTTAGAACAATCATCAATTCCGGTCACCCAGAAATTCTATTATCATTTCGCACATGATGACAGAGATGCTGTAGCCAATGCTATTGTACTGATGCTAGACAAAAAGCTAATCGAGGCTGAATATCGACCCACACTGTCGAGGCATCCTTCTGACAGTTTCGGTAAAGTTCGCATGACATGGGACGGACATGATTTTTTGAATACAGTTCGTGACGATGAAATTTGGCGCAAAGCGAAAGAAGGGGTCGATGCAGCAGGTGTTTTCTCTTTCGATTTATTAAAGAAACTTGCTTCAGGTCTTGTGAGAACGCAAATCGAGAAGCATACTGGCATTAAGATCGATGATTAAATGACGAGTAATCTCCTGCATTTCGCGATGAGCATGTTCCTCTCGTTTCCCGCACTCGCCCAAAACCCGGCAATGACCCCGCCGCCGCTTGCCGAGTGGCCCGGCGCGGAGATTGCCGAAGGCGTCGCGTTTCAAGGCAATGGCTCAATCACCATCGAGCCAGGCATCGCTGGCGCGCCGGTGCTCGCCTTCTGGCGCCCGGTCCTGTTCGGCGACGACCCCGAGCGCCCCCATGCGGGCCGGATGGATTGCCGTATCGTCGCGGCCGAGGAACCCTTCAGCGACGCCGCCTTCGATCCTGATGCGAAGCATGATCGCCTGACCGAAACGCGGGAACGGCAGGGGTTCGATGATCGCAAGCGCCTGCGCGATTATGGCGAGCATGTCCGCCGCCTCGACGTGATTGGGCGTCAGCGCCAGCCATTTCGCAATTACGTGCTGAGCTATATCCTCGTGCGCGATGGGGATCGCCTGATCGATGTCCGTCGCAACTGCACTTTCATTCACGGCAGCACGACCAGCAACCCGGACGTTCTGCCCTATGTCGATCGCTACACCGCGATTACCTTCGCATTCGAACCGGGCGATGCGCGTGCACAGGGGCGTTCGGGATGAGAAATGTTTGGATCGCCGCGCCGGCTTGGATGTTCGCCCTGGGAGGCTGCTCGGTGCTGTTCCCCGAAGATTCCCGCAGTGGCAAGGAGCCGCTGGCCGATTGCTCCGCGCGCGTGTTGTCGACCTTTGTCCGGGTCGATCGCAACGCGTTGATCGAAGGGACGCAGCGCGTCGTGCCCACGTTCACCTTCGATGTGACCAAGCTCGATCTGGAGGACCTGCAGGAGCTTTCCGCCGACAGCACCGGCCAGAGCGATGGCGCCGCCCTGCGCCGCTCCACGAACGAAACCTCCACCGCCGTAACTCGGTTCATGGAGGAGCCGGTCGATGAAGATGGTGCGCTGTTCCTCGGCAGCGATCCTGCGTTGTACCGCGTCCGGGGAACGCCTGTTACCCTGCGCAATGCCGTGGCAATGGGCTGCGAACGTCAGCGCGAAGGGATGCGCCTGATCGATGTAAGCTGGCGACCCGCTGCCTCCCAAACCAATACCGAGACCGGTTCCTGATGCCCAAACGCACCGACATATCCTCGATCCTGGTCATCGGCGCCGGGCCAATCATCATCGGGCAGGCATGCGAATTCGACTATTCGGGTACGCAGGCCATCAAGGCGCTGAAGGAGGAGGGCTACCGCGTCATCCTCGTCAATTCGAACCCCGCGACGATCATGACCGATCCCGAATTCGCGGATGCGACCTATATCGAGCCGATTACGCCCGAGATCGTTGCCAAGATCATCGCGCGCGAAAAACCAGACGCGCTGCTACCGACAATGGGCGGGCAGACGGCGCTCAATTGTGCGCTTAAGCTCGACGAAATGGGCGTTCTGGCGGAACATGGCGTGGAGATGATCGGAGCGAAGGCCGATGCGATCGACAAGGCAGAGAACCGCCAGCGTTTTCGCGAGGCCATGGACGCAATCGGGCTGGAGAGCGCGCGCAGCGGCGTCGCGACCACGGTTGCCCAGGCGCGTGATGTGCTCGAGCGCACCGGTCTGCCCGCGATCATCCGGCCCAGCTTTACCCTTGGCGGCACGGGCGGAGGCATCGCTTACAACAAGGCGGAATTCGAACAGATCGTGCGCGAGGGGATCGATGCCTCGCCGACCGACGAGGTGCTGATCGAGGAGTCGCTGCTGGGCTGGAAAGAGTTCGAGATGGAGGTCGTACGCGACCGGGCCGACAATTGTATCATCGTATGTGCCATCGAAAACATTGATCCGATGGGCGTGCACACCGGAGACTCAATCACGGTCGCGCCAGCCCTGACGCTGACGGACAAGGAATACCAGATCATGCGCTCGGCCAGCATCGCGGTGCTGCGCGAGATCGGGGTCGAGACGGGCGGTTCGAACGTGCAGTTCGCGGTCAATCCGAAAGACGGGCGGCTGATCGTCATCGAGATGAACCCGCGCGTCTCGCGCTCTTCAGCGCTGGCATCGAAGGCCACCGGATTTCCCATCGCGCGCGTGGCGGCCAAGCTTGCGGTCGGATACACGCTGGACGAGATTACCAACGAGATTACCGGCGCGACCCCGGCCGCGTTCGAGCCGACGATCGATTACGTGGTGACGAAGATCCCGCGCTTCGCCTTCGAGAAGTTCAAGGGCGCCGATCCGGTGCTTTCCACCGCGATGAAGTCGGTCGGAGAGGTGATGGCGATCGGGCGGTGCTTTGCCGAGAGCATGCAAAAGGCGCTGCGAGGGCTTGAGACCGGCCTTGACGGATTTAACCGTGTGCCTGAGCTTGAAGGTGTCGCAAAGGATGTGATCTTCGCCGCCTTGTCGCGCCGCACGCCCGATCGCATCCTGAAGATCGCTCAGGCCTTTCGCGAAGGCCTGAGCGTCGAGGACGTTCAGAGCGTTACGTTCTACGATCCATGGTTCCTTCGCCAAATCGAAGCGATCATCCACGAAGAACGGATGCTGGGCCAGAACGGTCTTCCGCGCGAAGCAGACGAGCTTCGGCGCCTCAAGGCCATGGGGTTTTCCGACCGTCGGCTCGCACGCCTCGCCGTGCGATCGGTTGGCGTGAAAGGCGGGCTGGGCGAAACACAGGCGCGGCGCTCTGGTCTGCTCCATGATGCGCTGCAGGCGATGGCAGGCGCGACCAGCGCAGCCGAAGTGCGGGCGTTGCGCGAAAAGCTCGGTGTCACCCCGGTATTCAAGCGGATCGACAGCTGTGCAGCCGAATTCGAGGCGATTACTCCTTACATGTACTCGACCTACGAAGCGCCCAGCTTTGGCGAGGCCGAGTGCGAGGCGGACCCATCGGACCGGCGCAAGATCGCGATCCTGGGCGGCGGGCCCAACCGCATCGGACAGGGGATCGAGTTCGACTATTGCTGCGTCCATGCCTGTTTTGCGTTGAGCGAAGCCGGTTTCGAGACGATCATGATCAACTGCAATCCCGAAACCGTTTCTACCGATTACGATACGTCCGACCGGCTCTATTTCGAACCGTTGACCGACGAGGATGTGCTGGAGATCCTGCGCGTCGAACAGCGGGCGGGCGAGCTTGTCGGCGTAATCGTGCAGTTCGGCGGACAAACGCCACTGAAGCTCGCGCAAGCGCTGGAGGATGCCGGAATCCCGATCCTGGGCACCAGTCCCGATGCGATCGACCACGCCGAAGATCGCGAGCGTTTCGCCAAGCTCGTCAACAAACTCAAACTGAAGCAGCCCGAAAACGGCATCGCCTACACCCGTGATGAAGCCGCCGCGGTTGCTGCACGGATCGGCTACCCGGTTTTGCTGCGCCCCTCCTTCGTTCTTGGCGGGCGGGCGATGGAGATCGTCGATTCCGAAGCGCAGCTCGATGATTACATGAACAATGCCGTGAATGTTTCAGGCGACGCGCCGGTGTTGGTCGACCAATATCTGCGCGACGCGGTTGAATGCGATGTCGATGCGCTATGCGATGGCGAAGAGGTTCGCGTGGCGGGCGTCATGCAGCATATCGAGGAAGCAGGTGTCCATTCGGGCGACAGCGCCTGCACCTTGCCTGCCTATTCGCTCGACTCCGCGATTGTCGCGGAAATGGAAAGCCAGACCGACGCACTTGCCCGCGCGCTCAAGGTCCATGGGCTGATGAACGTGCAATTTGCGGTGAAGGAAGGTGAAATCTACCTCATCGAAGTCAATCCGCGCGCAAGCCGTACAGTGCCGTTCGTCGCCAAGGCGATCGGCCAGCCCGTCGCCAAGATTGCCGCGCTGGTGATGGCGGGCGAGCCGCTATCCGCGTTCGAGCCGTTCCACCGCAAGCTTGCGCATATGGCGGTCAAGGAAGCGGTGTTTCCCTTCAGCCGCTTCCCTGGCGCTGACCCGGTCCTCAGCCCTGAAATGAAGTCGACCGGCGAGGTCATGGGGATTGATCGCAGTTTCGAAGCGGCGTTCTACAAAGCGCAGCTCGGTGCAGGGATGGTCCTGCCGCGCGAAGGAACGGTATTCGTCAGCGTCAAGAATGCCGACAAGCTCGGCATCGTGGCGGCTGTCAGGAGCCTGATTGAACGCGGCTTTACCATCGTCGCTACGGGGGGCACGCAAAGCTTTCTGGCGGAGAAAGGTCTGGAGGTCGAGCGGGTGAACAAGGTGGCCGAGGGGCAGCCTCATATCGTCGATCGCATTATCGATGGCGACATTGCTCTCATCATCAACACGACAGAGGGCTGGCAGTCGCTGCTCGACAGCAAATCCATCCGTGCCGGCGCGCTGGAGAAGAAGGTGCCTTACTATACTACGGCGGCTGCGGCGCGGGCGGCGGCTACCGCGATCTGGGCTATCGCACCCGATCTGCTTGAAGTCAGATCGCTGCAAGACTATTATAGCGATTAATTCAAAGCTCTTCCCCGACATTTCGACGGTTCTCGGTCGCTCTTCGACAGTGCGACCCCCGCCGGGATTTCGCGGATTTCGATGAGCTGATACAGGAAAGAGGCGGAAAATGGCTACGATGGAAAAGGTTCCAATGCTCATCGAGGGCTATGAGCGTCTGACCACGGACCTGAAAGCGCTGCGCGAGGAACGACCGAAGATCGTCGATGCGATCGAAGAGGCGCGCGCGCATGGTGACCTTTCCGAAAACGCGGAATACCACGCTGCGAAAGAACGGCAGGGTCAGGTCGAAGCTCAGATCGGCGATATCGAGGACAAGGTAAACCGCGCGCAGATTATCGATCCCAAGACGCTCTCGGGCGACAAGATCATCTTCGGAGCAACCGTCACGCTGCTCGATGAAGACGACAAGCCAGTCAAATATCAAATTGTCGGCCAGACCGAAGCGGACGCTGCCAAAGGCCGTATCTCCTATTCCTCGCCCCTCGCCAGGGCGATGATCGGTAAGATGGTTGATGACGAAATCGAGGTGACCGTGCCTTCGGGTGACAAGTTCTACCTCGTCAAAAAGATCGAGTTCGTCTGATCAGGGTTTTTGCTGCGCATCGAAAATGCGTCAGGAAAGACGCTTTTCCATCGCGTAATTGTGGATGGCTATTCCTTCGATCGCGAGGTCGCGGCGGCGCACCATTCTGTAACCCGCCCTCGCGAATGCCGGGCATGCCAATTCGCTCGCTTCGGTAAACAGGCATGAGGCTCGCTGCGCACGCGCCTGTCGCTCGCTATCCGCGAGAAGTAGGTCAGCCAGCCCGCGGCGCGTATGATCGGGATGGCAGTACAACATGTCGAGATGACAGCCATTCCTGGTGACAGGCTCCAGTAGGGCATAGGCGATCGGATAATCGTGCCCGTCGACCGCGACGATGATTGTATGACCGGCTTCGGACCGATCGACAAAGCGCTGCGGATTGTGAAGCCGCGCAGCCCAGACCTGGAGCTGCGCTTCGGAATAATGGACGCGTCCGACGCTGCGGATCGCGGCCAGCGTCACATCCGTCAGCGCACACGCGTCCTCATGGCTGAAAGGTCGGAGGCTGTAACGATCAGGGCACAGCGCCATGTGCTGGCCCGCCGTTCATTCGTCGGGTGTCAGCAGTTTATGAATAGGCACCACGACATACTTCATCTCGGCGTCGTCAACTGTACGCTGCGCCTGTGCACGCCATGCTTCGACCGCAGATTCGTAGGAACTGAAGATGCCTACGACGTGCAGGCTCTCAGGGTCCTGAAAGGCCTGGCCGCGCGGATCGGACACGCGGCCGCCCATCACGAGATGCAGCCGCTGGCTGGGGGTGGTTTCTTCCATCGGGGCTCTCTTGCGTAGCGGGTTGAGGGAACGCGCGGCGCTTTAGCGAAGCGTTACCAAACCGCAACCCGCAACCCGCTTTCGGAACGACGCAACCTTAGTGGCGGCCCGGAAGACTTCCGACCAGATCGCGGCCTGCACGGCTGGCCTTTCGGCGTGCACGGCGCGATGCCATGCGTCCAGCATCGGCTGTGTTTCCGGCCAGATAGGCAGCCTCACGGCGCAGTTTGCGTGCGCGTGCGGTTGCACCGTCGCTCAGATCTTCAAGCGCGTCCTCGGTAGCGTGAACACCATCGATCGCATCGTCGAGCAATTTCATTCCGAACGCTGCCATCGCACCGGTAACCTTGTCGCCAAACTCGGAGGTCTTTTCGCCCGCGTCGCTCGCCACTCGCCGGGTCTGACGGGCCGCGCCGCCGACATAGCCCGCAGCGCCGTATGCAGCGTTGCGTGCGGTCCGGCGACCGGCAGGGGTAAGCAGCCCGATGATCAGTCCGATAGCAACCGCGCCGCCAATCACGGTTAGCGGGTTTGCCCGGGTGTAGTCCGCGGCAGCGCCGGCGGCTTCCTTGGCCTGATCGGCGAGGGTGCGTTCGGCGATGCGCTTTTCGCTGGCATCGATCTTGGCGCGCAGCATATCGCGCTTTTCTTCCGGCGTAATCGCCTGCGGAGGCGCAGCTACCGGTTTGGCAACATTGGTTTCGGGGTTTTTCGCGGCTTCGGGAATGGTGTCGTTCATAGGGTTCTCCTTGGGCCCGGACTTATCGTCTGAGCGCACTGGCTTTCGTTATGATGGTCGGGTTGAACGCCGCTTCGTGGAGCGGTCTTTCACAGGGTGCAGATTATAGTCTGGCTCGCTCATTCGGAGGTCGTCGTCTTCGATCTCATCGTCTTCGATCTCATCGTCGGCGGCCGCGTCGTCCGCCCTGCCGCCGCCATTAAGCCAGCCCAAAATGGGGCCGCGCGCAAACCACAAGATCAACGCGCCAACCAGCGCTGCAACAATGCCCTGGTTGTCCTCAGCCTTATCGCGCGCGGTTTCGAACACATCGCGCGCACCGTCACCCACTCGGCCAGCGACGCGGCTGGCAATACCTTCCCCTGACAGCCCGGCGCGAATATGAGCAATGTCACTGGTAACGACAGCTCGCGCTGCGTCACGCAACCGACGGTCTTCTTCAAGACGGCGCTCGCTTGTCATGCGGTGCTCCTTTTATCCGCGCTCCCGCTGGAAAACGCAGCGGACAGTCGCGAGGCCACTTTTCTCGCACGGAGCAGCAGGAACACCACTCCAAGCAAAAGGACCCCAACGACGATCGCAATCGCGCCCCAGATCGTCACCAACGGTGCAAGCGCGATGACAAGCCCGACTGCCAGCGCAAGCAGAGCAATATGAAAAAGAACAAGCGCAACAACCACATATATTGCAGCTTTGCCCGCAGCACCGCCAACAAAACCGATGCGCGACTTTTGAAATGCAATCTCCGCCTGCGCATAGGTTACGCTGTCGTCGATGAGATGGGAAATCTCTTCGACCAGCCCTTCCTCGAACTGGACATCGGGGGACAACGGCGCGTCCGCCGGTGGCGGCTCACGTCCGATGCCCTGCGCCGCCGGATCGCTGCGCGCGTCTTCTTTCGGCGCGCCTCTTGCCAGCCGGTCGGTATCGTCCATCAAAGATCCTTTCACAGCCCCGCTATCACCTTTTTGGTAGGCGAGGCCGCATAGCAAGCGCGATCAGGCGCGCGGTCCGCGGAACAGTCGAGCGATGAGAAAGCCAGCTACGGCTGCTATGCCAACCGCGGCGGCCGGGCTCTTGCGGACCATGGTGCGAGCATCCTCGCCAAGCTCCTCGACGCTCTTCGCTTCGAGTTTTGCCGAGGTCTCTGCAAGGCTGCGTGAAGCCGAACGCGCATAATCGCCGTATTGTTCGCCCAGCCGCTCGTCGATCTGACTGGCGGTATCGCCTACGGCACGGGAGAGCGAAGCGATAGCGTCGGACGTGGCGGACTTGCCGTCGACAGCGAGTTCGGCTGCACGCGTTCGGGCCTTTTCTCCGTACACCTTGGCTTCGTTCACAAAGTCGTCTCCCTTGTCCCTCACATCGCTACGATAGGCACCGGCACGGGTCTGCGCTTCGGTTCGCAAGGCGGCAGCGCCTGCTTTCGCTTCTTCGAGCGCAGCGTTGAACCGGCTCTTCGCTTCGGCTGTGCCTGCGCCGAATTCGTCATGCGTGCTCGACGGTGCAGGTGTTGCGGACTTCGCAGTAGCGGCGGTCTTCGTCGAGGAGGCCTTGCTCAGTCCTTCCGATTTCGATGCGCCGCCCTTTGCCGGGGTCTTGGCGGGTGTTTTTCTCGTCGCTTTTGAACTCTTGGTCTCTGCCATGATTTCTTTTGCCCTCCGTGGGATAGTGCTGAAACAATGATGTCCCGATCGATGTTGTTCCCATTGCAACGCGGCTTGCGTGACCCGGTTCCGGCGCTTAGTGCGCCGCTGCGAGGCCATCGGGATGCTTGCCATACGATTGGTGTCCTATATTTATACAACACTTCGCCGCCGGAGCCAAACATGACCGTCATCATCGATATTCACGCGCGCGAAATCCTGGATAGTCGTGGCAATCCGACGGTTGAGGTGGATGTGTTACTGGACGATGGCAGCTTCGGGCGCGCCGCCGTGCCTTCGGGCGCATCGACCGGCGCGCACGAGGCGGTCGAGCTGCGCGACGGTGATATGGCGCGCTTCGGCGGCAAGGGCGTCTTGAAGGCGGTTGCGGCGGTCAATACCGAGATCCGCGATCTGCTGACAGGCGCCTTCGATGCCGAGGACCAGCGCGACATCGACCTGTCGCTCATCGCGCTTGACGGGACTGACAACAAGGAACGGCTTGGCGCGAACGCGATCCTTGGAGTGAGCCTTGCGGTAGCCAAGGCCGCGGGCAGCGCGCGCGGTTTGCCGCTCTACGCTTATGTTGGCGGAGTTGGCGCACATCGGCTGCCCGTTCCGATGATGAACATCGTGAATGGGGGAGAACACGCCGACAATCCGATCGACATTCAGGAATTCATGATCATGCCGATCGGCGCCGATAGCCTGAGCGAAAGCGTGCGTTGGGGTGCGGAGGTCTTTCACACGCTTAGGGCTGGCCTCAAGGAGCGAGGGTTTTCCACCAATGTTGGCGACGAAGGCGGGTTTGCCCCCGATATTTCGAGCACGCGTGACGCGCTGGATTTCATCCTCGCTTCGATCGAACGGGCCGGGTTCAAACCGGGCGACGATATTGTGCTTGCCCTCGATTGCGCGGCCACCGAATATTTCGTCGATGGTCGCTACCGGCTTGCAGGCGAACAGCTGGAGCTCGATGGTGAGGGCATGGCGCAATATCTGGCCAAGTTGTGCGAGGATTACCCGATCCGGTCGATCGAGGACGCGATGGCCGAAGACGATTTCGATGGCTGGCGCGCGATTACCGAGCTTCTTGGCGATCGCGTCCAATTGGTTGGCGACGATTTGTTCGTTACCAATCCGGCGCGCCTTTCGCGCGGTATCGATGATGGACTTGCAAACTCGCTGCTGGTCAAGGTCAACCAGATCGGCACGCTGACCGAAACGCTCGCCGCTGTCGATATGGCAACGCGCGCAGGCTATACCTCGGTGATGAGCCATCGTTCGGGCGAGACCGAGGATGCGACGATCGCCGATCTGGCGGTTGCGACCAATTGCGGGCAAATCAAGACCGGTTCGCTCGCGCGTTCGGACCGTCTGGCGAAATACAATCAGCTCATCAGGATCGAAGAAGAGCTCGGCGACAGCGCGGAATATGCCGGGTTGGGCTGTTTTGGGGCATTATCCGCCTAGCTGCTATTGTGCACCTGATAGCTGCGCAAGATAGCGATCCATGGCTTCGATCGCACATGGAGTGAGGCGCACGAGAATACGTCGCTGATCTTCCGGGTCTGGCGTGCGTTCGGTCAAGCCGTGTGCTGCCAGCACGCCGAGCCAGCGCAGGCCCGTGGTTGGCGGCGCCGCAGAGCCGATACACGCGCTTGACACTGAGACTGATTTGCCTTCACTCTCGGCAATATAGAGGTCGAGCAGGATATCCCACGCCGGTTCGCCAAACAGCTCTTGTTGGTGAAAGATCGCATTGCGTTCGCGCCGCATCGCGTAGATGCGCCGGGCGATCGCAACGTAGGTCTTACGATTCGGCGTCTTGTGAAGGTCGGACGTCGTATTGCGGTCCGGCGTCTTATTGCGAGTTGCGACGTTCAAGAATGTCGATGGGCTGGCCTCTTGCCCTGTATCCGGTTGCAGGATCGCTCCTCGATGCGAGGCTGCCTGATTGTCGCTGGCGGTCGATCGGATAGCATCGACGATGTCTTCGAGCTGTGCGGCAATGACCTGCAGCGCGTCGCGGTCCCTTCCGGCCAATTCGGACAGTTCGCCAAGCGAACGCGCAAATTTCGGATCGGAGCTGTGTAATGTCATGCGCGCCCGCTCAGACATTCAGACGATGCCGCGTCGGACAGCCCGATAGTGGTGTTCAATTCCAATCGTCTTGTCATGACGCCCTCGCCCCCTCGAAGGATCAGGAGCACGGGATCGCTCCTTAATATCCTGAAGGTTAGGGCCGGTTAGCTTGCGAAAAACGAAGTCCGCAATACGGGTAACCGCTTAGCGCGGTTATGGAGATGGTGTGCGCGCTGCCGCGCCTTACGCCAGGATGGGCTTTCGTGGTGAGGACCTGTCCATCAGGCGGTCGCCGAAAGCGGAATTCCTTCGCATCGCTGCCAGGTTGTCCTTCAGCGCATAAGCAGCGGCCTCGACATGGATCGCAGCGATCCCGCATTCGAGCCGATCGAGCCGTTCGAGCACGACCTCCAAATCGACCAGACTGCTGCGCATATCGGCCATACTGAAAAAATCGTGAGTCACGGTCTGATCACCCCATCGTTCCGGTTGATGACCCTTGCATAACGTGGACTTATGAAATTCTGTATCCGTGGAATCACGTAGTGCCGTGCAAACGAGGCGTTAACCTTTCACGCCGCGAACCGTGCTGCAATCCCATGCAGCGCCAACGCCGCGCGGGCCGCTTCTCCGCCTTTGTCGCCTTGCCCCGGATCAGCCCGCACCAGCGCCTGCGCCTCGTTCTCGACCGTCAGTATGCCGTTACCAATCGCAATCCCGTCGATCGTGAGGGCCATGATTGCACGCGCGCTTTCCCCCGCAACGATCTCGAAATGAAAGGTCTCGCCGCGAATGACGACGCCGATCGCGACGAACCCGGCGTAGTCGCCGCTGTCCAGCGCGAGCGCGATCGCGGCGGGTATTTCCAGCGCGCCGGGGACGGTCAGAATCTCGCAATCATGCCCCTCGCTTTCGAGCACTGCTTTCGCGCCAGCGACGAGCATGTCGTTGAGGCTGCCGTAAAAACGCGCTTCGACAATCAGGAAACGGGCCATAAGTCTACTCCGGAATGGGCCGATGGCCCGTGATAACGAGGCCGTAGCCTTCGAGGGCGACGAGGTCGGGGCGGGAATTGGAGAGCAGGACCATCTTGCTGATGCCCAGATCTGCTAGGATCTGCGAGCCGATCCCGATATTGCGGATTTCCTCGTCCTGCGTCCATTCGCCGCTGGATCCCACTCGCTGAGTGAGGATGACGATGACGCCCGCGCCGTGGTCCCCAATTGCGGACATCGCGCGTTGCAGCGTGCGCTTTCGCGGCCCCTGTGCGCCCAGAACATCGTCAAATACCGAGATCGGGTGGACCCGGGCGAGGGTAGGGCCTTCGGGATCGACATGCCCTTTTTGCAGCACATAAGCCTCGCTGTCCGCGATCCGGTCCCGATAGGTAATGAGCCGCCAGTGCCCGCCGTAATCGCTTTCGAAAGCGCGCTCGCCAAGCCGCTCGACCAGATGATCGTTCCGCATCCTGTAGGCGATGAGGTCGCGGATCGTACCGATCTTGAGTTCATGTCGCCGTGCAAATGCGACCAGATCGTCGAGCCGGGCCATTGTCCCGTCTTCGTTCATGATCTCGCAGATCACACCCGAGGGGTTGAGACCGGCCAAACGCGAGATATCGACCGCCGCCTCGGTGTGGCCTGCGCGTACCAGCGTGCCGCCATCGCGGGCGGCGAGGGGGAAGACGTGACCGGGCGTGACGATATCGCCAGGCCCCTTCGTCGTGTCGATCGCAACGGAAATGGTACGCGCGCGATCGGCAGCGGAGATACCTGTGGTCACGCCTTCGCGGGCCTCGATCGAAGTGGTGAACGCGGTCTGCATCGCTTCGGTGTTGTTCCGGCTCATCGGTTCGAGCCCCAGCGCGTCAACCCGGTTGCGGTCAAGCGCAAGACAGATCAGGCCACGCCCATGCATTGCCATGAAATTGACGGCCGAGGGGGTCGCCATCTGCGCTGGGATAATAAGGTCTCCCTCGTTCTCGCGGTCCTCATCATCGACAAGGATATACATGCGCCCGTTGCGCGCCTCATCGATAATCTCCTCAATCCCTACCAGGACCGGGCGGTCGTCATTCGCTCTTAGGAAAGCTTCGAGCTTCGCCAGCGTCTCGGCCGTCGGGTTCCAGTCAGGGGTTCCGGCATCCCGCAGGGTGTTCGCGTGCAGTCCAGCGGCGCGAGCGAGACCGGCACGGGTCATCTGCCCGCTATCAACGAGTTCGCAAACGCGTGTGATAGTTGATGTGTTCATATTGCAAATTTATCACATCTGCGTGTGATGGCAAGAGCGGATCGCGTTCTTCCCATTGGTCAGCGTAGCGCGAGCTCGAGCTGTTCCGCGAACACAGAGCGATATCGCGTGAGCATCACCTCGAGATTGTAATCATGAGCGCGCGCCGCTTGCTCTTCAGAATTGCGCGGGCGGGCCAGTCGGTTTGTGATAGCACCGGCAAGCGCACGTGCGCCACCGACCGGTACCAGCCATTCTTCGCCAAGCGGCTTCAGAACCTCTGCAATACCCGTAGGCGCACGCGTCGCCACGATCGGTGTGCCGCAAGCGAGCGCCTCCAGCACCGCATTGCTCGCGCCCTCCCAGCGCGATGAGGAAACGAACAGATCCGCCCGGTTCAGATGCTCGGCAACGTCGTCCACATGTCCGAGCAATTCGAAGCGGTCCGCCAGCCCCACGCGCTGCGCTCGCTCTCGCAAGCGCGCATTCCAGGCGTCGCTCCCCCGGCCAAGGATCCGCAACACCGGCCGTGGTTCGGTATCCACCAGAGCCACCGCATCGATCAGGGTTGAGAAATCCTTCTGAATCGAAAGGCGACCGATCCCAAGAATGAGCGGGCGACCGTTCCCCGTCCTGGGCCCCCGATCGGCGGCAAAACGCTCGATATCGATCCCGTTGGGGATCACACAGACCCGATCCGCCGCCAGTCCCAGCCCATGCACCAATTGGTCGCGCAGTTCCCCGGACACCGCGACGACATGGTCCATCGCTTCGTACTGGAACCGCTCCCAAGGCTTTATTGCGACGCGCAGAAGCGGGTTGGCTTGGCCAAGAGATACGACCGCATTGCTAGCCCGCCCGAGAAAGCGGGGACGGCGCGCGGTGGGGAGGGGCATGATCGCGCGCGCCAGATGCCAGTGCATCTGGTTGCCGGCGGAAAAGAGCAGGGTGGGTGCGCGCGCCAGGATCGCGTCGCGCAAGGTTCGGTGATGCCGAAGCGTGTCGAGGTCGCGCTGGGTCTTCGTTGCAGCGTCAAGCATGGGGCGGACAGTCGTTACTCGCCCCGCTCGGGTCAGGAATTCGCCCTGTGGACGCAAGGGCCATATCTCGAAATCGAACTCCGCGTTGCGCGCGCTCTCCGCGATGCGCACAAGATTGCGCACCACCCCGCTCGCGCGCAAATCGTAGACCACCGCGCCGATAGTACCGGGCATGCTCATCGAAAGCGGTCTCCTTCAATTACGATGATGACTTCCATGCCGACTAACCCTCCTCTCCCTTGCCGGTTTGCCCATGGGCGCGCACTCTCTTAATGGCCACACGAGGTCACGGGACTGTAGAAGTTTGATGCGCATCTGGCTCAAGGATGAGATTTTGCGGCGGGTTCTCCGCAACACCGGCAAGATGGGGGCGGGCAAGGCGGCGGGCGCGCTGCTACATCTCGCCTCGATTGCCGTTACCGCGCGCATCCTTGACCTGACCGATTTCGGCTTGCTGATGCTGTTTCGCAGCGTCGCGCAGGGCGTGGCTGCCGTCGCGAAGTTCCAGTCCTGGCAGGCGCTCGTCCATTTCGCCGCCGATCCTTTCGAACGCAGCGAATACGGTGCAGTTCGCAGCCTGTGGATAAGGCTTGCCGTAATCGACCTGGGGGTTGGCGTTACGGCCATGGGGCTGGGCGGCGCGTTCGCAATCAGCGCATCGCAGAGCGTCGGAATCCCGAGCGAGGTGGCGCCCATGGCAGCGTTGTATTGCCTGATTGTTCCCCTGCAGGTCTCCGGGACTCCGACGGGTATCCTGAGACTCGCCGACCGCTTCGACCTGATGGCCTGGCAAAGTCTCGTGACGCCGAGCGTGCGTTTGGTGGGGGTTTGCATCGCCTATCTCGCGGGCGCACCTCTGGGGGCAGTTGTCGCCGCTTGGGTGGTGTCCGACGTCCTGGGTGATGCGTTCTTGTGGGTCTGTGCTCTCGGCGTGGCCAAGGCAAGGGGTATTGCTCGAACCGTTCGGTCGAAATCAGAGCGGGTTGTTCCGCGTGCGATCCTGTGGCGATACCTCATCGGCACGAATTTCAATGCAACACTGCAACAGGGCGCTTTACCACTTCTGACGCTGGTCATCGGCAGCGTGTTTGGTGCCTCGGCAGCGGGAGCCTATCGTCTGGCGCAAACGCTGCTTGATGCGGTTCTCACGCCTGCGGACCTCGCGATGCGAAGCTTCTTTCCGGAAGTATCCAAGCTGCAATCCGCCAAGGCCGACCGACTAAGGGACATAATGCGCCAGGTCGGGCTGACCTCCCTTTGGGTCTCGATCCCGGTCGCGGCGGCGCTGTTCCTGGGGGCGGGGCTATTCGTCAAGCTCGTTGCGGGCGACGAATACGGCTCAGCCGGGCAATTGCTCGCGATCCTTGCCTGGACCTTGCCCGCATTGTTCCTGGCGACCTTATGCGAGACATTCATGCTCGGAAGCGGGCGGGCGCTTGTTCCGGTCCTGTCGCGCGCCGCCACCGTTGGAGTGGCGCTCGCTGTCATCTGGTTGTTCGGGGCGGAGATGAGCTTGCCCGATCTTGGGCAGGTACTGCTGATTGCAAGCTATGCTGGGCTTGTCATTCTTGCCGTTCCGACCGGTCTGGCGCTGCGTCGAAGGCGTCCTGTTGCCCGGCAGGAATAGGAACGTCGCTGGCTCAGCCTTTTAAGCGCCGGGCAAGGATGCGTTTGACCAGAACAAGGTCCTCGATCTTGTCGACATCGATCGGCGCTTCAGCATCGAGAATGACCGCTTTTGCAGTAAACCCCATCTTTGCGCTCACTTGGGTCACAGCGCGCTGCAATGCGATCGTGCGTGTAAGCATCTGCAGGAAGAGGATCGGACCAAAACTCGCAAAAAGCTTCAGCCCCTTCTTGCGGTCCTGTTCGATCGCTTGCCAGTGTCGCAGAATGGGCAGGCACCGCGGATGAGCGAGTGCGAAAAGGTTAGCCCCCGAAAAATGACCGTCCGCAAACTTGAGCCAGCTGCGCTTCGTGTCGGGAAAGACGGCGTCGACGATGGATCGCTTACCGACGCCCAGCGCAAGATCGACACCGCGCGCTTCTCGTAAAAGCGCGCTCACGCGCCCGCTTGTCAAAAGAGCATTGTCGGCGGTCGTCACCAGAACCGGCCAGGACACTTCGGACTTGTCGATTGCAAGAGCGATACTTGCTGCAATTCCATTTCCGCTGGCAGCAAGGGTCACGCGACCATCATTGAGGATATCGCTTGGCTCGCCATTCGCGATGACATCCGGCTGTTGTGCAAGGACTAGTACGCGGGCCACTTCGGGCGTTGCGAGTAGCGCGTCAACCACGCGCGCGAGCATGGTGCGCCCTTCAATCCCGATCAGCGCTTTGGCCGGTACGCCAAGCTGGGTAGCCAGCGCGTCGCCTTCGGGACGCTGGCCGGCAAGCACGATTGCGGTCCATCGTACTGATTGACCTGCCTCGTTCAGAGTGGAAATCGCCATGACTCTGCCGAAAGTGTGGTGGACGCACTTGGGTTCGAACCAAGGACCCGCTGATTAAGAGTCAGCTGCTCTACCAACTGAGCTATGCGTCCATGCGACCGGCTGATCGCGAAGCGCGGATCGGAAAGACATGAAGAGCGCCTCCGAGTCGCAAACAGGCGCTGCATATAGGCCAGGCCATGCGGATTGGAAGGGCTTTGTGTCGCGGTGCACGGCAACAGCGGCCGCTGTCACCTGCTCGGCCCAAACACTTGGAATAGTCCCGATGACGCACGGCGATGCGTGGGGTGACATGCAAAACTCACCGTCGCCACCGGGACCTCCTGGCTCGAATTGCCACTCTGACTAGCAGAGGGCTGCGACCCGAGCGCTCGGACCAATTGATCCTTGCCACGTCGATGGCGAATTGTAGACGAAGAACATAGTCGCCTTACCGGGGGACATTGTCTTCGATTTTGAGCTGATCTATGCTACTTGCATTATCGTGAACCACCATTTTGCAACTCTTGAAGCCAAAACCGATATCAGTGATGCTATCGATTATGCTTGCGAAGTTGTAAGTGGACAGGGTGCCTATAGGCATAGCTATCACGTAACGCCGGTCTTCGAAAAGCCGACCTCACGGGCGACTTCGATCTATGCGCGTGGCTTCAGCGCAAAATGGTTGGAGCTGTATGACGATTATGATTTCCGTCGGAGCGACCCGATCCCGATCCGTGTCATGCAGTCAGGTCGACTGATGACTTGGGCAGAGGCGATGGAGCACGGGGAAAACTCGCCCGAAAATGAAGTCTATTTCGCCGCCATGCGCGAGCATGACCTGATCCATGGCTTCGGCATACCATTGTTTGGGCTGCGCGGGCGTGACGCTTATGCGTCGTTCGATTTCGGGCGACCGATCGCTGAAGTTGCGGACCAGCAACTCGGTATTGTTCGGGCGGTCGCGCAGGCAATGCATCAGCGGGTCTGTGTTCTGATCGAGAATATACCGAAGACATATGTGCTTTCGGAACGCGAGACCGAAGTTTTGCAATGGATCGTACAGGGCAAATCGCTTCCGGTGATCGCCGAAATCCTCCAGATCGCGCCCGATACGGCGAAAACATATACGAAGCGTATCTACGCCAAGCTCGATGCGAGCGACCGCGTGAGTGCGGTGGTCAAGGCATTGAAGCTCGGACTGGTACGGATCTGAGGCAGCGCGGCAGTTAATTCGCCAGACCGCTCCGAGGGGCGTTGCGGTTCCAGCGATCGACCATCATCAGCGCGCCGATGCAGATCATGTTCGTCAGCATCGAAGACCCTCCATGGCTCATGAAGGGCAGCGGGATGCCGACCACCGGAGCCATTCCCATCACCATCAACAAATTGACCGCGATGTAGAAGAAGATCGTCGCCGCCATGCCGCCCGCAAGAAGGGCGGCGAACCGGTCTTGCGAACGTGCGGCGACGCGCAATCCCCAACGCAATATGATCGTGAAGATCGCAATCACGAACAGGCCGCCTACCAAACCCCACTCTTCCGCCATGGTTGCGAAAACGAAATCGGTGTGCGGCTCGGGCAGGTATTGCAGGTGGCTTTGCGAACCATTGTTGAAGCCTTTGCCAAACAGCCCCCCTGAACCGATTGCGATCTTCGACTGCGTGATGTGATAACCCGCGCCCAGCGGATCCGCTTCGGGATCGAACATGGTCAGCACCCGGCGCTGCTGATATTCCTGCAGACCGAAGAAGAAGGCGAGGGGAGCGATCGCTGCAGCGGCGAGCCCGGCCAGCACGAACCAGCGCAGTGGCAGGCCTGCAAGCAGCATGACGATCCCTCCGCCAAACAGGATCGCGAGCGACGTTCCAAGGTCGGGCTGGAGAAGAACCAGCGCGACCGGAAACCCGATCAGGGCGCCCGGTACGAGCAGCGCGCGCCAACTGGTAATCAAGCCGACGGGAAGGGATGAGAAGTAATGCGCGAGCACGACGATGATTACGGGTTTCATGATCTCGGATGGCTGGAGCACCATGAAGCCCAGATCGAGCCAGCGCTGGCTACCACCCTGCACCTGCCCGATAACTTCCACCGCCAGGAGGAGGAGGAGCACGATCACGTAGACCGGATACGCCATGAATCGCACCAGTGCGCGGGGGAACGCGGTGATCACCGCAGACATGAAGAGAAAGACCAGGAACCGGATGAGGTGCGAAGACGCATAGGGGTCCCAAGAGCCGCCGGCGGCCGAGTAGAGGACCGCCGCCCCGAAAGCGACAAGCGCGAAGAGCGGTATCAACATTCCCCAGGGCTGGTTCGCGATCGGTGTGGGAATGATACCATTACGAGCAAACGTATTCATTCGACCGCTCCGCGCTCGGCTGGAGGAGTTGTCATGTCGCTCGGCGGCGGTTCGGACGGGTTCGCAGCGGGGCGAGGCGCGACAAAACCACCCGCAATCTGCTCCGAGCGCTGCGCGTCAAGGCGCGCCTCGGCTTCGACCCGGTCGAAGATCGCTTCGTCGCGGCGCCGCGTTGGAGGGACGCTGGCCCCTTGTGCAGTGGCATAGGCGGCATAGCGCTGATCGAGCCGCTCCTGCGCGGTTCCGCCCCATTGTTCCTCGAGCGCCTTGAGCAGTTCGAGCCCCTTCGCGGGGTCGAACATGAACGTCATGACATCACGCGCAATCGGATACGCTGCGCCCGAACCACCGCCATGTTCGATGACGACTGCGCCAGCATAACGCGGCTTGTCGGTCGGAGCGAAGAAGGTGAACAGGCCATGGTCGCGATACTTCCAAGGCCCGCTGCGCCCATCCGAAACGCTGAGCGAGACAACCTGCGCGGTGCCGGTCTTGCCCGCCATCTGCGTATCCTCGAGCGGCAACCGTCCGCGCCCCGCAGTACCGGGGCCGTTCACCACATCGCTCATCGCCTGGCGCACGAGGCGGACGTGATCATCGGGGAAATCGACCTGGTCGAACCCACTTGGCGGGGTGCCCAGATCGAGCCGCGGCTTGACGTGACGCCCGGTCGCCAACCGAGCCGCCGACACCGCAAGTTGCAGCGGACTGGCGAGGTAATATCCCTGACCGATCGAGGCGTTGACGGTATCGTAAGGTTGCCATTCCTGTCCGAATTTGTCGAACTTCCATTCCGCAGTCGGGACGGTGCCGTAGAACTGGCTGGTAACCGGAAGATCGAATTGTTCTCCCATGCCGCAAGTCTTGGCCATTTCAGCAACGGCATCAAAGCCGATCTGCTGGGCGAAGTGATAGAAGTAGCTGTCGCAGGACTGGTAGATCGCCTTGGCCATGTCGACACGGCCATGATTGCTCCAGCAATTGAAGAAACGATTGCCAATTCGCCGCCCGCCGCCGCAGGTAATCGCATCGCTTGGCGAAACTCCCGCTCGCAAAAACGCCATGCAATGCATCGGCTTGACCGTTGATCCGGGGGGGTACAGCCCCTTGAGCACCTTGTTGCGCAGCGGCACGCGCTGATCTTCGCGCAACATCGCATATTCCACGCTGCCGATCCCGTCGGAAAAGGAATTGGGATCGAAGCTTGGCATCGAGGCCATGCACAATATGTCGCCTTTTTCGCAGTCCAGCACGACGACAGAGCCGCTTTCCAGGCCGATCCGGCGGGCCGCGTAATCCTGCAAAGGACCATCGATGGTAAGGCGGACGGGGTCGCCCTGAATATCCTCGCGCGTCTCGAGATTGCGTATGATCCGTCCACCCGCCGTAACCTCAACCCGCCGCGCGCCCGGCACCCCGCGCAATTCCTCTTCGAATTGCTTCTCCAGCCCGTCCTTGCCGATCTTGTAGCCTGGCGTGACAAGCAGCGGATTGGGATCCTCGTCGAATTCCTCCGCCGAAGCCGGACCGACATAACCAATGAGATGGCCAACGCTCGATCCGGTCGGATAGAAACGCGAAAAGCCGCGCTGGGGCACCACGCCCTGCATATCGGGCAGCCGCACGCTGAGCGCTGCAAACTGCTCGTAATCAAGGCCACTCGCAACTTCGACAGGCGCGAAGCCTGAAGCACTGGCAATTTCCAGCTTGATGTCGGCGACCCGGTCTGGTTCCAGTTCGAGCAGCTCTCCCAGTTGGTCAATCATCGCATCGGGATCGGCGAGACGCTCGGGAATGACATCGACCCGAAAGTCAGCGCGATTGGAGGCGAGCGGAGCGCCGTTGCGATCGAGGATCCAGCCCCGTCGGGGAGGTATCAGCGTAAGGTTGACGCGGTTGCTCTCGCTTTCGAGCTGGTATTTCTCGTTCTCGGCAATGGCGATATAACCCATGCGCACAGCAAGCAGCACCGCAATTCCGCCCTGCACGCCGCCAATCACGAATGCGCGGCGGTCGAACGTGTTCTTCAGGGTCGATGCGTTGACGAGCGGGCCGCGCCGCTGTGCGCCGCTGCGCCAAGTGAACCAGTTCTTCACCCGATCCTCCGCGAGCGCGAGAGGCGAAATCGGTCGAGCGCTGCGACGATTTGCGCGAAAATGGGATAGAGAAGGATCGACAAAAGCAATTGCGGTATCGCTGCGACAAACAGGTTCGACGTTAGCGACGCCCCTGAAACCACTGTGGCGAGCGTCAGATAGATGCTCAGGCATAGACCTGCGGTTAACCAGTCCTGCCAGAACCCGCGCCATGGAAACCGGCTTTCCAGCGTCTCCAGTCCGATCATTGCGAGCGACCACAGGAATATGGCGCTGCCGAAGGGCTGGCCACTGAACAGGTCGTCGAACGCACCCAGCGGCACGCCGATCCACAAGGGGAGCAATCCGGGGTGCATGATCCGCCAGGCGATCAGCATCAGAAAGCCCAGCGGCGGGGCGATCGGCATTACATCGGCAAGGAACAGGACAGGGAGGATTGAGCCCAGCGCGATCGAAAGATACGGGACCGTGATTGCGCGCAGCGGCGAGCGCACGCGGTTGATACGGCTGCCATATTTGTCCGAGCGCGCGGCGGGAGCGTAGCGTTCCATCAGCTACCTTCAGCCTCTTCTTCGAGCGCTTCTCGCGGGCGCGTTTGCGCCGCATCGGTTGCGCCGGGCTCGTGAATTGGCTCGACGAGCACGTAATTGGTGCCGGATGGGTCGGCGATCAGGCGGGCGATACCGCCGTCAGGCGTGAGTTCGGAGAGAACGGCGACGGCAACGCCGGGGCGATAATAGCCGCCGGCGCCGGACGTAACGAAAACATCGCCTTCTTTCAGCGGATTGAGGCCCAGATTGATAAGCCGTATCCGCAACAGGCCGTCTCCGCGACCCTCCGCGAATGCGATGGTTCCGTCACTTGCGCGTTTGATCGGCAGCACGCTCTCGCTATCGGTCAGGAGAAGCACTCGTGCATTGCCGCGCGCTACTTCGAGCACCCGGCCGATGACGCCGCGCTCGGAATGAACCGGCATCCCCACTTTGACGCCATTCGCGCTGCCAACGCCCAGATAAGCGAAGCGCCGCGAACTCGATGCGCTCGACCCTACCAGCCGCGCGACCGCGACTGGCTCGGTGTCATCTTCCTTGAGCTCGAGAAGCGTCTTCAATCGCGCATTCTCGATCGCCACCGCCTGCGCTTCAGCGAGGCGGATGCGCGCAAGTTCGACTTCACGGCGAAGCGCTGCATTCTGGCGCCCGGCTCTCCAATAGCCCGCGACGTTTTCGAAGAAGGACGAGCTAGCACTTCGCGCCGCCGCGGTGCCTTCGCCCACCGGCGCCACCGCGTCGTTCGCCGCGCCTCGCAGCGGCTGGAATGTCGAGGGCTGCCACAACGAAATGCCCAAGAGAACCAGACCGAGCACGGCGCCAAGCGCAGCAAGCAAATATCCGGTAAACACCGAATATTGCTGCTTTTTCGAAAAGCCCGACCGGCGCTGTGAAGACGACGCCATGGCTTACGTCAATCCTTCAATTCGTGCCCCGCGCGCCCGCCGCGCGCAGGCGGGCATCATGCGCTTATGAGGACGCCGCGATACATCGGATCCTCCATCGCGCGTCCCGTGCCGATCGCGACGCAGGTCAGCGGGTCTTCGGCGATCGAGACGGGCAGCCCGGTCTCCTCGCGCAGATGTTCGTCAAGCCGGCGGATAAGCGCGCCGCCGCCGGTCAGCACTATGCCCTGGTCCACGATATCGGCAGCAAGTTCTGGGGCGGTATTCTCGAGCGCAATACGCACCCCTTCGACGATCGCCCCGATAGGTTCGTTGAGCGCTTCGGCGACGTGGCTTTGATTGATCGTGATTTCCTTGGGCACGCCATTGACAAGATCGCGGCCTTTCAACGTAATCGTCTCTCCTACACCGTCTTCGGGAGTTACGGCGATGCCATAGTCCTTCTTGATCCGCTCGGCCGTGGCATCGCCAATCAGGAGATTGTGGTGGCGGCGAACATAGGAAACGATCGCTTCGTCCATCTTGTCGCCGCCCGTACGCACGCTGGTTGTGTAGGCAAGGCCGCGCAGGGACAGCACCGCAACTTCGGTCGTGCCGCCGCCGATATCGACGACCATCGATCCGACCGGTTCTGTTACCGGCATGTCAGCCCCGATCGCGGCAGCCATCGGTTCGAGGATCAGGTGCACTTCAGACGCGCCGGCATTGGACGCGGCATCGCGGATCGCGCGTTTTTCCACCGATGTCGAACCCGAGGGAACGCAAATCACGATCTCGGGATAGCGGAACAGGTTGCGCTTGCCATGGACCTTGCGGATGAAGTGCTTGATCATCTCCTCGGCAATCTCGATGTCGGCGATGACGCCGTCACGAAGCGGGCGGATCGCCTCGATCGTGTCAGGCGTCTTGCCCATCATCATCTTCGCATCGTCGCCGACAGCCTTGACGCGCTTGATCCCGTTGATCGTCTCGATCGCGACGACGCTGGGTTCGTTGAGGACGATGCCCTGATCCTGAACATAGACCAGCGTGTTGGCCGTGCCGAGATCGATGGCCATGTTCTGCGAACCGAATTTGAAGAGATTGTTCCAGAAGCTCATTTCGTATATTTTTCCGTAGGTAATCCGGGCGGTTGGACGCTCGCTGGGATAGGGACGCCGCGTAGTCGCCTGGCAATAAGGACAAGGTCGCTCGCGCCTAGCGAAACCTTATCAAAAATGCTAAAATTTTCGTTGATCCCACAGGCATTTTCCCCGGTCACACTCGAAATTGCGATGCCCGGCCGCTAGTATGCGACCAATGGCTGTCATTCACCCGCCTTTTGCCCCCCGCCTCATCCGCCGCCTTCCCAGCGCGCTTGTCGATCGCATCGCTGCGGGCGAAGTGGTCGAACGCCCGGCCTCAGCGCTCAAGGAGCTGGTCGAGAATGCCGTGGATGCGGGCGCTGCGCGAATCGCCATTACGCTGATTGATGGCGGTTTGACGCGACTTGAGGTTACCGATGATGGCTGCGGAATGGCGCCGGATGAGATGACCCTCGCGCTCGAACGCCATGCGACCTCGAAGCTGCCGGATGAGCGGATCGAGACGGTGACGACGCTCGGCTTTCGCGGCGAAGCGTTGCCCTCTATCGCGAGCGTTGCGCGTCTGACCCTCGAAAGCCGCGCGCACGATGCTGCCGAGGGCTGGCGCCGGGTCGTGGATCATGGCGAGGTAATCGGGGATATGCCCGCGGCACTGCCAGTGGGAACGCGCGTGCGGGTCGAGCAGCTTTTCGCGCGTGTACCTGCTCGCCGCAAGTTCCTGCGCACGCCCCGCAGCGAATATGGCGCCTGCCTCGACGTCGTCCGTCGCCTCGCGATGGCGCGGCACGATATCGCATTCACGCTGACCAACAGCGCGGACGGGCGCCACCGGACCGCGCTCTCGACCCAAGCTGGCGAGAGCCTGGCCACGCGGGTCGCGCAGATCGTCGCGCGTGAGCTTACCGACAACGCGGTGGAGATCGAGCTTGCCCGCGAGGGGCCGCACGGGATGCTGCGCCTGAGCGGTATTGCCGGGCTGCCGACTTACAATCGCGGCGTGGCGGACCACCAATATCTCTTCGTCAATGGACGTCCGGTGAAGGATCGGCTGCTTACAGGTGCGGTGCGCGGAGCCTATTCCGACATGCTCGCGCGTGACCGGCACGCAGTGCTCGCCCTGTTCCTCGAGATCCCTGCACTCGACGTCGACGTCAATGTGCATCCGGCCAAGACCGAGGTACGCTTTCGCGACGCGGCGGGCGTGCGCGGCTTCATCGTCTCCGGTCTGCGCCAGGCGCTTGGCACGGGTGACCGCCGCAGCGCGCAGGGCCCGGATCGCAAGGTGATGGAGCGCTGGCAATCCGAACCGGCGAGCGCGCTTTCATCGGACGAAGCGTTTTCGCTTTATGGGATGGACGCGGCGCAGACGCCTGATGGGAACCCGCTGATGCTGCGCGAGGAGCAGCTTGCCTACGCTGCTCCGCAAGGCCGGGCCGAGGAGGCCACCCCACTGCCCGAAAACGCCGCGCAATATGCGCTCGGCATCGCGCGTGGACAGGTGGCTAACACCTATATTGTCGCTGAGAGTGCAGACGGGCTGGTGCTGGTCGATCAGCATGCCGCGCACGAGCGGCTTGTTCTCGAGCGATTGAAGCGGGCGGGGGCCGGGGAGGCGGCGCAGCGCAGCCAGGCGCTGCTGGTGCCGGACGTGGTCGAAATGGATGAGGCGGACTGCGACCGGCTCGAAGACGCCGCCGAAGGTCTTGCGCGCTTTGGCCTCGTGGTCGAACGGTTCGGCCCTGCCGCCATGCTGGTGCGCGCCGTCCCCGCAGCCATCGCGAAGGCCGACACCGCCAAACTGCTGCGCGACCTCGCCGACGATATCGCCAAGCATGGGCCGCAGGAGGACAGCGGATCGTTGCTTCTGGCCGAGCGCCTCGAATACGTGCTGGCGACCATGGCCTGCCACGGATCGGTACGGGCGGGTCGAGTGTTGAACGTCGCGGAAATGAACGCGCTTTTGCGAGAAATGGAAGCAACGCCGCGCTCGGGCCAGTGCAATCACGGGCGCCCAACCTGGGTGAAGTTGTCCATGGAGGACGTCGAGAAGCTGTTCGGACGGCATTGAGGGGCGGAAGTT